>NZ_JBVVPZ010000016.1:49269-120489 GCF_055811415.1 Mesorhizobium sp. WSM4846
GTGGGTTAGGTCCCGGCGCGGGTCGGCGGGGGGGGGGGGTCGCGGCGCGGCCCCCGGGCCGGCGGGGGGCCGGCGCCCCCCCCCTCGACGCCAAATCTTGCAACGCCAGGCCCGACACTTGAGCCGCGGCGGCGCGGCCTCGGTTTCCTCGGCCTGTCGCAGAACTGGCCGGGCCTGCTGATGATGGCGGTCGGGTTCATCCTGCTGTTGTCGGTGGTGGTCCTCTAATGCATGTCGCCCAAAAGCATGCCCTCGGGCCTGACCCGAAGGTGCGCAGCGGTTTTGGGACAACGAGATGCATTCAAGCAAGAACTTAAAGCGCGTCGCATAAATCCCTCCAGACGCGACGCGCTTTAGGCGCTAGGCCGCCGCGCTGAGCCCCAGTCGGTCAATCGCCAGTTTGCGGGTCGAGACGTAGTCGGTCTTGCCAGAGCCCAGCACCGGGATTTCCTCGACCTTGACGATGTCGTTCGGCACCATCAGATCGGCGGCGCCGGCTTGTCTGCCGAATTTGCGCAATTCATCGGGGTCGGCGTCATCGGCGGTGGTGACCAGCACGATACGCTCGCCGCGGCGCTTGTCCGGCACCGCCACCACAGCGTGGCGCTCTTCCAGCCACAGCGACTGCACCAGCATCTCGACCGCGCCCAGCGACACCATCTCGCCGGCGATCTTGGCGAAGCGCTTGGCCCGGCCGCGAATGGTAATGAAGCCCTCGCGGTCAACAGAAACGATGTCGCCGGTATCGTGCCAGCCGTCGAGCGGCTGCAATTCCCCGGGCCGACCTGAGGTCATGTAGCCCATCATCAAATTCGGCCCCTTGAGCAATAACCGTCCGGCGCCGCTGATGCCCTCGACCGGCTCGAGCTTCATGCTCATGCCCGGCAACAGTCGCCCGACCGTGCCGTCGCGGCCGTGGATGGCGGTGTTGACGGCAACGACGGGCGCTGCCTCGGTCAGCCCGAAACCTTCGATGATCTCGGCCTGGAAGCGCTCCCGGTAGACGCGGCGCGTCTCCGGTTTCACCGCTTCGGCGCCGGCGACGATGAAGCGCAGGCTGGAGAAATCGCCGTCCTTGGCGGTGCGCGCATAGTTGGCGAGGAACGTGTCGGTGCCGAACATGACCGTCGGCCTTGCCTTGCGTGCGACCTCGGGGATCAGCTTGTAGTGCAGCGGCGAGGGGTAGAGGAACAGTTTCACGCCGGTGACCAGCGGCAGGATAGTGCCGCCGGTGAGCCCGAACGAGTGGAACACCGGCAGCACGTTGAGCAGGATGTCGGCCGGCGAGATGGTGATGCGGGCCTCAGCCTGCATGGCGTTGGCGAGAAGATTTCTGTGCGACAGGACCACCGCCTTCGGCGTGCCTTCCGAGCCTGAGGTGAACAGGATCACCGCTGGTTTGGCCGCATTCTGCGGCTGCAGCGGCCAGCGCCACAGCAAGGCGGCGGCGAGCTTGTCCAATACGGTTACGCTGGCCCGCACATCCTCCAGCCACAACAGCCTGGCGCCGCCTTCTTCTACCGCCGCGACGATGTCAGCGAGGCTGGCCTTGTCGACAAAGGCGCGCGACGAGACCACGGTGCGGATCTCCGCCGTGCGCACGGCGGCGGTGACGCTGGCCGGGCCTGCGGTGTAGTTGATCATCGCCGCCACCCGGCTCGCTGACAACAGGCCAACGAGCGACTGCACGACACCGTTGGCGTTGGGCAGCAGCACTCCAACCGCTTCATTCGGCGCTGTCACCGCCTCGAAGCGGCGGCCCAGCACCCGCGCGCCGATGAACAGCTTTCTGTAATTCAGCGTGCCGCTGACCACGTCTTCGACGATAGGATGCGAGGCGCCGACTCGGTCGGCGGCGTCGCGTATGGCGAGGAACAGGCCGCGGTCAAGATCGCTGCCGAAAAGCCGGGCTTCGGCGAAACGGTCGAACAGCGTATTGGTGTTCGAGGACTGATCAGGGTTTCGCGCCACCAGCTCGGCGATGGTCATCGGCTCCAGCAAGCTGATCGACAGGAGCGGAAACCAGCGCCGGGGCGCCTTGTCCGCCGCAGTCAGCGATACCGGCAGAGTGCGCGCGCCGGCGACGAAGATCGGCACGATGCGGGCATCGGCCTGCATGGCGATGCGGGTGACGGCGCGAAACAGGCGAAATGTCTTGATATCAGGCTCGACCGCATCCGGCAGATAGACGGCAAGGCGGCCCTTGCCCTTCAGCACCCGCACCAGCCGGCGGCTGACGAAGACATGCTCAGCGTTGAAAGCGATGGTGCGGCCAAGCTCGCGCCATGGTTCGAGCCAGGGCGATCGCGCCGAGACCTCGTCGAGGATGTGCAGCGTGTCTTCCGGCAGCAGTGACAGCATCAGCGCCGGTTCGAGGCGCGACTGGTGCGAAATGACGTAAATGACCGGGGCGGCTGTTCTGCGGGCGATCTTGATACGATCGTCGGCAATCCGGTAGGCGAGCTTGAACGGCACATAGAGCAGCGCCTGCGTGAAGCGCAGGCCGAGGCGGAATTTTTCCACCACGCCGATCAGCAGCCAGGCCGCGACGAGACCCGCAAGCAGCGCCAGTGTCAGGATCATGCCGCGTCTCTCCCAACAGATTTTAACCTCGCGGCTCTTCCTGACCGCTTCGATGAGAACCTAGACGAAGTGGGCTCAACGTCAATGCGGAGGTGCGGTACCTTCGCATTACTGGCCTGGCCGGCCATGAAAAGTGCGGTGTCTATGTTTCCTTGCGGCAGAGAAAGCGCCTGCGGCATGAGCCTGGATTGATGGGGGCGGCTCACGCCGCCTTCAATCTCCCGCTGATGAAGCGGAATTCCTGTGTCTTGCCACCATAGCCATAGGCGGCGGCCGGGACTTCATGCACGAAGGCATAGCTCTCCTCATGCACCTTGCCCAGCAGGCTGCCAAAGCCAAGGAAGAGCGCCTTGAGATAGGCCTCCAGCTCAAGCTTGGTGTTGGTGCCGTCGACCACCTTGATGTCGAGCCAGAAACTGTTGGCGTCATGCTCCGCCAACGACTTGCCGCCGGCGAACCAGTGCTCGGGGTCATGGTAGGAAATGGCCACCGCTGTGATCGTCGCATCCTTGCGCAAATGCGTGGCGGTCAGTTCGGTCACCTGCCTGGCGATGGCGGCGGACAAAGCGGCATCGGGCTTGCCCGTGACGCTGACATTGATGATCGGCATAATTTCTCTCCTCGGGTTACGCGGCGTCTCTTCGCCGTCGGAGATCTTTGCCATCGCCTTGCGTTATGAAAATCGAATTGTTTTTAGGGAAAACTTTGATACTGTCGAATTATCACAATGCTCGACCCCGACCTCCTCAAAACCTTTCTCGCCTTCGTCGACAGCGGCTCGCTGGCGCAGGCGGCGTCATTTGTCGGGCGCTCGGCGTCGGCGGTGACCACGCAGATGCAGCGGCTTGAGGATATTGTCGGCGAACCACTTCTGGTGCCGCAGGGAAGAGGGCGCGTCCTGACGCCGGCGGGCGAGGATCTGGTCGGTCATGCGCGGCGCATCCTTGCTGTGCATCGCGAAGCGTGGCTGGCCCTCAAGGGCGTGCGAGCGGATGGGCGCGTGGCCATCGGCACGACACAAGATTTCGCCGACAGCGGCCTCCCGGAGCTGCTCAGGGCCTTTGCCGCGAGCTATCCGCGCGTCAGGATCGAACTGCGCGTCGGCCGCTCCGCCGAATTGGCCGAGGCACTGCAAACCGGCATCCTCGATCTGATGGTCGCCATGCGACAGGCTCCGGCGCCGGACGAGATCGGCGTGCTCTGCGAACCGATGATGTGGCTCTGTTCGCAAAGAGGCTTGGCCACACACCAGGACGAACTGCCGCTGGCGCTGCTCGATCCGCATTGCGGCTTTCGCGAAGCGGCGATCGCTGCACTCGACAGGGCAGGTCGCCGCTACCGCATCGCCGCCGGCAGTGCCAGCCTGGCCGGGCTGCGCACGGCGGTGAATGCCGGTATCGCTCTGACGCTGCGGACGGCGCGGTTTGCCCATTCCGGCATCGTCGAGGCACCGCGCGACCTTGGCCTGCCGCCGGTTCCCACCGCCGAGTTCGCCATCCGGCTGCGCCAGGATGCCGAGCCCCCGGCTCAGGATCTGGCTGCGCTGTTCAGCGGCAACCTTGCCTTGGCAGGCGCACCAAGCTGATTTCGCAAAAGAAAAAGCCGACCTTGCGATCGGCTATAGGTTAGACGGGCCGAGGGGTTTGGGGGGACTTGGATGACCCGTCAAAGCCAACAATGCCTGAACCTGTTGATGGTTCCATGACCTTGCTAATTTATTTGCACCCCGCAAATTTATTCGGCGGCAGATTTTTCTCAGGCAGAGCGCTGCCTGGCCGCTTGCCAGTCGCGCCCGGCATGGGCGAACACCGCGCAGAGCACGATGGCGCCGCCGATCATGCTGGCGGCTGGCGGGACCTCGGCCAGGAACAGGAAGGCGAACAGGATCGCGAACGGTACTTCAGCCGAGCCCAGCAGGCCGGATTCGGCAGCCGGAATGAGCCGCGCGCCCTCCGTCCACAGAATAGAGGCCAGCGCGAACGACGTGCCGAAGGCGACGAGCAACACTGCGTCCCTGGCCGAGACGGCCAATGGATCGGTGACGAACCAACCGAGCACGAACAAAAGGAATGCCGACACCGCCCCGGCCCACACCACCGGCGTGTCGCGGAAAGCCCGCACCATGATCATGTAGAGCGCGCTGCCGATTGTCATCAGCAGCGCCAGCCCGTCGCCGAACAGATGGCCGGTGCCGAAGCCGGACCAGACCATGATCGCCACGCCGCTGAGCGACACGGCGGCGGCGGCAAGCGTCTGCAGCCGGAAGCGCTCACGAACGAGAATGAAGGCAAGCAGCGCGGTGACGAAGGGCGCAGTGGCGTAGATGATCGCAACATTGGCGACGAAGGTGAATTTGAACGCCGAGATGAAGGCGATGCTGGCTAGCGCGCCCTCGATCGCCAACAGCCAGCCGCGCCAGCCGAGGCGCAGGCTTTCACGCCCACCGGATTGGCGGCGCCGCCAAAGCACGTAGAGGCTGATCAGGATCGAGCCGACGAAGCCGCGCCAGCAGGTGATGGTCAGCGGATCGCCATGGATCGACTTGGTCAATACGCCGGTCAGGCCGAACACCGCCGCCGACGCCGAAACCAGGATGATGCCAAGGGTGCGCTCGGCAGCGGTGTCAGGCATGGTTAGGAATCCGGTCATGTCACCACACTATGCTGCTTTGTCCTGACACCGTACTGTCAGCAGGGGTTGCCGTATCCTGCAGCCGCTGCGGAAATGCCCTTTTGCAAGTCGATTCATCTCATCAAAGCCGATGTGTCAGTTCGACACGAAGTGATCTTGCCTCTCCACGGCTCCTGCGGACCGCGAACATCCCTGTTGACTCGGCCCCGGGGTCAGCCCCGATAGAAAGGCGGTCAACAGCAACAAGGTGATTCATGAACTCTTCCGCCCAGTTCCTGAACGCTTCCGAAGCCGCCGGCCGGCTCGGGGTGTCGGCCAAGGCCCTGCGGCTTTATGAGCAGCGCGGCCTGATCGCTCCGATCCGCACTGCGGCCGGATGGCGCGCCTACGGTCCTGTCGAAATGAGCCGCGCCGCCGAGATCGCGGCCCTGCGCGCGCTTGGCTTCAGCCTGGCCCAAGTGGCGCGGGTGTTGGAGGGTGACTCCCGGGGCATGGAGCCGGCCTTGGCCGCACACCAGGCGGTACTCGAGAGCCGGCTGCGCCAGCTTGTCGGCGTAATAGAGAAGATCGGTAGCCTGCGGGACGACCTCGCTCGAGGCGAAGCGCCAAGCGCCGGGGAACTGGCGCGCCTGCTGGCGCCAGAGGCTACGCTCAGCGTCGCTTTCGACCTTCCCTGGCCTTGGGGAGGCGAGCGGTTCGAACTGGGACAGATCCGACCGCTGAACTACATCATCGGCCCGTTGGGCAGTGGCAAGACCCGGCTGGCGCAGCGTCTGGCCGAGACATTGCCTGACGCCGCCTTCCTTGGCCTGGACCGACTGGCGAATGGCTGTACGGCGGCTCTGGCTCGCGTGGACGCCGACCCAGCTCTCAGGTCGCGAGTTGATCAGACGCTGGCCTGGCTGGTCGAGGACGGCGCCGTGGTGTCCGACGCAATGATCGCTCTACTCGCCGGATTGGAAGCCGAAGGTCGGCCATCCTGGTCGTCGACATGATCGAACAGGGGCTGGATCACGCCTCGCAAGAAGCCCTGATTGCCCATTTGCGTCGCCGCGGCCCCGGCGGTCGACCGCTTTTTCTGCTCACGCGCTCCTGCGCGATACTCGACCTGGCGGCTGTCGGCACCGACGAAGCGATCATCCTCTGCCCCGCCAATCACAGCCCGCCAACATACGTCGCCCGGTACCCCGGCACTCACGGCTACGAGGCCGTCGCCACCTGCCTGGCCTCACCCGAGGTGCGGGCGCGGACGGATGGCGTCATCGCGTGGCGGCCCCGGGTCGCATGAAAGGGGACCAAGTCTAACGACACGGCAAATGTCTGGACAGCTTGGCAGTCCAAGCCAAATGTCGTGAAATCGAGACCGGTTCTATTCGAGTATCCTGACGAGCGATAAAGCTGACTGCCGAAAAGGGTTGGACATGGACACCACCGGACTGAAGGCCATGCAGGCGCCGCTCAAGGAGGCATATCGCGAGGACGCATCGCGCGCGCTGATCACGCTTCGGGCCAAGGGCTCGGTCGACGACCAGTCGATCGCCTGCAAGGTCGAGACCGGCAGGGCGCTCGCCGTTGCCGGTCTGCATCCGGCTACCGGCGGTTCCGGGCTCGAACTGTGCTCGGGCGACATGCTGCTGGAGGCGCTGGTCGCTTGCGCTGGCGTAACGCTGAAGGCGGTGGCGACGGCACTGGAGTTCAAGCTCGGCGCCGCCACCGTGGAGGCCGAAGGCGATCTCGATTTTCGCGGCACTTTAGGCGTGGCAAAAGATGCGCCGGTCGGCTTCCGCGCCATCCGGCTGATTTTCGGCCTCGACACCGACGAGCCACAAGAGCGCGTCGACACGCTGCTCAAGCTGACCGAACGCTATTGCGTGGTGTTTCAGACCATCAATACGAGGCCGGAACTGACGGTCAGCGCTCAGCGCTGAACGCGCGCCGCCGGCTACTCGCTTTCGCCCTCGTCGGCGAACGGCGAGGCGCTCGGCACGCACTGCACCGACCAGCCGGCCGGCGTTGGCTGCTTCTGATATTCGGTGACGGCGAAGGCGCACTGTTCGCGAGTGTCGAACGTGCTGGGCAGCACCACCATGCCGCCTTGCGGGCCGGCAATCACCAGATACCAGACCAGCGCTACGCTCGAAGCCATAGAATTTCCTCGCTTGTTGTGGGAGTCGGGGGATCCTATCAACTCCGGGCGATCAGCGAAAGCGCGGCCTGGCGCGGTGGGTCGCCACGCCAGCGTGATGTTCTGCGTTTGTTGGGCCGGCTCAGTTCACGGCGAAGCAATAGAACAGGCCGTCGCCGCCGGTGCTCCTCAGTGCCTCCTGACTGCAGCCGCCGCGCGAAGCGTGCGAGGAATTCCACGATTTGGCGGCGGCCGAATCGTCGAGACCGGTGCGGTCGTGATGGCCCGTCATTGCCGCGCCTTCCGCTCCGCTGAGCGTCCAGCCGCCGCAGGTCTGGTCGGCAATTTTCGTGCCGTCGGGCTTGGAACCGGTCAGCACGTCGTGCCGGTTGGGCTTGTCTCCGCGGCCGTTGACCTCTTCGCCCTTTTCGTCGAGCGCTGTTTGCTTGGTGATGGCGTTGGCATCGCTATGCAGCGAAGCGACATCGTCGGCGATCTTGACGCCCTTGGCGTTGAACCACGGTCCCTTGCCAATGCGATCGCGCGCGTCGGTGTCGCTGGTCGAGAGATAGGCGCGCCATGTCTTGCCCGCAACGTCCGCGGCTTCAGCCAGCGAGGCGCAATGCGCATCGGCGCCCGCGAGGCCGCCGAGATCGGCGCCATTGCCCGAGCCGACGCTGGTGACGAAGAAGCTCATCGTCGCATCCTGCGAGGATGCGACGCCGATGGCTGCCAGCGATGCAGCGGCGGTGACGAGAAGCAGTCTGCGCATGGTGGTCCTCCGTTTCGGAAAATCTGGCATTCCAATAACGTCGGCGGCGGCGCAATTCTTCCGTCGAAATGCGCGAGGCGTCTACTCCGGCTGCCGGTAGGCAACAAAGCGGTTGTGCTTGGCCTGGAAGATCAGCCCGGTTTCCTTAAGCGCAGGGCTGGCCAGCGGCACGATGCGTTTGGCGATCTCCTGGGGATGCGGCAGCGTCTCCGGATCCTCACCGGGCACCGCCTGCGCACGCATGGCGGTGCGGGTGGCGCCGGGATCGGCGGCATTGACCCTGAGTGCCAGGTTTTCCGTCTCATGCGCCCAGGAACGCATCATCGTCTCGACTGCCGCCTTCGACGCCGCGTAGGGCGCCCAGAAGGCCCGCGCCGAATGGGCGGCATTGGAGGAAAGCACGATGGCACGGCCTGCGTCGGAGAGCCTGAGCAACGGGTCGACCGAGCGGATCAGCCGCCATGTCGAGGTAACGTTGATGGTCATAACTTTCTCGAAAGTCTTGGCCTCGACATGGCCGATCGGGGAGATGACGCCGAGCACCGCCGCATTGGCGACCAGGATGTCGAGCTTGCCCCATCGCTCATGGATGGCGCCGCCCAGCCGGTCGATGCCGGCCATGTCGGCGAGGTCGAGCGGCACCAGCGTCGCCTGTCCGCCCGTTGCCTTGATCTGGTCGTCGACTTCCTCCAGTCCGCCGACGGTGCGGGCAACCGCGATGACGTGCGCTCCAGCGGCGGCAAGTTCCAGGGCGATGAAGTAGCCGATGCCGCGCGAGGCGCCGGTGACGACCGCGACGCGGCCGGACAGGTCGAGACTAGTGGCAGGGATCATGCGAGGCCTCCGTGAGCAGGCGTGAAAACACCCCCTCTATCCTGCCGGACATGTGCGGCAGGACAGAGGGGGGTAAACTCGGGAAGGCAACTGGTGTTCCGGCAATCCTACGCCCCGCCCGCCGCCAGCAGCGACAGCGTGCGCACATTGTCCGAACCTTCGAAATCGGCAAGCCGGGTCGGATATTGCCCGGTGAAGCAGGCGTCGCAGAATTGCGGCTGCTCATTGTCGCGGCCGGCCTCGCCGACGGCGCGGTAGAGCCCGTCGATAGACAGGAAACCGAGCGAATCGACGCGGATGAACTCGGCCATCTCTTCCACCGACATGCGCGACGCCAGCAGCTTCGATTTCTCCGGCGTGTCGACGCCGTAGAAACAGGAAGCGCGCGTCGGCGGCGAGGCGATGCGCATGTGCACTTCCTTGGCGCCGGCATCGCGCACCATCTGCACGATTTTTTGGCTGGTGGTGCCGCGCACGATCGAATCGTCGACCAGCACCACGCGCTTGCCTTCGATCATGCGGCGGTTGGCGTTATGCTTGAGCTTGACGCCCATGTGGCGGATCGAATCGCCGGGCTGGATGAAGGTGCGGCCGACATAGTGATTGCGGATAATGCCGAGCTCGAACGGGATGCCCGCGGCTTGCGAAAAGCCGATCGCCGCCGGAGTGCCGCTGTCCGGCACCGGCACGACGATGTCGGCCTCGACCGGGCTTTCGAGCGCCAGCTCGGCGCCGATGCGCTTGCGCACCTCGTAGACGTTGCGGCCCTCGACCGACGAATCCGGACGCGCGAAATAAACATATTCGAAGATGCAGAAGCGGGTCTTCTGCGGCTCGAACGGAAACAGGCTCTCGATGCCCTTGGCGGTGACGACGACCATCTCGCCGGGCTTCAGGTCGCGCACGAAACGCGCGCCGATGATGTCGAGCGCGCAGGTTTCGGAAGCCAGGATCCAGGCGCCGTCGAGATCGCCGAGCACCAGCGGCCGGATGCCGAGCGGATCGCGGCAGCCGATCATCTTCTTTGAAGTCATCGCCACCAGCGAGAAGGCACCTTCGACCTGGCGCACCGCATCGATGAAGCGCGAGTTGAGATCGCGTTCCCTGCTGGTGGCGACCAGATGCAGCAGCGTCTCGGTGTCGGAGGTCGACGAGAAGATCGCGCCCTGTTTCTGAAGCGCGCGCTGCACCGTCATGGCGTTGGTGAGGTTGCCGTTGTGGGCGACGGCGAAGCCGCCATCGGCGAGCTCGGCGAAAAACGGCTGGATGTTGCGCTGGCCGGCGCCGCCGGTGGTGGCGTAGCGCGTGTGGCCGATGGCGCGGTTGCCTTGCAGGCTGTCGATGACGCGCTGTTTGGTGAACGTATCGCCGATCAGGCCGACATGATGTTCGACATGGAACTGGGTGCCGTCATAGGAAACGATACCAGCCGCTTCCTGGCCGCGATGCTGCAACGCATGCAAGCCGAGCGTGACGATAGCGGCAGCGTCCTGCCGGCCAAAAATACCGAACACACCGCATTCGTCATGGAAATGATCGTCAGCTTCGGCGGAAAGCACGTCGTCTGCGTCTGCCATCTTCAGCTCCGCTAAAGTCGCTATATAGTGTGATGACGGCTCAAGAGCAACGTAGAGTTTGCGGCCTTCACATAATCGTCAGTTTGCCGGCGCCGGATTGGCCGGTGCATTGTCGGCCGGTGGCGCGTCGGTCTCGCTGCCGTCGGGCGCCGGAGCATCGTCGCCGGTTGCCGGCGCGTCCGCCGCGGGTGCGTCCGCTGCCGGAGGTGTCTCGGCGCCGGTCTCGGGTGCCGGCTGATTCGGATTGAGCCTGTTGAGGATCGCGTTTTCCGGATCCTCGGGCAGCAGGCTTTCGAGCTTGGCGCCGATCGATTCGAGCAGCGGCCGCGACTTGGCATCGGCGACCCAGCCCGGAGCCTTGGGGCCGGCCAGCCAGTTGAAGAACAGCAGGGCCACCGCGACGACCAGGATGCCGCGCGCTGCGCCATAGAGGAAACCAAGCGTGCGGTCGAGCGCGCCGACCCTGGAATCGATGATCCAGTCGGCGAGCTTCATGGTGATGATCGAGACGACGATCAGCGCGACGATGAAGACGATGCCGGCGGCCACCACCATGGCAACCTTCTCATTGTCGACATAGGGCTGAACGTAAGGCAGGACCGGTTGATAGAAAAAGAACGCTGCCGCGGCCGCCGCTATCCAGGAGATGACAGATAGGACCTCGCGCGAAAAGCCGCGAACCATGGCGAGCATCGCCGAGACCAAGGTGAAGCCGACGAGAATTCCGTCAAGCAGCGTAATCGGCATGTCTTTTGCCCCACTTCATGAGCCGCGTCATTCTTGCTCGTCGGCGCGGCTGCGCCGTGAGCCGGCTATGCGCGCCACGAGATCGGCAAGCTCGGTGGGCTGGAAAGCGCCGGCCCCTATCCCCCCGGCAAGTTCCTCGCTGCCCAAGGGCAGAACCGCGCTTCCAAAACCCAGCTTTTCGGCTTCCTTCAGGCGCTGCTGCGCATGCGCAACCGGCCTTACGGCGCCCGAAAGGCTGATTTCGCCGAAATAGACGCAATCGGCGGGAAGGGCAAGACCGGTGAGTGAGGAAACCAGTGCGGCCGCCACCGCCAGATCGGCAGCCGGCTCCGAGATACGGTAGCCGCCGGCGACGTTGAGATAGACGTCATGCGTGCCAAAGCGGACCCCGCAATGGGCTTCGAGAACGGCGAGGATCATCGACAGCCGGGCACCGTCCCAGCCGACGACGGCGCGACGCGGCGTGCCCAGCGACGACGGCGCCACCAGCGCCTGGATCTCGACCAGCACCGGCCGGGTACCTTCCATGCCGGCGAAAACCGCGGCGCCCGGCGCTTTCGCATGGCGTTCGCCGAGAAAAAGCTCGGATGGATTGGCGACCTCGCGCAGACCCATATCAGACATTTCGAACACGCCGATCTCGTCGGTCGGTCCGAAGCGGTTCTTCACCGTGCGCAGGATGCGGTAGTGGTGGCCGCCTTCGCCCTCGAAATAAAGCACCGCATCGACCATATGCTCGACGACGCGCGGCCCGGCGATCTGGCCTTCCTTGGTGACGTGGCCGACGAGCACAATCGCCGCCCCTGTGGATTTGGCATAGCGGATCATCGCCTGGGCGGCGGCACGCACCTGGGTGACGGTGCCGGGTGCCGAATCGGCCATGTCGGTCCACAAGGTCTGGATCGAATCGAGGATCACCAGGTCCGGCCGCCTGCCGTCGGCGATGGTGGCGAGGATGTCCTCGACATTGGTTTCGGCGGCAAGCTCCACCGGAGTATCGGCGACGCCAAGCCGCTGAGCACGCAGCCGGATCTGGGCAACCGCCTCTTCGCCCGAGACGTAGACGATGCGGTGGCCCTTGGACGCCAGTGCTGCGGCAGCCTGGGTCAACAGCGTCGACTTGCCGATGCCGGGGTCGCCGCCGACCAGAAGGGCCGAGCCGCGCACGAAACCGCCGCCGGTGGCGCGGTCGAGCTCGCCGATGCCGGAGACGATGCGCGGCGCGTCCTCGATGTCGCCGGACAAAGTCGTGAGCACCACGGCGCGGCCCTTGCGCGCATTGCGGGTATTGGCCGGCCCCGAACCGATGCCGCCGGACGTGCCTTCCTCGACCAGCGTGTTCCACTCGCCGCAGGCATCGCATTTGCCGGCCCAGCGCTGATGCACCGATCCGCAATTCTGGCAGATGAACTGGATGCGGGATTTAGCCATGAAATCTCGCATACCTTAGAAGGGAGGCGGATCGCGAACGTCCGCATTTTCGGCCGGGATTTGGCGAGCGCGGATACAATTCAGTGTTTCTTGGCGAGAGCGCGTACTTCGGCAAGCGACTCATCGAGCAACTGCGGATTGGGCGATAGCATCTGGCTGTCGTAAATGGAGATCATGCCTTGTGTTTGGCCTGCAAACTCAGGCTGCGTTTTTCGCGTCTCCTCATCAATCGCGTCGACGTAAAACAAGAAATTTTGCCCAGCCAGAACAGGTACGCCGCATCCGCCCATGATCAAAGTGGTCGTGGAGATCACACCATTCGGTTCCGGGTTGCCCTTGAACACCTCCATTGTCTCGTAGCGAACGTTAACCAGTATCCGACCATCACCCTCATCGGCTGCGACAATTCCAAGCTTTGTCGGACTAAGCTCTGTGGCTGTCACCAAGCCTCGGAACACCAGGGCCGCCTCAGCAAATGCTCGTTGTGGCGTCCAGTTTGCAGGCATTGAACAAGCTGAAGCGACGTCAGGCAGGACAGCCGCGCTGACGAGCACGAGAGTCAGGCGGACAGAAAACCTGAAACGCTTACCCATGCCTACTCAAACCTCTCCGCAATATGATGCTCCTCGGCGAGGTCGGAGAAGCGGGTGAACTCGCCCTGGAAGGCGAGGCTGACCGAGCCGGTTGGTCCATGGCGCTGCTTGGCGACGATGACCTCGGCCTTGCCGCGCATCTCGTTCATCTCGTGTTCCCATTTGATGTATTCGTCGGTGCCCGGCTTCGGCTCGCGGTTCTTCAGATAGTATTCCTCGCGGTAGACGAACATCACCACGTCGGCATCCTGCTCGATCGAACCCGATTCGCGCAGATCCGAAAGTTGCGGGCGCTTGTCGTCGCGGCTTTCGACCTGGCGCGACAGCTGCGACAGCGCAATGATCGGCACGGCAAGCTCCTTGGCCAGCGCCTTCAGGCCGGTGGTGATCTCGGTGATCTCCTGCACGCGGTTCTGCGAGGATTTGGCGCTCGACCCTTGCATCAGCTGGATATAGTCGATGACGATGACGTCGAGGCCGCGCTGGCGCTTCAGCCGCCGCGCCCGCGCCGAGAGCTGGGCGATCGAGATGCCGCCAGTCTGGTCGATGAACAGCGGGATCTTCTGCATCGTCTGCGAGCAGGCGACCAGCTTTTCGAAATCCATTTCGCTGATCTCGCCGCGGCGGATTTTCGACGACGGGATTTCGGTCTGTTCGGAAATGATGCGGGTGGCGAGCTGTTCCGACGACATTTCGAGCGAGAAGAAGCCGACGACGCCGCCATTTGCCGCCTTGAACGAACCGTCGGCCTGTTGCGCCGGCACATAGGCTTCGGCGATGTTGAAGGCCATGTTGGTGGCAAGCGAGGTCTTGCCCATGCCGGGGCGGCCGGCGATGATGATCAGATCGGACGGCTGCAGGCCGCCCATGCGGCGGTCAAGATCGCGCAGGCCCGTGGCGACGCCCGACAGGTGCCCGTCGCGCATGTAGGCGGCGTTGGCCATGTCGACGGCGGTCTTGACCGCGTCGGTGAAGCTCTCGAAACCGCCATCGTAGCGGCCGGTCTCGGCCAGTTCGAACAGGCGCCGCTCGGCATCCTCGATCTGCTCGGACGGCGACATGTCGACCGGCGCGTCGTAGGCGATGTTGACCATGTCTTCGCCGACGGTGATCAGGGCGCGTCGCGTGGCGAGATCATAGATGGCGCGGCCGTAGTCGGCGGCATTGACGACGGTGACCGCCTCGACAGCCAGCCGTACCACATATTGCGCAACCGTCATGTCGCCGACCCTCTCGTCGGCCGGCAGAAA
Organism: Mesorhizobium sp. WSM4846; assembly: GCF_055811415.1. Taxonomy (NCBI): domain Bacteria; kingdom Pseudomonadati; phylum Pseudomonadota; class Alphaproteobacteria; order Hyphomicrobiales; family Phyllobacteriaceae; genus Mesorhizobium; species Mesorhizobium sp. WSM4846. Next base: position 63,813 of record NZ_JBVVPZ010000016.1, read on the forward strand.
GGTTTTCAGTGTGATCGGCGTTGCTATCTTGCCCATACGAATGAGCTCGGCGGCGACCTCAAAGATCTTTCTGTGCAGCGGCTCGTAAAAATGGCCGGATTTCAGGAAATCCGAAACGCGGTAGAAGGCGTCATTGTTGACGAGGATGGCGCCGAGCAGCGCCTGCTCGGCCTCGATGTTGTTCGGTGCCTCGCGATAGAGCGGTGTTTCCGCCACGCCGAATTTTCGTGCTGCCTCTGCCATAACGTCCCCGATTTCGATGCCGGTCTCTCGATATCAGAACGGGATAGGTCGGTGATGACTTATCTGCATCAGTCTTCATTCAATCAGCTTCGGTGCCCGCGATTCACAGCCAAGATTTTTCGGTGGAAAGAATCTTGATTGACTCGAATCAAGACGGCGAGCCTAGCCGTTCTCGGGCGAGAACAAAACAGGAAAATAGCTGCCAATCACTCAGGCAGCGCGTCGCCCCAGTCGAGCCGCCGAGCGGCCTTGAACATCTCGCCGTCGCGCTTGGTGAACAGTTTCTCGTCGGCACCGCCGTCCCTTTCGCAAAGTTTCAGCAGGACCTTGCCCGAGCCTGATTTCGACGGTGCGATCACACGCGCCAGCGGTGGGGCGACGGCGTGGCGGGAGGCGGCGACATAGATGAATTTCTCGTCCTCCCATGGCACGTCGGCGTCCTTAGCCAGCCGGTGCAGACGCGAACGCGCGACGCGGCGCGAAAAATGGCACCAGTCGGGCGGCGCAAGCGGGCAGGGTGACTTATGCGGGCAAGGCGCAAGCACGTGCGCGCCCGCCTCGATCAGCTGCCGGCGCACGGCAAGGATGCGCTGCCATCCGGCCGGCGTGCCCGGCTCGACGACCAGCAGCGTGTCGTAGGTCAGGTGCCAGAGCCGGTCGATGAGTTTTGGCAGCGACGCCGGTCCGATCTCGTCCAGCACATAGGCGCAGGTGACCAGTTCGGCCGGCCCCAGATCGGCAAGGTCGATGGTGACATCGCCGGCCAGCCAGGCGATCCTGGCCGTCATCGCCTCAGTGGCAAGCGCCGCGCCGACCCGGCGCACCGCGGCGCTCGCCTCGATCAGCACCGCCTGCTCGAGGTCGGGCCAGAGATCGAGCGCAGCCCAAAGCACGGTGCCCGGGCCGGCGCCGACGTCGAGCAGGGTTTTGGGTGCATAATCGGGCCTTGCCTCGCTGAGTGCATCGAGACTGGCACGGACGGCGGCATAGGTCGCCGGCAGCCGCGTCGCCAGATAGGCCTTGACCGCGATCTCCTCGGCCATATGCAGGCGGCCGTCGCGCAGTTCGGCGCGATAGCGGTCCGACAGCGTTTTTGCCGCTTGCTTCAGCGTCGGCAGCGGCACTTTTTCGAGGAGGCGCTCGACGCCCTGTCGAAGCGGGATAGGCAGTTCCATAGCTCAGCCACCCCGAGGTGCGAGCAGGATCACCGAGGCGCCAACGATGCAGAGCGCGGAACCGGCAAGGTCCCAGCGGTCGGGGCGCACGCCTTCCACCAGCCACAGCCATCCGAGCGAGGCGGCGATGTAGATGCCGCCATAGGCGGCATAGGCGCGGCCCGCAGCACTGATGGCTACCAGCGCCAGCAGGAAGCCGAACAAAGCGAGCGAGACCAGCCCTGGCGCCAGCCACAGCGGCGACTTTTCCAGCCGCCACCACGCCCAGATCGAAAAGCAGCCGGCGATCTCGGCAAGGGCAGCAACGATGTAGATGAGATAGGTCATGAAAAAAGTCTCGCGGCGACGGCGAGACCTTTTTCAGCGTGTGGGCCGGCAATGGCAAGCGGCAATGGCGTGATCGCCGGCGGTCTATTCCATATCCGCCACCTTGCGGCGCCGGGCGGGCTTGGCGGCAGGGGCTTTTGGACGATGCCCCATGTCGCGCAGCTGCAACGCCTTCTCGCATTTGGCCATATAGTCACGAGACATTGGCAGCGTGTCGTTCTTCTTGGCGATCTGCATTTGGAAGACCACCAGATCCTGCCAGCGGAAAGCGGCTTCGGAGGCTGCCAGATAGAACTCCCACATGCGGCAAAACCGTTCGTCATAGATCGCCTTGGCCTTGTCGCGGTTGGCGGCAAAGCGCTGGCTCCAATGTCTCAGCGTCTCGGCATAATGTAGCCGCAGGACTTCGATGTCGGTGACGATGAGGCCCGACTTTTCGATCGCCGGCATCACTTCCGAGAGCGAGGGGACATAGCCGCCCGGGAAAATGTATTTGCGGATGAAGGCGCTGGTTGCCCACGGCGCGCCGGAGCGGCCGATCGTGTGCAGCAGCATGACGCCGTCCGGCTTCAAGAGCGTCGCCGATTTGTCGAAGAAGGTGCGGTAGTGGTTGACGCCGACATGCTCGAACATGCCGACCGAGACGACGCGGTCGAAGCGCTCGTTGAGCTCGCGGTAATCCCTCACTTCGAAATGCACGCGGTTCTCCAGGCCTTGCGCATGGGCGCGGTCGGTGGCGACGCCATGCTGCTCTGTCGACAACGTCACACCTTGCACGTCGACGTCGAAGGACTTGGCGAGATAGAGACCGAGCCCACCCCAGCCGGAGCCGATGTCGAGCACCGTCTGGCCGGCCTTCAGCCTGAGCTTGGCGGCAACATGGCGCTTCTTGGCTGCCTGCGCCTCGTCGAGCGTCATGTCAGGCTGCTCGAAATAGGCGCAGGAATACTGCATGTCGTCGTCGAGGAAGAGTCTGTAGAGGTCGCCTGACAGATCATAGTGGCGCTGCACGTTGCGGCGCGCGCGCGCCGCCGTGTTGATCTGCTGCAGGCGGCGGAAAGCGTGACGCAGGCCTTCTATCGCCTTCGACCAGGTGGCATCGATGCCGCCGCTATCCATGTTCTGGAAGGCGATGCGCATCACCCCCAGCACGCCGCCCTCGAGTATGTCGAGCTCACCGTCCATATAGGCTTCCGGCACCGCCAGCATCGGATCGAAGCTGATGGCGCGCTCGGCATGCGTGGTCTTGATGTGCATGTGCACCAGATCGCCGCTGCCGTCACCGAAAGTCACGGAGAGGCCTTTCGGTCCGGTGACCTTGAGATTGCCGGTGCGCACCAGGCGGTCGAGAATGCGTTTCAGCAGAATATTCATGAACAAATGTCCCCTCTCGGTCAGACACGCTGTCTCGGCGCATGACCCGACAATCGAAATCGATTTCGGAAAGGATCATGCGCCGAACCAAAGCGTCCTTTGCGCGTCCAAACGACGCGCGGCGCTATAGTCTGCATCAAGATATAGGGGGTCGAAAAGTTCCGTTTGGCACAAAAAAGCCCGGGCGAGGCGCCCGGGCGTTGGTCCAGAAATGACTGGAAGCCGACGAAACGTTTTAAAGCGCCGCTCTGACGCCTTGTGACGTGCAATCAGCCGTTGTCTTCGCCGCCTTCGAACTCGGCATTGGGATCGAAGAAGTTGTCCGGGCGCGCATTGTCGTTGATGTCGTCGCCATAGATGGCTTCGGCTGTGGTCAGCGTCTCGCCCTTGGCCTGGCGCTCGGCTTCGTCGGCCGTGCGGGCGATGTTGAGCGTGATGGTGACCTCGACTTCCGGATGCAGCGCGATCGCCACATTGGTCAGGCCGATGGTCTTGATCGGCTGGTTGAGCAGGATCTGGTTGCGGTTGACCGAGAAACCTTCCGCCGTCAGCAACTCGGCAATGTCGCGGGTCGACACCGAGCCGTAGAGCTGGCCGGTTTCGCCGGCCGAACGCACGGCGATGAAGCTCTTGCCGTCCAGCTTCTCCGAAATCTGCATGGCCTCGGACTTGCGCTCGAGGTTGCGGGCTTCGAGCTGGGCGCGCTGGCCTTCGAATTTCTTCTTGTTGGCTTCGTTGGCGCGCAGCGCCTTGCCCTGCGGCAGCAGGAAGTTGCGGGCGAATCCATCCTTGACCTTGACGGTATCGCCCATCTGGCCGAGGCGGGAAACGCGTTCGAGAAGAATGACTTCCATGGTTTTGTTCCTTCGTTTGGGCGCCAAATCACTGGCATCGACGCCGAATTGACTGGAACAGGTCAGGAAGCTGAGGGCGTCGCCGCCGATGTCGCTGTCCTGCCTGTCGCGGCAGTTAGAGGTCTTCACCCCAACCCGGGATTTGATGGCAACCCCGCGGCGCCCGTCGCCGTGGGAAAAGCGGGCGGCGAACCGCCCGCTGGCTAGACCATGATCCCGAAAAGTGGAAACCGGTTTTCGGATAAGATCATGGTCAACTGATCAGTGTTAGCGAACCACGTATGGCAGCAGGCCGAGGAAGCGCGCGCGCTTGATCGCCTTGGCGAGTTCGCGCTGCTTCTTCTGGCTGACGGCGGTGATGCGCGACGGCACGATCTTGCCGCGCTCGGAAATATAGCGCTGCAGAAGTCGCACGTCCTTGTAGTCGATCTTGGGCGCGTTGGCGCCGGAGAACGGACAGGTCTTGCGGCGGCGATGAAACGGGCGCCGGGTCGGGATCTGGTTGATGTCGACCATTATTCTGCACCCCCTTCAACAGCTTCGCGCGGACGGCGCGGGCCACGGTCTGCACCATCGCCACCGAAGCTGCGCGGCGGGCGATCGCCACGGTCGCCGCGATCGCGGTCGCCGAACGAGCGCGGGCCACGGTCACGGTCGCCGAAGCCGCCGCGTTCCGAGCGCTCTTCGCGCTTCTGCATCATTGCCGACGGGCCTTCCTCATGCGCATCGACCTTGATGGTGAGGAAACGCAGCACATCCTCGGACAGGCCCATCTGGCGCTCCATCTCGTTGAGCGCGGCCGGCGGGCAGGTGATGTCCATCAGCGTATAGTATGCCTTCCGGTTCTTGTTGACCCGGTAGGTGAGGGACTTCAGTCCCCAGTTCTCGACCCGGCCGACGGACCCGCCATTCGCGGAGATGACGCTCTTGTACTGTTCGACAAGCGCATCGACCTGCTGCTGCGAGAGGTCCTGCCGGGCAAGAAACACATGTTCGTAAAGAGCCATATTGTTCTTTGCCTTTCTTCGTTTCTCTCCCGGTCCCGGCGGCAAAAGCCTCTGCAACTTCTCTGACCCGGCGATCCCTGGCGGGGCGGGGAAGAAAGGAGCATGACGAGACGGTCGAGAGCGGAGACACGGGAGGCGGAAGCGCTTCTGGCTCCACACGAAGGTTTTGAAAAACCTCCGGCCCTCCGTTCAGCCCCCAGCAAGGACCGGCAGATTGCGGGCGTCTATACAGGAATTTGGCCGCAAGACAAGGGCGAGCCAAAAACCGCCGCGCTCAGGACGACATGTCGCGCATCTTCAGCTTGTATGCGGGACCCGCTTGTTCACCGTCTCCGGGAAGAAATCGGGCGCTGCACGGCGCTTGCCGAACATCATGTCGTATTGCAGCAGACGGAAATCGCGAATCGCCGGGTCGATTTGCTTCTTGCGCGCCCAGTCGGGCGTGTCCTCGCCCGTCGGCGTCAATAACAAATTGCGGTCGACGACGCTGTAGCGCTCGCGCATCTGGCCGAGGAAGCCGGTGTAATAGGGGTGGCTGATCCCGGCCGTGGTCAGGACATGGTAAGGCAGAAAGGCTGGACTGACAGTACCCATGTCCGCGACCGGACCGGTGCGGTTGGACCATACGATCAGCGGTGTTCGGTGATGCAGCAGCATCTGGTCAGGCGGCTCCTTGCGTGGCGCGACGTTATCTTTGAGGAAGCCGGTCTCGACATAGACCGGACCGAGCGGCGGCAGATGGTCGCCGAAGAAGGCGATGACCGTCGATCGCCGCCGGTTCTTCGCCCATTCGATGAGGCGCTCGAGGCTCTTGTCGGCGTCGGATGCGCCTTCCGTGAAGCTCAGCAGCGAATCCTTTGCCCACTGGCTGGTCGGAGCCTGCACCTTGTGGGTCGGATTGTAATAGCGATTCGGTTCATAGGGTCCGTGGTTTTGCAGGCTGACGGCGAAGTAGAAGAACGGATCGTCCGTGGCGTCGGCTTCGCGGATGATCTCGTCGGTCATCGCCGCGTCCGACGTCAGCGGCCCGCGCTTTTCGAGATATGGCATGTTTTCTTCGGACTTGAAGTCATCGAAGCCGAAATCGGCATAGACCGGCGTTCTGTTCCAGAACCAGCTTGTGCCCGGATGGATGGCGCGCGTCTCATAGCCCTGGCTCTTCAGGAACGTCGCCATCGACGGCACCGGCGCGCGGACATATTGCTGGTAGGGGATGCTGCCGGCCGGCAGGAAGGCGTTGGAAAAGCCGGTCAGCGCCTCGAACTCGACATTGGCGGTCATGCCGCCGAATTCGGGCGAGAACACGTGGCCGGAGCGAAGCGCCCGCACATTGGGAATCGGATCGGGCGTGATGGTGACGCCGGGCAGTTCGGTCGGATCCCAGAAGGATTCGCTCATGACGATGATGATGTCTGGCTTCCCGGCCGGCACCGATGCCTTCACGCCAGATCTTTCGATCGCCGCGATCGCCTTGTCGGAGTAGCCGGCAGGCGCGGGGACATGGGCCATTGGCACGTTGAGGGCGAAGGCCAGTGCGAAGCCGTTGGAGGCGTAATTTTCCTTCTGGTCCCACATGATCGGGATGATTTGCAGCCGGTCGCGGGTCCACGAGAACGTCGCGTAATCCATGATCGACACGAAGAAGGCGAGCAGCGGCACGGTCAGCGTCAGCCGGGCCAGGCGCCCCTTGCGACCGAGCGCCGGTACCCGGCGGCGCCACAGCCGCCAGCCATAAACGAGCAGCGAGAGGCTGCCGACGATGCCGACCGCCAGAGCGATGGCGGTTCCCGGACGTTCGCGCACCAGCAGCGGCATCAGCGCCACGATCTGACGTGAATAGAGGAAATCGGTCGGATAGAGCGGATCGCCGAGATAGAGCGATTTCTGGTGGCCGACAAAGGCTAGCGCCAGCGTCAGCGGCGCGACGATCATCAGGCTCTGGTGGCTGCGGCCGAGCACGGCATCGAGGCCGATCAGGATCAGCGCGAAGATGATGATGGTGGTCCAGCCGGGCTTGAAGGGCTGCAGGAAGAAGCCGACGGTGCCGGCAAAGTCGCCGCGCACGATCAGTTCGATGGCAAAAACCAGGATGGTGGCGGCGAGAAGGCTGACGAGGCCATAGCGGATAACAGGCCATTTCCGGCCCGGCAGATAGCCGGTGGCCGGATCGCCTTCCAGAAACTGTGGCGCGGATTTGCCAACGCCTTTCTTGATCCTTGCCACCTTACAATTCCCCCGACCATACACAAAAGTGTCATTGAGCTGTCATCGATATGTCACGAAAAGCTAGCGTCTGTGGCTGAAATAAGAAGAGCCAGCAAACGAATCGTGAGCGATTTTCATCATGAGTGATCGTAAAAAAACCTTTTGGAACAGGTACTCGGCCAGCGATACCGAGCCGGAGCGGCCGGGTCGGGCTGCTAGCGGACTTGACTTGTCCGCCCGCCTTGCGTCACAGGCAGGAAAAATCAGCCGCTTGGGAGGCACGCATGGCAGTCGCATTCACCTTTCCGGGACAGGGCAGCCAGGCTGTCGGCATGGGCAAGGACCTCGCCGACGCCTTTCCGGAATCGCGGAAGATCTTCGAAGAGGTTGACGACGCGCTCGGCGAAAACCTGTCGAAGCTGATCTGGGAAGGGCCGGAAGAGAGGCTGACGCTGACCACCAATGCCCAGCCGGCGCTGATGGCTGTGTCGCTCGCCGCCATCCGGGCGCTGGAATCGCGCGGCCTCTCGCTGAAGCACAAGGTCGCCTATGTCGCCGGCCACTCGCTCGGCGAATATTCGGCACTTGCCGCCGCCGGTTTCGTTTCGGTCGCCGATGCCGCCCGGCTCTTGCGTATCCGCGGCAATGCCATGCAGGCGGCTGTGCCGGCCGGCGAGGGCGCCATGGCGGCCATCATCGGGCTGGAACAGGCCGATGTCGAAGCCGCCTGCGCTGAAGCGGCCAAAGATTCGATTTGCCAGATCGCCAACGACAATGGCGGTGGCCAACTGGTGATCTCCGGCGCCAGGGCGGCCGTCGAGCAGGCGGCGAAGCTGTGCACGGAAAAGGGCGCCAAGCGGGTGCTGATGCTGCAGGTCTCGGCGCCCTTCCATTCGGCGCTGATGGCACCGGCGGCCGAGGCCATGCGCGAGGCGCTGGCCGGCGTGACGAAGAACACGCCGTTCGTACCCGTGGTCTCCAACGTGTCGGTCACGCCGTCCAGCGATCCGGATGCAATCGCCCACCGCCTGGTCGAACAGGTGACGGCGCGCGTGCGCTGGCGCGAAACGGTGGAATGGTTTGGCGCCAACGGCATTGCGACGCTGTACGAGGTGGGCGCCGGCAAGGTGCTGTCGGGACTGGCGCGGCGCATCAACCGCGACATCGCCACCGGCGCCGTCGGCACGCCAGCCGATGTCGAGGCGGCGTTGGTGGCGCTCGATTGAACCATGCGCGTCCGGCTGATGCGGGCGCTTGAATTCTTGGCCTCGTCGGGATATGTGAATACATGTATTCACAGGAGATCGGAATGCCGACATCAATCCGACTTGCCCCCGAAATCGAAGAGCGTCTGGATTTTCTCGCGGCCAGGACTGGCCGCAGTAAAGCTTATTATCTGCGCGAACTCATCGAGCGCGGTCTTGAGGACGTGGAAGACTATTACCTCGCGGCCGAAGTGCTGGAGCGGATCAGAAGCGGCGACGAGGACGTCATGACAGCCGAGGACTTCTGGCGTGGCCTGGACGCTTGAATATGCCCGCTCGGCGCGCAAATTTATTGAAAAACTGGATCCGCAGACACGTCACCGGCTCCGCGACTTCATTGAGAACCGTATTGCCGCCCTCGACAATCCGCGTGAAGCCGGCAAGCCGCTGAAGGGACCGTTAGCGACTTTTTGGAGGTACCGGGTTGGGGATTATCGAATTATCTGCGATGTGCAGGACAAGCGGCTCGTCATTCTGGTGGTTACAATAGGCCACCGCAGTGATGTCTACAGGTAGCCACATTCGCCGGCCTGTCCGATTTGGAAGAGGATCAAAGACATGTTCGAATTGACCGGCCGCAAGGCGCTCGTCACAGGCGCATCGGGAGGCATCGGCGAGGCTATCGCCAGGGTGCTGCATGCGCAGGGCGCTGTCGTCGGCCTGCACGGCACGCGCGTCGAGAAGCTGGAAACGCTGGCGGCCGAGCTCGGCGACCGGGTCAAGCTGTTCCCGGCGAACCTTTCCAATCGCGACGAGGTTAAGGCGCTCGGCCAAAAGGTCGAGGCCGATCTCGAAGGCGTCGACATTCTCGTCAACAATGCCGGCATCACCAAGGACGGGCTTTTCGTGCGCATGGCGGACGCCGACTGGGATTCGGTGCTTGAGGTCAATCTGACCGCCGTGTTCCGGCTGACCCGCGAACTCACCCATCCGATGATGCGGCGCCGGCATGGCCGCATCATCAACATCACCTCTGTGGTTGGCGTCACCGGCAATCCCGGCCAAACCAACTACTGCGCCTCCAAGGCCGGCATGATCGGCTTTTCCAAGTCGCTGGCGCAGGAGATCGCTACGCGCAACATCACCGTCAACTGCGTCGCCCCGGGCTTCATCGAATCGGCGATGACCGACAAGCTCAACGACAAGCAGAAAGAGGCGATCATGGCGGCGATTCCGACACGGCGCATGGGCACCAGCGCCGAAGTCGCCTCCGCCGTCGCTTACCTCGCTTCCAACGAAGCCGCCTATGTCACCGGCCAGACCATTCACGTCAATGGCGGCATGGCGATGATTTGACAGTTGCGGGAAACACCCCTTTTCGCCTTGGAGCCCGGCCGATTTTCGTGTAATGCGGCCCGCAACCCGGCGGTTCGGGCAAACCGGTCCGGTGCCGTTGCGTTTCCGACAGGACCATCTTTCAGCTTGATTAGCGGCATTCTGCCCGCTAACGAAGACAGACAAACAAAAGACGAGGATGCCCAAATGAGTGACACCGCAGAGCGCGTCAAGAAGATCGTTATCGAGCACCTTGGCGTCGATGCCGACAAGGTGACGGAGCAGGCGAGCTTCATCGATGATCTGGGCGCGGACAGTCTCGACACGGTCGAACTCGTCATGGCGTTCGAAGAAGAATTCGGCGTCGAGATCCCGGACGATGCGGCCGAAACCATCCTGACTGTCGGCGATGCGGTGAAGTACATCGACAAGGCTTCGGCCTGACGCTATTTGCAGTCATCACCGAGGAGGACCTGCGATGAGGCGTGTCGTCGTCACGGGCCTTGGGCTGCTTTCGCCGTTCGGCGCAGGCTTTGAGCACGGCTGGAAGGAACTTCTGACCGGCCGCAGCGCAGCCAAGCGGATCACCGAGTTCGAGGTGGAGGATCTTGCCTGCAAGGTCGCCCACGTCATCCCGCGCGGCAATGGTGAGAATGCCACCTTCAATCCCGAGACCCTTCTCGAGCCGAAGGAACTGCGCAAGATCGGCGACTTCATCCTCTACGGGATCGCGGCCGCCGACGAGGCGCTGAAGGATTCGGGGTGGGCGCCGAAGACGCATCAGGAGCAATGCGCCACCGGCGTGCTGATCGGCTCCGGCATCGGCGGCATCGAAGGCATCGCCGAGAACGCGATGATCCTGAAGGAGCGCGGTCCGCGCCGCATCAGCCCGTTCTTCATCCCCGGCCAGATCATCAATCTTGTATCCGGCCAGGTTTCGATCCGGCATGGGCTGAAAGGCCCCAACCACGCCGTCGTCACGGCTTGCTCCACTGGTGCGCATGCCATCGGCGATGCCGCCCGGCTGATCATGTGGGGCGATGCCGACGTGATGGTCGCAGGCGGCACGGAAGCGCCGGTGACGCGGCTGTCGATCGCCGGCTTCGCCGCTTGCCGGGCGCTGTCGACCGACCGCAACGACGCTCCGGAAACGGCCTCGCGTCCCTATGACCGCGACCGCGACGGCTTCGTCATGGGCGAGGGCGCCGGCGTCGTCATTTTGGAGGAACTGGAACACGCCAAGGCGCGCGGCGCCAAGATCTATGCCGAGGTCACCGGTTACGGCTTGACCGGCGATGCCTATCACATCACCGCGCCGGCCGAAGATGGTGACGGCGCCTTCCGTTGCATGGTTGCGGCGCTGAACCGGGCCAAGCTGACGCCCGCAGACGTCGACTACATCAATGCGCACGGCACCTCGACCATGGCTGACACGATCGAACTGGGCGCCGTCGAGCGGCTGGTCGGCAACGCCGCTTCGAAAATATCGATGTCGTCGACCAAGTCGTCGATAGGCCACCTTCTGGGTGCGGCGGGCGCCGCCGAGGCGATTTTTTCGATCCTCGCCATTCGCGACAACATCGCGCCGGCCACCATCAATCTCGACAACCCGGAGCGCGAATCGGCGATCGACCTGGTGCCGCACAAGCCGCGCGCCCGCCAAATCGACGTGGCGCTGTCCAATTCTTTCGGCTTCGGCGGCACCAACGCCTCGCTGGTCTTCCAGCGCTACAATGGCTGACCGGTCCGCCGACCGGCACGGTCTATGCGTGTCGTCAATTTTGCCATATTCGCCCCTACTGTGCCCAAGGGGATTCGTTGCAAGACCAAACGGTAGGGCGCCATGAGCACAAATTCGGCGGACAACGGGCAATTCGGGCAACGGTCCGCACCGTCGGGTCCGATCGTGCCGAAAACGGCCAGCGAGGCACTGCGGCCTGAAGCCGGCACGCCGCCGCCCAAGCGCTCGCGCGCCTCGCGCAGCCAGTTCGTCGTGTTCATGAACTTCGTCATCTCCCTGGTGATGCTGTTGGTTCTGGCGGCTGGCTTTGCATTGTATTTCGGCAAGCAGGAATTCAACGAGCCCGGCCCTTCGGCCAATGCCGACACCTTCCTGGTCAAGCCGAATACCGGCGTCCAGGAGATTGCAGAGCAGCTCGAGCGGCGCGGACTGATCAGCGATGCGCGCATCTTCCGCCTTGGCGTGCGCGCTTTTGGCAATGATTCCGCCCTGAAGGCCGGCGAATACGAGATCAAGCCGCAGGCCTCGATGCGCGACATCATGGAGTTGCTGAAGAGCGGCAAGTCGGTGATGTATTCGCTGACCGTCCCCGAGGGGCTGACGGTCGAGCAGGCGCTGCAGCGCATCGCCGACCAGGCGGCGCTCGACGGCGATATGCCGGGGACCATTCCACCCGAGGGCAGCCTTGCTACCGACACGCTGCGTTTCACCCGCGGCGCGACACGCCAGCAGATGGTCGAAAAGCTTTTGGCGGACCAGAAGAACCTTGTCGAGGAAGTCTGGCAGCGGCGCGCCCCCGATCTGCCTCTGGCCAGTGTCGAAGACTTCGTCACCCTGGCTTCGATCGTCGAGAAAGAGACGGGCAAGGGCGACGAACGCTCGCGGGTCGCGGCGGTCTTCCTCAACCGGTTGGCCAAGGGCATGCGGCTGCAGTCCGATCCGACCATTATCTACGGCCTGTTCGGCGGCAAGGGCAAACCCGCCGACCGCCCAATCTATCAGTCTGACATCAAGAAGCCGACGCCCTACAACACTTATCTGATCAACGGCTTGCCGCCGACGCCGATCGCCAATCCTGGCCGTGCGGCACTGGAAGCCGTCGCCAATCCGTCGAAGACCGACGACCTGTATTTCGTTGCCGACGGCACCGGCGGTCACGTCTTTGCCGCGACGCTGGCCGAGCACAACGAGAATGTCGCCCGCTACCGGGCGCTGCAGAAGGAACTGGCCGATGAAGCCGCCAAGGCCGGTGCTGCCAAGGCCGACGCCGCCAAGGTGGAAGGTCAGACCGACGCGCCGGTTGACGACGGCGATGGCGACGCCGGAGCGGCGGCGCAGTAGCGCCCGGACGGTTGTGAAGTCGTCCCTCCGATTCGTCTGACGGCCGGGACGTGCTGATTTTGTCATCAGGAGCGCCCTGCGTCCGATTCGACGCGAACAGGCGCTCCGGATTTTGAAGCCGCGCACGATCTGGCCCGGAACCGCTTCCGGGATCATGCGCCAGGGGGAAGCAAGGGCATCATGAATTTGCAGAGCATGACCGGTTTTGCACGGGCCGTCGCCGAGCATGACGGCACGTCGATCGCCTGGGAGGTGAAGTCGGTCAACGGCAAAATCGTCGAGGTCAGGCTGCGGCTGCCGCAAGGCCTCGAGCGGCTTGAGCCGGCCGTCAGGCAGACGGTGCAGAAGCGCTTTGCGCGCGGCAATTTCCAGGCAACGCTGACCGTCGGCCGCGCAGCCGGCCAGCAGGCGCAGCCCGTGGTCAACGAGGCCTTCCTGAGAGATCTGGCGGGGCTGGCCAAGCGGCTGCAGGAGATGTTCGGCGCAGCGCCTGCGACAGCCGACGGGCTGCTTTCGCTGCGCGGCGTGCTCGACATCCCCGAAACCGTCGAAACCGAAGAGGCGCGGGCGGCGCTCGACAGCGCGATACTCTCGGCGCTCGAAGTGGCGCTGGGCGGGCTGGAGCAGGCACGCCAGAGCGAGGGCGCCGCCCTGCGCTCGCTGCTGTCCGGTCATATCGACGCTATCGAGGCGCTGACGCTGCGCGCCGAGGCCGATCCGTCGCGCGAGCCGGCGGTGATCCGCGAACGGATTACCGAGCAGGTGCGGCTGCTGATGGATGCCTCCGCCAATCTCGATGCCAGCCGGTTGCATATGGAAGCGGCGTTCCTGGCCACCAAGGCCGACATCCGCGAGGAGATCGACCGGCTGAAGACACATGTGGCATCCGGCCGGGTGCTGCTGGCAGGCGGCGGCGCCATCGGCCGCAAGCTCGATTTTCTGGCGCAGGAATTCAACCGCGAATCGAATACGCTGTGTTCGAAGTCGAACGCCGCTGCGATCACCGCCATAGGGCTGGAGCTGAAGGCGGTCGTCGACCAGTTTCGCGAACAGGTCCAGAATCTGGAGTAACCCTGATGGTCGCCAAGGAGCCTATGGTTGCCAGGGATTTGGGTTCCCGCATTCGCCGCCGGGGTTTGATGCTCGTGCTGTCGTCGCCGTCCGGCGCCGGCAAGTCGACGATCGCGCGCAATCTTCTGGAGAGCGATTCCAGTCTCGAACTGTCGGTCTCCGTCACCACGCGGCCGCGCCGCGGCAGCGAGATCGAAGGCGTCCACTATCATTTCCGCACCATGCGTGAGTTCGAGCGGCTGCGCGATTCGGACGAACTGCTTGAATGGGCCGAAGTGCATGGCAATTGCTATGCCACGCCGCGTGAGCCGGCCGAGCTGGCGCTGGCACAGGGCCGCGACATGTTGTTCGACATCGACTGGCAGGGCGCCCAGCAGCTCAAGGAGAAGATGCGCGCCGACATCGTCTCGATCTTCATCCTGCCGCCCTCGATGAAAGAGTTGAAGGCGCGGCTGAAGCGCCGCGCCGAGGACCAGGAATCGGTGATCGAGACGCGTCTGAAGAACGCTCGCAACGAGATCGAGCACTGGAAGGAATATGATTTCGTCATCATCAACGACGATCTCGACCGTGCCTTCGCCGAGGTACGCGGCATAGTCATAGCCGAGCGGCTCAGACGCGACCGCCGGCCCGGCCTGTTCGATTTCGTCTCGGGGCTGCTCGACGAGAAGACGGACTAGGGGCCGGCGCAATCACACCGCGTTGGTCAGTCGCACGAATTCCTCGACGCTCAAGGTTTCCGCCCGCCGCGTCGGATCGATGCCGGCGCGGGTGAGCAGGGCTTCGCCGCCGAGGCTCTTGACGCTCTGCCGCAGCATTTTGCGGCGCTGGCCGAAGGCCGCTTCGGTAACGCGGCCGAGCTTCTTGACTTCGGCGGGCAGCGGATTTGCCCGCGGCACCAGATGCACCACCGACGACACCACCTTGGGCGGCGGCGTGAAGGCTTGCGGCGGCACGTCGAAAGCGATTTTTGCCTCCGTCCGCCAGCCTGCCAGCACGCCCAGCCGGCCATAGGCATCGCTGCCGGGGCGGGCGACGATGCGCTCGGCCACCTCGCGCTGGAACATAAGCGTCATCGATGCGTAAAAGGGCGGCCACTCGGCGACGGTCAGCCAGCGTATCAAAAGTTCGGTGCCGATATTGTAGGGCAGGTTGGCGACGATCCTCACAGATCCATTGCCTCCATGTGCGCCTTCGGCAAGCGCTGCAAAATCCGTCTTCAACGCGTCGCCGGCAATGATTTCCAAACGGCCCGGATAGTGATCTGACACCTCCGCGAGCGCTGCCAGGCAGCGCTCGTCGCGCTCGATGGCGACGACCCGAGCCGCGCCGTGGGACAGCAGCGCCCGAGTCAGGCCACCTGGACCCGGGCCGACTTCGATTACCGTGGCGTCCGTCAGGTCGCCGGCGGCACGCGCGATCTTGCCGGTCAGGTTGAGGTCGAGCAGGAAATTCTGGCCGAGCGCCTTTTTCGCCTGCAACCCATGGCGTTCGATCACCGCGCGTAACGGCGGCAGCCCCTCGGTGCTCATGCGACCGCTCTCATGCAAAGCCTCATGCGGCGGCAGCCTTCGCCCCGTTGTCGGCAAGCCTGCGGGCGAGCCTGAGCGCCGCGATCAGGCTGTCGGTCAGGGCTATGCCCTTGCCGGCGATATCGAAAGCGGTGCCGTGATCCGGTGAAGTGCGGATGAAGGGTAGGCCGAGCGTAACGTTGACCGCCTCGTCGAACGCCAGCGCCTTAGCCGGGATCAGCGCCTGATCGTGATACATGCACAGCGCCACATCGTAGCCGGCTCGGGCGCGGGCGTGGAACAGCGTGTCGGCCGGCAGCGGCCCGAAAGCGTCGATGCCCTCCGCCCTCAGCCGTTCGATCGCCGGGCGGATGATGCGCTCGTCCTCGGCGCCCATCGCGCCGCCTTCACCGGCATGCGGATTGAGGCCGGCAACGGCAAGCCGCGGCTTGGCAATCCCGAAGCGATATTCGAGGTCGGCGGCGGTGATGCGGGCGGTCGCGGCGATCAAATCCGTCGTCAGCGCTTCCGGCACCTCGCGCAGCGCAATGTGGATGGTGACCGGAACCGTGCGCAACTCGGGACCGGCAAGCATCATCACCGGCATTGCTTGTGCGCCGGTGTGGAGCGTCGCCAGATGCGCCAGATACTCGGTGTGACCGGGAAAACGGAAGCCGGCATCGTAGAGCGGCTTCTTGGCGATCGGGCACGTAACGACCGCCGCCGCGCGACCGCCAAGGCAATCGTCAACAGCGCGGTCGATGGCCTCGATGATGCCGGCGGCGTTGGCCGGGTCCGGCCGACCGGGGTCGTCGACGAAGCGGGCGGCAAGCGGCATGACGGGCAGGGCGCGCCCAAAGACGCGCTCCGCTTCGGCTGGCACTGTCTCCGTGATTGGCACATCGGCGCCGAGCAGGCGCGCCCGTGCGGCAATCAGCGCCGGATCGGCTATAAGGTAGAAGGGCGGCACACCGGCGCTGTCGCGCGCCTGCCAGGCGGCAATGGCGATTTCCGGCCCGACGCCGGATGGATCGCCGGCGCTCAGCGCCAGCGCTGCCTCTGGCGACTTCAGCGCTCGACGATGCGGGCTTTCTTCCGCAACTCCTCGACATATTTCGTGGAGAGCTCATCGGCGTCCTTGCCACTCGAGCCTTCGCTCTGGAACACCATCTGGGCGGCCTTGTCGTCGGACACTTCGCGCGACGAGCAGATGCCGATGAACTCGACGCCGCGGTCTGTTTCGCGCGTGGGGGTGGCGCCGCCGACCTTGGTGGCCTTGATCTGGTCGGCCCAGTCCGGCGGCAATTGCGGCGCCAGTATCCGGCCGAGATCGCGAACAGTGACGTCGATCAGGCCCTTGGCGAATTCGCGCGAGGTGTTGCAGCCGTTGAAGCGGGCGCGCATAGCGTCGGCCTCGCGCTTGCGCTTGGACAGCGTCGCGCTACGCTCGGCCGCCGGCACGACGAAAATGACCTGCTGCAGCATGTACTCCATGGCGGTCGGCTTGTTGCCGCCCTTGTCGAGCATGCGCCTTACTGCGTCCTGCTCACTCACGGAGCCGCCGCTCTCTGAGCGATGGCGCGCGGTCAGCGCCTGGTTCCAGGCCATCTGCGAGCGGATGAACTCCTTGAAATGCTCCTTGCCGACGCCGGACTGCGCCATGACGCCATCGAGTTGCTTGAGCTGCATCTTGTTGGTCGTGGCAAAGCGCTGATAGGCGGCCTCGACCTGGGCGTCGCTGATGCGGATGCCGAGACGCTTGGCTTCGGCGACGCGCAGCGTCTGCTCGATCATTTCCTCGGCGGCATTGCCCTTCTTGCGCTGCAGGCGCAGGAAGGCAGCCCGATGCTGGATGTCGCCGGTGGTGATCGGTACGTTGTTGACGACGTATTTGATCTGGCTGGCGAAAGCCGGCGGCGTCATCATGGTGATCGAGGCTGAGGTCGCCGCCACCAGCAGCGCGAACCCTGCCGAAAAGAGGTATTTCCTCATCGAAAGCATCCCAATCCTATCTCGGTTGCGGCCCAATTTTATCGCATTTTGAGGGAACTGGAACCCGTGCCTGCCCTATGCGGCGAAACGATGTCGTTAGCTGCGATGTGCGTCCACTTTGACGCACGAAGTACGCTCAAACACTTTGGATTTTTCGGCCTATGCGTTGGCCGGCCGCCAGTTCCGCCCGTCCGTTATTGGCCAGTGGTCTGCTACTGGACAGTGTTGAGGGGGCTTTGCGTCGAGCCGAAATCGCCGAGCGTGCGAAACGACAGGTTGAAACCGATATTCTGCGACACTTCCTTGGTGCTCAGGTCGCGGGATTCCGAGAACGTCATCAAGTAGGTGAAGCAATCATCACTATAGGCAAAGCCGACCCCGTCCTTGACCAGGACGCTTTGCTCGAGATCGTAGGTGCCGGTACCGAAGACACGCCAGTTCTCGGCAAGTTGCGCCGAGGCGCCGAGCGTGACCTCGTGACGGTCGGTCGTAAAACCATAGAGCGGCTGAGCCTGGATGAAGGCGTATTTGGCGCTGAACGAAATCGGCAGGCCGGAATAGGCTGCCTTCACCTCGGTGCGGCGAATCTCGAAGCTCTGCTCGTCGAAGCGGCCGCTGACCGAGCCGGAAAGCCCGCCCGGGCTGTTGAAGCCGACAAGACCGACATAATCGGAACTCGCGGTCTCCAGGCCCGAATCTTCGCCGACGTTGACCATGTCCGGCGCGGCGAAGGAGTTCTGCCCGTCAAGCTGGTAGGATTGGCCGAACAGCGCGTTGGTGCTCCAGCCATTGTCATAGGCGCCGGAATAGCGCAGCCCGACATTGGCGCGCGTGCCGCCTTCCAAGCGGTCGTAACCGGAGAACTTGTCGCGCTCGAACAATGTCGTGGCATCAAAGACGAAGCTCTGCGCGTCCTCGTTGGGAACGGCGAGGCCGCCGACATATTGCTCGTTCGGACGCACGAACACCTGCGCCATCGGCTCGAAGATGTGACTGGAACTGGTCGACGAGAACAGCACCGGCCAGCGCATTTCCAGCCCGGCGGTTGCCATGAAGCGGGCGAGCGACGATCGCGTATCGTCGTCGACGCCGAGGTTGGACGCCATCTGATTGATGGCATTGAGCGATCCCGAAGAGGCGTTGACATAGCCGGCATCGCCGCGCAGCGCCAGCAGCGGCGTCAGCAGCAGCCCGCCATCGGTGGTGAAGGTGCGCTTCCATTCCGCTTCGGCAGTGAGACGGCCCGATTGGCCCTCGATGCCGCGTACACTGGTGACGGACGCAGCGTTGTTCGGATCGGCAAGGGCCCTATCCAGCCTGTCGCGGCTGATGGCCTGCGCGTTGACATTGAGCGACAGCTGCCCGCCGCCCACCGCCACGTCGGGGATGTAGGCGTAGTCGAGCGAGGGCAGCACCCAGGGCTGTTTGCCGGCGCGCGCGGTCGGATCGTCAGGGAGTGCCTCTTCCTGGACCACAAAGCGCATGGCGCGCACGTCGAAATAGTTGCGGCCGTTGAGGCCGGTCAGGTAGATCGAGGAGCGATGCACGCTGTCGCCGAAGTCTTCGATGGCGTAGGTGCGCGAGAAATTCTTGTCGGTCTGCAGCAGGACATCCCAGCCGAAGTCCCAGCGCGGATTGATAGCGAACTGGCCCTTGGTGCCCATCATGCCGCGGAACTCGTTCGGGTCGCCGGCCGCACCCGAATCGACATTGCGCCCGTCGTCGTCGATGAACTCGTCGGGATCCTCTTGCCGGATGCCGGCGATCTTCAGACTGTACTGGCCGTTGTTGAAGCGCTGGCGCCACTCGGCTTCGCCGAGAAAGCCCTGCTTGGTATAGCCGCTGCCGGTGACGGTGAGGTCGTAGGTTGGTGAGAGCGCGAAATAATAGGGGACTTTGACGCCGAGGCCGAGGTCGCTCTTGTAAGCGATGCCGGGGATCAGGAAGCCGCTCTTGCGCTTGACGGTCGGGTCGGCAATTTCGAAGGCCGGCAGATAGGCGAGCGGAAAGCCGAGAAACTCGAAATTCGAATTCTCGAAGCGAACCGTCTTTTTTTCGCCGTTCCAGATGATCTTTCTGGCCTTGATGCGCCAGGTCGGCGCTTTGTCCGGCTGGTCCTCGCACGGCTCGCAGGCCGTGTAGACGCCGTTGTGGAACGTCGTCAGCACGCCGCCCATGCGTTCCGCGCTTTCGGCGGCGAAATAGGCCTTGTCGACGGTTTCGACACGCAGCGCGTTGACGAAGCCGTCGGCGAAATCGTCGGTGATGTCGACATGCTGCGAATAGATCTTGGTGCCGTCGCTGTTGATGACCTCGACATTGCCGCTGGCGACGAGCCGCTTGGTGTTGCGATTGTATTCCACCCGCTGGGCGACGAGGCGGTTGCCGCCATAATCGATCTGCACGCCGCCGACGGCCGTTACGGTCTGGTTGTCATTGTCATAGACCAGCGTATCTGCCGCCAGCAGCATTTGCGAACCGGTGGGAACGTCGGCTGCCATGCCGCTGATATCCTGGGCAAAAGCCTGGATACTCGGAACGACGCAAGCGAGCAGGCACGCCAAGGCGCTCGCCCCATAGAGGCGCGCCGAATCGGCCTGCCTATGGATGCGCAAAACCGCCCCCCTCACTAGCCGTCTTCCTTGTACAGCAAGAAAGTCACCCCGAAGAACATAGCCACGACAACCGGAACCCATGCAGCGACGACTGTGGGTACGAATCCCGCCACGCCGAATGCCTTGACCAGCACTGTCACGACATAAAGCAGAAACCCGGCCAGGATGCCACCCAGAATCATCGTCGCGGATTGTCCCATCCTCGCAAATCGCATCGACACCGTTGCGGCGATCAAAGTCATGGCGACGAGAAGGAACGGCAACGCTACCAATGAATCAAACTGCATGGCAAAGGCATTTGCCTTGAGGCCGAAGGAGCGGGCAACCTCGATCTTGCCGGGCAGATCGTAGAAAGGGATGGTTTCCGGGCGCGCCAGCCGCTCTTGCACGAACTCGGGCTTGAGATCGGTCGGTATGCGGTCGGTTGCCACCGATTGGATGTTGCCGTCCCGGAACACCTTGACGTCCTGCAGTTCCCAGTAGCCATCTCGCAAATAGGCGTGCGCTGCGTCCTTGCGTTCGACGATGTCGCCTTGCGGGTTGAGGACGAAGAAGGCGGCGTCGGCCATCTCCAGGCCCTGATTGAGGATGGCGCGCGCGCCGATGATGGTATCGCCGGAACTGGTTTTCTGCCGGATCCAGGGCTCGGCGTCAGCTGACACGGTGTTCGACTTGCCGGAGCGGAGCTGGGTTTCCATTTTCTCGGACCAGGAAAACGCATGCGCGGCGATCGGATTGATGACGCCGACCGACAACACCCCGAACAGCAGCGCCCCGATGCAGCACGGCAGCAGGAATTGCCATGCGGATACGCCGGCGGAACGCGCGACGACCAGTTCATACCTGCGATTGAGCGAGACCAGCGTCGCCATCGCCGAGAACAGGCCGACGAACGGCACCGTCTGCAGCATGATCATCGGCATTCGCAACCCTGAAATGGCAAACGCCGTGCCGTAGGTAAAACCCGGCAACCCGGTCGTGCGGCCGGAAAGCTCGGTGAAGTCGATCAGGAAGACAAGCGCCAGGAGGCCGATGAAGAACCAGATGGTGATCGTCACGTAGCGGAAGAAGAAGTATCTGCCCAGAGTCCAGCCCATTAGCGTGTCCAGCCCATCAGCCGGCCTCTTGGCCAGAAGCGCCGCGCCTGGCGAAGCGGAGCTTCAGGGCGCTCCAGCCGTCACCGAAGCGGCCAGCGAAATTCGTCATCCAGTCGGCCCAGGCGACCGGCAACTCCATGGTCCGGTTGGAGACGATGAACCATGTCGCGACTGCGGACGCCACAATAGGAACGCCGTAGACCATATAGGCGTATTGCGGAATGTTGTCGGCCTTCCCAGCGGCAAAGAAACCGAGCCAGCGCACGAAAAGAGCAATCGCGATAGACGTGATCAGCGGATGAATGCGCGCCTCACGATGGGAGCGCGCGTCTCCCGCGACCGCAAGCGCGATCAGCGCGAAAACGAGTGAATAGGACCATTCGGAGAAACGCTGGTGGACCTCGGCCAGGTACTTGTTCGGCCTTTTCTGGAACATCTTGTCGTTCGGACTGGGATTGAGCAGGTACTGTGTCGTCCGGTCCTTCGGCAAGAGCAATACCTCCGATGAGGCCGACATGAAGGCCGACAGGTCGAAGGCATAGGAGGTGAACCGGATGACCGAAAGATCGCCGGCCAGCGTTTTGCGATGGATGACGCCGTCGTTCATCATCAGCACCCGCTCGTCGCCGCTTTCGATGATGGCGCCGCTCTTGGCGTAGTAGATGAGGTTGACGCCTTCTTCGCGTGAATCGGCGACAAAAATGCCGCCAAGGCGGTTGTCCGGAAGCCGCTCGCCGATCTGCAGGAACAGGCCGTCGTCGATCTTGCGGAAGGTGCCTTCCTGGATGATGAGCGACAGAAGATCGGCGCGCGACGACGCCACCAGCTCGCGGTTTTTCTGTCGTGCATAGGGGTCGACGCCGTTGTCGACGGCGAATGAAAAAACACTGGCCGCCAGCGCCAGGAGCATGATCGGCCTGACGATGGTCCAGCGCGAAGCGCCTGCGGCGTTCAAGACGGCAAGCTCAGAATCGGAATTCATCGCGCTCAGTGTCTGCGCGACCGCGACCACCAGGGCGAAGGGCACGACGATCGGGACGATCGACGGAATGATCAGCGCAGCGACCTCGAAGAAGGTCAGCGCCGACTGCCCGCTGTCGGTCACGAGATCGATGCGGGCGAGCACCTGCGTCGTCCACACGATCGCCAGCGTCCAGATGAGCGCTGCGAGAAAGACCGCCAACGCACGACGCATGATGTAGCGTTCAACGACCTTCATGAAGGCTTTTCTCGATTTTGCCGAACGGCATCATGCCTCCAGACAAGGTAGTCGCCCGGCGACGCCTGCACAACCGGTCCGTTGGCGGTTCGATCTGGTTCCCGTCCCACATCGTTGTTTCCGGTGGCCGGAGTGTCGGCGGCATTGGATAAGAAAGGGCGAACATCAATGGTTAACAACAGGTTCCGGCAGTAAAGCGGGGCCGTGCCGCGACGAATCGCCATCGATTCCATCTGCCATATGGGATCGGATTCCGGCAAAGTCTTGCCAAATGCCGGAAAACGACCAAATGTCGCGCCGGTCACCGACATGGTCGCCGTGGCTGCGACAGGTACAGGCGTGAAAGCAGAAGTGACAGAATTGTGGAGTCAAACCGGCGAGGAATCGATTTTTAACGGTGCGGTCGTGATCGGCGCCAACACAATCACGCAGCAGATCGCCAGGCAGGGGCGATGATTGAAAATGGGGGTGGTGCTTCCGGTCGGAAACAGCCAAATATCTGGTTCGTCAAGGCACTCCCCCGAAAACCCAACGCCCTTCCCGAAAGCAGGACATGATGACTTCGAGACCTTCGATCGCCTTTGCCAGGTTCGCAGTGCCCAAAAAAGGCAGCGTTTTCATGCTGGCGGCCAACGATGGCGGTCTCGGCGACGCGGCAAAGGCTTGCGATCCGGCAAAGACCCTGGAGCGGGCGTTTCCGGTGGCCGACTTTTCCGGCAAGTTCGCCGGCCTGGTCGAAGTGCTGGCGCCGGAGGGCACATCGCTCGACCGGCTGGTGGCGGTCGGCGCCGGCAAGGTCTCGGCGCTCGACGACTATGCCTGGCTCAAGCTTGGCGGCACCATCGCTGCATCCTTGCGCAAGGCGACGGAGGTGGCGGTCATGCTCGATCTGCCGGGTGCTGACGTCGGCGGCAGGCGAGCGGCACAGCTTGCCGCGGGCATTCTCCTGCGCAGCTATGCTTTCGACAAGTACAAGACGAAAAAGGACAATGGCGACGGCCAGCGCGATGGCAACAAGGCCGAGCCCAAAAAGCCGGTTAAGGTGACCATCCATACCGCCGATCCGGCGGCGGCGAAAAAGGCCTTCGCCGACGAGGTGGCGGTGATCGACGGGGTGCTCCTGGCGCGCGATCTGGTCAACGAACCGGCCAATATACTGGGGCCGGTGGAATTCGCCGCCCGCGTCAACGAACTGGAGGCGCTCGGCGTCGCGGTCGAGATCCTGGTCGAGAAGGAGATGAAGAAGCTCGGCATGGGCGCGCTGCTCGGCGTCGCACAAGGCTCGCCGCGTGGCGCGCGCCTGGCCGTCATGCGATGGAACGGCGGCAAGGCCAAGGACAGCCCGATTGCTTTCGTCGGCAAAGGCGTCACTTTCGACACCGGCGGCAATTCGATAAAGACGGCCTCCGGCATGGAGGACATGAAGGGCGACATGGGTGGCGCGGCCGCGGTGACCGGGCTGATGCACGCGCTGGCCGCGCGCAAGGCCAAGGCCAATGTCGTCGGCATCATCGGGCTGGTGGAAAATGCCGTCGACGGCCATGCGCAGCGCCCCGGCGACATCGTCACTTCGATGTCGGGCCAGACCATTGAGGTGCTCAACACCGACGCCGAAGGCCGCCTCGTCCTGGCCGATGCGCTGTGGTACTGCAGCGATCGCTTCCAGCCGAAATTCATGGTCAATCTGGCGACACTGACCGGCGCCACCATGGTCGCGCTCGGCCAGCACTATGCCGGGCTGTTCTCCAACAATGACGAATTGGCGAACAGGCTGACGAGCGCCGGGCAGGCGACGCAGGAACGCGTGTGGCGGATGCCGCTCGGCACCGAATACGACAAGCTGATCGATTCGAAAAATGCCGACATGAAGAACATCGGCGGCCGCTATGGCGGCGCCATCATCGCGGCGCAGTTCCTGCAGCGCTTCGTCAGGGATACACCCTGGGCGCATCTCGACATCGCCGGCACCGCGATGGGCGCGCCGTCCAGCGAGATCAACCAGTCATGGGCCTCCGGCTTCGGCGTCAGGCTGCTCGACCGGCTGGTTCGCGACAACTACGAGGAGTGAGCCTTTCAAGGCGCGATCATGGCCGACGTCCTGTTCTACCACCTGACCGAATCGACTCTGGAGGATGCGTTGCCCGGCCTGCTCGAGCGCAGTGTCGATCGCGGTTGGCGCGCCGTGGTACAGACCGGCTCCGAAGAACGGCGCGACGCGCTGGACCAGCATCTTTGGACCTTCAGGGACGATTCCTTCCTGGCGCATGCGACGGACCGCGAATCCTATCTGGCCGAGCAGCCGATCCTTTTGACAACCAGCCATGACAATCCGAATGAGGCGCAGATACGCTTCCTGGTTGACGGCGCGGTGCCGCCAAAGCTTGCCGGTTATGAGCGCGCCGTGTTCCTGTTCGACGGCCACGATGCGGCCCAGGTCGAGGCGGCGCGCACGCACTGGAAGACGATGAAGGAAGCCGGCCACGCAGTCACCTACTGGCAGCAGACCTCAGACCGGCGCTGGGAACGCAAGGCGTAGTAAAGCCTGCCGCCTGGGCGATCAGCAACCTGGGGTTGCTAAAACTGAAGTCGTTCAGCCAAGTCAATGAAGTCGCTGGCCACCAAGTCCCAGGTTTGATCAGGGTGCAGATCCGTGGCCTGAGCTACCCCGTGCTCGGTCGGACGCGGGACAAAGGCTGTTCGCAATCCGCATGCCCGAGCCGCTGCAAGGTCGCCATTGTGGGCGGCCACAAGACAGATCTCATCCGGCTTCATTGCCAGCACGTCAGCGGTGCGAAGATAGGCTTCCGGCGCAGGCTTGTAGGCTTGCACGACTTCGGCACCGAGGATCGCATCCCAGGGGATGCGACTGCGCTTCGCCATGTTGAGCATGAGGGCGATGTTGCCGTTCGAGAGCGGCGCGATGATATAGTGGGCCCTGAGCCGTGCAAGGCCGGCCACCACGTCCGGCCATGGCTCCAATCGGTGCCATGCCAGGTTCAGTTCGTCCAGCTCGGACGCCGGCACCAAGGCCGGGTCGATCCCGAATTCTGGCAAAACGGCTTCCAGATTCTCCCGATGCAGCACGTCGAGCCGTGTAAAGGGCCGCCGGCCGCTGCGCACCTCCTCCATTGCTGGGGAGTAACGGCGGCGCCACGCATCCGTGAAAGCGGCAGGAATAGCGGATCCTGCTCCATGCCGCTTCAGGAACGGCTCAACTTCGCGCGCCACGCCGCTGCGCCAATCGACGACAGTGCCGAACACGTCGAATACCAACGCACGTACGCCATCCAAAGCCATCAACATTCGGCTCCTCGATCCGCACACTATTTTTTCTTTGTCGCCTGCCTCGTTTTCCCCTTTTCACGGCCTTGCCAATTTGCTCGGCGATGCGGTCGGGCTTACGCGCGATGACGGCTGTGCAAATTAGATTGCAAAATGGACAAAGGGCACTGTCACCGATATTCCAGTGGCCTGGGCGCCGGCAACAACCCGGTACCGGCATGAGCGGAAGGGTGGCGGGCGCCACCATCGCGCCCATCCGCTTTCATTCGTTTGCCTTGAGCCAGATCTTTTGCGGACCGTGACCCTTGAAGGGGTATTGTGGATCACTTGGATCGTAAACGAGTGATGGCCCGCTGGCGTCGAGGGGCGGGCACCAACGAAAACTGAACCCGTCGCTTCGCAACGAGAGTTCAAGATCGCAGCCTCCAAATGCGAGGCCGACCCGGCGTCCCATTACCTTTTGATCACGCTGAAAGTACTCCCAGGTCATCTTCTGGACTCGGTCGCTGGGCATCGCCGCGTCCGTGAACTCCAAGTACATCGTCCAGGTCTTCGGTTTGACAAGGAGGCTCCTAATCGCATCCTCTCCAGGAGAATTATCGGCTCCGAAAGCGGAAACGGAGAGTAGGACGATTGCCAAGGCGGATCGGATTGCCCGCATCATGCAGACCCCGTTAAGCACCATCTGTGCCTTGTTGTAGCGCAGTCAGGGAGGCAAATCAGCAAAATGTCCGATTATGGCATGATCTCGGAAATGCCGGTTGTCCGGTTTTGCTGTTGATGGCGTCTAATTACTGATCGCCGTAGGAACGCCCATTGCTGAGCGTCCCTACCGCGATCCTTAATACGTAATTCCGCGAAGCTCATGACAATTGCGAAAGGCGAGCGGCACCACTGTTCCAGAATGACGACGGCCTCCACCTCGAAGAGCATGGGGTCAATTGCAAGCTTGGGAACGGGAATCAGGGTCTGCGCCGGCAGCGCTTCACCGAACATTTTTTTGACGTTCTTGGTCAACACCTCGAGCTTGGACATATCGTGATCGACCACGAAGACCGTTAGCTTGGCGACCTGATCCGGCTTCGCACCGAGCGCATCGAGGGCGGTGCGCAAATTTGTGTAGGCCTGCTCAACCTGGACAGCGAAGTCGGGCGACAAGGCTCCCGTGCCGTCTTGCCCGCCCTGTCCGGAGATGTAGGCCACCCGGGCTCCGCGCGGCGTGATCACCGCCGTGCTGTAGCCATTTGGCGACGGGTCGTAGAGGTTTTGTGGATTGACGATGGTCAGCTTGAGATCCTTCTCATTGGCTGTCGTGGCAGTGGGAACTCCCATGGTCATGATGATTAGCCCTTCGATAAGCAGATGCTTGATTGCGCGTGACATGATTTTCTCTTGGCTATGCGAGCAACGTACCCTCCCGGCCGGCATTATTGAACTTTAACCGTATCGCCCATACGATGACTCGTGCGACGTACGAGTCATCTTATGGTACGTCGTACGAGTCAATCGTTCAGATCGACATTCGTTCGCGTTGCCGGTCAAAATCGACGTTCTGAACAGCGAGGAAGACGGATGGCTGCCAAACGCAGCGGCCGGAGCAAACGAGGGACAAATGAGCGGCTCCAGCCCCTGCAGGAGCCGCGCAGTGAACCGCCGCTCTCTCGGGAACGTATCGTGGCGACCGCGGTGGAACTGCTTGACGCTCAAGGAGTCGACGGATTGACGATGCGTCGGCTGGCCGATCGCCTCGGCTCGGGCGTGATGAGCCTATATTGGCACGTCGACAACAAAGAGGATGTCTTTGATCTGGCGCTCGACTCGGTGCTTGAATATCGCGGACCGCCGCAAACAGCTCAAGACTGGCGCGGAGAAGTCGTTCATGTGCTCGAAGACTGGCGCGCCAGCATGCTGCGCCACCCTTGGTCGGCATCGCTGTTGCCGCGCCGAGCGCTCGGCCCGAACATCCTCGGTCGCTTGGAACTGCTGAGCAAGACCTTGTCCAGGGCCGGCGTTGCGGACTCAGATGTGAACGTTGCGATATGGTCGCTCTGGAACTATGTGATGGGCGCCACCATCACCCGGGCGAGCTTCGACCTCTCGGACGACGACAGGGCCGCTGCGCAGCAGCGCCTTACGCGTCTCAGCGAACGTTATCCGACAATCGAACGCTCTCGTCTGCTGTTGGACAATGATTGGGACGGCGCTTTCAAGAATGGCCTCGGCTTCCTGCTCGATGGCCTCTCTCCAAAATGAGGCTGAACGGTAACCTTGGCTGAAACCGACTGTCGCAAAATCGCTGATTAAAATCACAGTTTTGCAGCTGATTTTTGCAAGGTCGCAGAAGACGCGGCAACGTCCAGGGTTCCGCAATGAGTGTGAGCCGAAATGCAACCTCTGCACTGCCGAGGCCACTTGACGAAAGCCTGGTGGCGCGCAAAACTGCTAAGATGTCAGACCAATTTTGGGCGTAGATACCCCATGCGAATGCGCGGCGAACTGCCCGGGGCACCTGCCACGCGTGTGGCAATCGCCACGCTCCCGCCGTTGGACCGCGGCAAACAAGTCATGGAAGCGCTGGCAGACTATGTCGAGCGCGCTGCGC
Organism: Mesorhizobium sp. WSM4846; assembly: GCF_055811415.1. Classification (NCBI taxonomy): domain Bacteria; kingdom Pseudomonadati; phylum Pseudomonadota; class Alphaproteobacteria; order Hyphomicrobiales; family Phyllobacteriaceae; genus Mesorhizobium; species Mesorhizobium sp. WSM4846. Next base: position 92,009 of record NZ_JBVVPZ010000016.1, read on the forward strand.
TGAAGAGCGGTGACCGGCTTCCGACCGAACGCGAATTGATGGCCGCGCTTTCCGTGGGGCGTTCGACAATTCGCGAGGCGATGGGGCGTTTCGAAGCACTCGGCGTCACCGAGACCCGCAAAGGCAGCGGCACCTATCTGCTCAAGCCGATATCCGCCGGCACGATCCATTTGCCGCTGTCGCTCAATACGGCTGAGCTGCGCGATGGTCTCTTGCATACCCTCGAGGTGCGCCGCGGCATCGAGGCCGAGGCAAGCATGGTTGCGGCGCGGCGGCGGACAGTCGACGATCTGCGGACGATCGAGGAAAAACTCATCGAGATGGAGCGCGTCCATCTCGCCACCGGCACGTCGGGGCCGGAAGACCTGGCCTTTCACCTGGCGGTCTATGATGCCACGCACAACCCGCTTTTCCGGCAGCTCCTGGGGCAGATGCGCGAAGCGTTCGAGCGCTTCTGGGACCATCCTTTCGACCGGCAGGATTTCGCGCGGCGATCGTTCCCGTATCACCGTGAGCTGTTCGATGCCATCGTCGCCGGGGACGCGGAGCTGGCGCGCGGAAAAACGCTGAAGATCCTGGAGATCGTGGAAGAGGATATCGAGGAAATGTCGAAATGAATGGCCCAGATTTTTTCGACCAGGCCTCGCTGATCGCCGCCCATGACGAGGGCAACGCCTTCGATGCCGTCGTCCCGCCGATCGTGCAGACCTCGCTCTTCACCTTCTCGAATTATGACGAGATGCTCGAAACATACCGCGGCGAAAAAGTGCGGCCGACCTACACGCGCGGGCTGAACCCGACAGTGCGCATGTTCGAGGAAATGCTGGCAAAGCTGGAGGGCGCCGAGGACGCGATCGGCTTTGCAAGCGGCATGTCCGCCATCTCATCGGCCGTGCTGAGTTTCGTCGAACCGGGCGACCGCATTGTCGCGGTCAGGCATATCTACCCGGACGCGTTCCGGCTGTTCGGGACGTTGCTCGCGCGCATGCGCATCGAGGTGACCTATGTCGACGGGCGCGACGAGGCGGCTGTCGCGAGCGCGCTGCCTGGCGCCAAGCTGTTCTATATGGAAAGCCCCACCAGCTGGGTCATGGAAACGCATGACATCGGCGCGCTCGCTGCGCGGGCAAAGTCCCGCGGCATCCCGACCATCATCGATAACAGCTGGGCCAGCCCGGTCTTTCAGCGGCCGCTGTCGCTCGGCGTCGACGTTGTGGTCCACTCCGCATCCAAGTACCTGGGCGGCCACAGCGACGTGGTGGCCGGCGTGGTCGCGGGCTCGAAGGAATTGATCGGCCGCATCCGCGGCGAAGCCTATCCATATCTCGGCGGCAAGCTGTCGCCATTCGATGCCTGGCTCTTGATTCGCGGCTTGCGCACACTGCCGATCCGGATGCGCGCGCATCAGGCCTCCGGCCTCGAAATCGCACGGCGCCTGCGGGATCATCCAATCGTTGAGAGGGTCTGCCATCCAGGGTTGGCCAACCTGCTTCCCGCGGGGCTCACCGGCACGTCGGGCCTGTTCTCATTTGTCTTCCGCGACGGCATCGACATCCGCACCTTTGCCGACCGCCTCAAACTGTTCAAGCTGGGCGTGTCGTGGGGCGGCCACGAAAGCCTCATCGTGCCCGGCGAGGTCGTGCTGCAGCAGAAGGCCCAACCCAATTCCGCGATGGCGTTCGGCGTCCATCCGCGGTCCGTGCGTCTCCATGTCGGCCTCGAGGGAACCGAGGCGCTGTGGAGTGACCTGGAAACGGCGATCGACGCCGCTTCCGAAGAAAAGACCTGAAGCAACCAGACAAGAAGGGAACGGAAAATGAAGAAGCTTCTTATCGCCGCATTCGCCACCGTACTGATGTCGGGTGCTGCACTCGCCGACACGACGCTGAAGCTCGTGGAGGTGATCACCAGCCCCGAGCGTACCGAAACCCTTAAGTCGATCGTCGCCAAGTTCGAGGCGGCCAACCCGGGCACCAAGGTCGAGGTGATCTCGCTGCCTTGGGGCGAGGCGTTCCAGAAATTCGCGACCATGGTGTCTGCCGGCGAAATCCCCGACGTCATGGAGATGCCGGACACCTGGCTGTCGCTCTATGCCAACAACGGCCTTCTCGAAAGCCTCGAACCCTATCTTGCCAAATGGGAGCACACCTCGGGCCTCACCGATCGCGCGCTCGAACTCGGCCGCGACGTGAACAACACCGCCTACATGCTGCCCTACGGCTTCTATCTGCGGGCGATGTTCTACAACAAGAAGCTGTTCAAGGAGGCTGGTGTCACCGAGCCGCCCAAGACAATGGACGAGTTCGTGGCGGCATCGGAGAAAGTATCCAAGCTTCCAGGCAAATATGGCTACTGCCTGCGCGGCGGGCCGGGTGGCCTCAACGGCTGGATCATGTTCGGCGCAACCATGGCCGGCTCCAACGAGTTCTTCAATGAGGACGGCACCTCGACCATGAACAGCGAGGGCTGGGTCAAGGGACTGACCTGGGTCGTCGATCTGTACAAGAAGGGATTGGCGCCGAAGGACAGCGTCAACTGGGGTTTTAACGAAATCGTCGCGGGATTCTACACCGGCACCTGCGCAATGCTTGATCAGGATCCAGACGCGCTGATCGCGATAGCCGAGCGGATGAAGCCGGAAGACTACGGCGTCACGACCATGCCGAAGGGGCCGAGCGGCAAGACGTTCCCGACCATCGGCTATGCCGGTTGGTCGATGATGGCGGCCAGCCAGAACAAGGACCTCTCCTGGAAGCTGATCGAAACGCTCGAAGGGCCCGAGGGCAATGTCGAATGGAACAAACGCACCGGAGCGCTGCCGGTCCACAAGTCGGCCGAAAAGGACCCCTTCTACGCAAGCGAGCAGTTCAAGGGCTGGTTCGCTGAACTCGAGGACAAGGATGCGGTGCCAACGGTTATGCCGACCTATCTCGAGGAGTTCGCCTTCTTCAAGGACTCGATGGTCATCAAGACCAGTCAACAGGCACTGCTTGGCGATATCACGCCAGAGGAAATGGCCAACCAGTGGGCCGACTATCTGACCAAGGCGCAGCAGAAATACCTGGCCAAGAAATAAACGGCGGACGCCAGGCATCGGAGCCGCCCATCGCGGGTGGCTCCGATGGCTCTCGTCCAAGGTCGGTTGGAAGGATGGTCGATTGGGCGGATGGCCAATTGGAGCGAAAGCGTTAGCTGATGGTTTTTGACGCCACCGCCGGGTTCCCGGAATCGCGCCACCGGTCGCTGGTCGACCGGATCACGCGCCACGCCGAGCCATATCTTTACACCGCCCCGGCGTTGATTCTGATCGTCACCATCATGCTGGCGCCGCTGGTGTTAGGCCTATCCTACGCCTTCCGCGACGTGCACTTGCTCAATCCCTTCTCTGGCGGCTATGTCGGGCTCGATCATTTTCGCACCCTTTATGACGACGACAATTTCTATCGGGCGCTGCGCAACACGCTGTGGTGGACCGGCGCGTCCGTCTTGCTGCAATTCGTGTTCGGCCTGATCCTGGCGCTGTTGCTCGACCGGCCGTTCGCCGGCCGCGCCATAGCGCAGGCGCTGGTGTTCCTGCCCTGGGCGGTGCCGACTTTCCTCACCGGTCTCAACTGGGCGTGGCTGTTCAACCCCGTCATCGGACCGCTGCCGCATTGGCTTTATGCGCTCGGCCTCATGAATGAGCCAGCCAACATCCTTTCCAATCCGCAGCTTGCCATGTGGGGACCGATCATCGCCAACGTCTGGTGGGGCATTCCCTTCTTCGCCATCACGCTGCTGGCCGCGCTCCAGGCCATTCCGCGCGACCTCTACGAGGCGGCGGCGATCGACGGCGCCGGGGCATTCAGGCGGTTCACGTCGATCACCTTGCCGTTCCTTGCGCCGACCATTGCGATCACCGTGCTGTTGCGCACCGTTTGGATCTCGAACTTCGCCGACCTGATCATCGTCATGACCAGCGGCGGGCCAGCCGACCGCACGCAGATCGTCGCGAGCTACATCTTCACGCAAGCCTTCAGGGCCCTGGATTTTGGCTATGCCTCGGCCATTGCGCTGGTTCTGCTCGTCCTGTTGCTCGCCTATTCGATGCTAATCGTCATGCTGCGGCAAGTCCTGATGGATCGGGCCTGATCGGGATGACCAGATGAACAGCTATTCGACCTTCGGCACCGCGCTGCACCGCCTGGCGATCCTTTGCTACGTCCTCTTTGCACTGTTCCCGCTGTTCTGGCTGTTGAAAGTATCGGTCACGCCGAACGACTTGCTCTATTCCGAGGGCGTCCGGATGTGGCCGTCGCGGATGAGCTTTGAACATTTCCGCTTCGTGCTGGCCCACAGCGCGTTCCCGGTCTTCTTCAGGAACAGCATGATCGTTGCCGGCGCGACGGCCGTGATCGTGACGCTGCTTGCGTCTCTCTCCGGCTATGCGCTGTCGCGCTTCACCTTCCGCGGCAAATACTGGCTGGTCGCGCTGATGCTGCTCACCCAGATGTTTCCGTTGGTGATGCTGGTCGCGCCGATCTTCAAGATGCTCTCGCCGCTCGGGCTGACCAACAGCCTGACCGGGCTGGTGGTCGTCTACGCCGCCTTCAACATCCCCTTCGCGACGTTCCTGATGCAGTCGTTTTTCGACGGCATTCCCAAGGAGTTGGAGGAGGCGGCCAAGATCGATGGCGCCACGCAGTTCATGGCGTTTCGCCAGATCGTCCTGCCGCTGACGCTGCCCGGCATTGCGGCGACGCTGGGTTTTGTATTCACCGCCGCATGGAGCGAACTGCTGTTCGCGCTGATGCTGATTTCGGGCAACAGCGCCGCCACGTTTCCGGTCGGTCTGCTCACCTTCGTGTCGAAGTTTTCGGTCGATTTCGGGCAGATGATGGCGGCCGGCGTGCTGGCGCTGATCCCGGCCTGCCTCTTCTTCCTGTTCATCCAGCGCTATCTGGTCCAGGGCCTGACGGCCGGCGCGGTCAAGGGCTGAGTGAGGTTCCATGGCATCGATCGACATCCGCAACGTCCGCAAGAATTTCGGCGTCGTCTCCGTGCTGCATGGCGTCGACCTGTCGATAGAGAACGGCGAGTTCGTGGTGCTGGTGGGGCCGTCGGGCTGCGGCAAGAGCACGCTGCTCCGCATGATCGCCGGGCTCGAGGAGGTGACCGAAGGTGAGATCCGGATCGACGGCATGCGCGTCAATGAGCGGGCGCCCAAGGACCGCGACATCGCCATGGTGTTCCAGTCCTACGCGCTCTATCCGCACATGAATGTCGCCGAGAACATGAGCTACGGCCTGCGCATCCGGAAGGCTGCCCGCGAGAAGATCACGGCCGCCGTCAGCAATGCAGCAAGGAAGCTTGAGTTGCAGCCGCTGCTTGCGCGGCGGCCGAAGGCACTGTCGGGCGGTCAGCGTCAGCGCGTGGCGATGGGCCGCGCGATCGTGCGACAGCCCAAGGCATTCCTGTTCGACGAGCCGCTGTCCAATCTCGATGCGCGCTTGCGTGAGCAGATGCGGGCAGAGATCAAGAAGCTGCACCGCGATCTCGGCGCGACCTCGATTTATGTCACCCACGACCAGATCGAGGCGATGACACTGGCCGACCGGATCGTCGCCATGCATGAGGGCGTGGTGCAGCAGGTCGGTAGTCCGCTGGAGCTTTACGACCGCCCTGCCAACCTGTTCGTCGCCGGCTTCATCGGATCGCCGGCGATGAATTTTCTGTCGGCGCGCTATGAGATCGGCGTAGGCACGGCCGGCGCGCGATTGCCTGACGGAACGCTGATTGGGCTTTCGTCAGCCTATCAACTCGAGGAGGGCGCGGCGGTGACGCTCGGCATCCGGCCGGAGCATGTCGAGATGTCGCCGGCATCGGAGAGTAGCCTGAGGGCGACGGTCGACTTGATCGAGCCGACCGGCTTCGGCATCATCCTGCATCTCGGCCTGCATGGCCTGCCATTCAACGTCTTCACGCTGGACAGGGCGGCGCTGACGGCTGGCCCGACGGTGACGGTGGCTTTCCCGCCGCAACATCTGCATTTGTTCGACGAGACTGGAATGCGCGCATTGGAAACGAGCCTCCAGCAGGGGAAAGGCTGATCGTCCTTATCGGGCGCTCAGATCATTCGGATTCTCCCACAACCGGTTCCCACCTTTGGGTCCGATGCTATTGTCTATCTTGGGACCGCCGAATTCGATACGACATTTGACCTCTGCCTCGACATGGCTTTGGGACGGGATGGAACGCGCCAGGCGGTGCTAGACCATGATTCCGAACCGAATGTCGGCGAAGCAAAAGTGGGAACCGATTTTCGGACGAGATCATGGTCAAACAAAAGCAGGCAAGGTAGTCGAGCGCATGCGCTTTCTGTTTCTTCTGATCCTGCTCGCCGGCATCGGCATCGGCGTCGTCTATCCCTGGGCGATGACCAATTTCTCCGGCCATGAGATCGGCACATGGCGGGTCTACGAGCAGGGTCGGTTCATGCCGGCGACGGTGCCGCTGGCCGCTCGCGACGCGGCGGTGCGGGTGCTGGTCGACCTCACCGCGAGAACCGAACGCATCGTCGTCTCGCAACAACGCACGGTGCTGACGCTGACCGCCGCCACCGGCGGCAGGACGGTGCTCGCCTCGACGCTGCAATTCAATCATTCGGAAAATCCGCGCCAGGTCAGCCCGCAACTGCCGGACAAGATCTTTCGCGACGAAGCCGGCCTGATCGCGAAGGTCAGCCCCGGCCCGTACCTCTTCACCATCGGCCCGGGCGACGCCGAAGGCATCGAGATGCGGGCGGTGGACCTCGTGCTGCGTTCCGGCGTCGGCGAGATCGATCGCCGGGCGCGGCCGGTTGGCTTCTCGCTGATAGCGGCCGGCCTGATCGGGCTGCTGTTGGCGTTCCGTTTCGGCGGCCGCCGGCCGCAAAATCCGAACTCGCAGCCGCCACCGCCACGCTGGGGCAGGGGCTCGAACTAGATCGTGAATTACCGCCACGCCTATCACGCCGGAAACTTCGCCGATGTCGTCAAGCATGTCGTGCTGAGCCGGCTCGTCGAATATCTGAAGCAAAAGGACAAGGCCTTTCGCGTCATCGACACCCATGCCGGCATCGGCCGCTACGACCTGTCGTCGACTGAAGCGCAAAAGACCGGTGAATGGCAAGGCGGTATCGGCCGACTGGTCGATGCCGCGCTTGACGCACCGGCGGCAGCACTACTGGCGCCTTATCTGGAAGCTGTCCGTTCGCTCAATCCTGAAGGTGGCGTGAAAAAATATCCGGGCTCACCGCTGATCGCGCGTCATCTCATGCGCAAGCAGGACCGGCTGTCGGCGATCGAGTTGCAATTCCAGGACGCCGCGAAGCTGAGGGCGCTGTTCCAAGGCGATTTCCAGACCCGGGTGATCGAGCTCGACGGCTGGCTGGCACTCGGCGCGCATCTGCCGCCGAAGGAAAAGCGCGGCCTCGTGCTGGTCGATCCGCCCTTCGAGGAGGAGGGCGAATTCGACCGCCTCGTCGACGGGCTGCGGAAAGCCCACAAGCGCTGGCCCGGCGGCGTCTATGCGTTGTGGTACCCGGTCAAGGATCGCAAGGCGGTCGCCGCCTTCCGCAAGGCGCTGGCGCAGTCAGGTGTCCCTAAGCTGCTCGACATCGGCTTCGAGATCAGGCCGCCGTCGGCCGAGCCCAGCCTCGACGGCAGCGGCATGGTGGTGGTCAACCCGCCGTTCACGCTGGAAGGCGAATTGCGCACGCTGCTGCCGGCTTTGCACAAATTGCTTGTCATTGAAAAACCGGCGCATTGGACGCTGGAATGGCTGGCGGCGTAGGGCGGCAGAGCTATCCGCGCGCCTGTCCTGGTTGAAGGCGATTTCGAACTAGGAAACCATTGTCGCTACAGCCGCTTGACCGCGCGCAAGCGAATCCGCACAGTGCGCGCAGTCGACCATAAAGAGGCTGCCATGACTCGCTTCGCCCAATCCGCCCTTGCCGCACTGATCGCGCTTTGCACGCCACTCGGCACGTCTCTCGCTGTCACCCAGCCAGCAAAGGCAGCCGACCTTGCCGTCTATACCGAAGAAGACAGCGGCGTTTGCGGTGAGGCCTGGGTCCTGAACAAGATCACCAGCCGCTTCTCCTACCAGGTGCACCACGTGCCGAATCTGCCCGACGTCGAGATTGTCGATTTCCAGGGCATCCACCAGCATCGCTATCTGCCAGCCAACGAAACCTGGCCGATCGGCCGCCGCTATTGCGGCGCCACAGTCAGCCTGTCCGACGGCCACGCCCGCAACATCTGGTATCTGATCGAGGAAGGGCAGGGCTTTGCCTCGATCGGCGATAATGTCGAATTCTGCGTCGCGGGCTTCGACCGCTGGATGGTCTACAACGGCCGCTGCCGCGTCCTGCGCTGAACGCGTTTGCCGGGCTGCTCCGCCTCATCGAGGATGGCGCGAAGGAAAGCGGCGTGACCGCGAAAGGCGCGCCGTCCGATTGACGTCGCCCTGACCCGCGTCTGCGGTCGACGTCCGACAAACAGCTTTTCGACATCGACATAGCCCGCCGTGGCAAGCGTATCGATATGCGAGCCGAGATTGCCGTCGGTCGCATTGACGATGAGCTTCAATCGGGTGAATTCCAGCGCTTCGCGCCGTTCCAGAGAATTCAGCGCCGCCATGATCCTGAGCCGCACGCTCTGGTGGATGATTTCGTCGGCAGCCATTATCGGGCCTGCTGTGGTGTCCGGCGTTCAGTCTCACTGATCTGGGACAGCGCCGCCCGATATTGCGCGAATGACATGCGCTCTTCCAGATGATTCAGAATACTCTGCCAAATAGAGTAATCTGTCAACCGTGGACAAATCATGGCAAGCGGAATTGCCGCGCTTTGCTTTTGCAGCTTGTGTAGATCGCCTGCTAGAACAAGAAGATGAGATCGATGAACCAGCCGTCATGGTGGTGTCGGTCGACGATCAATGAACAAAAAAGGCTTGCTAAGCTTCAGCGCCTTGAGGTGGGATTGGTTCCGGCCATGCGCGCAGAATGTCTGTCGCAAACGGTCGGCAAAGCTCGAAGAGCAGCGCCGGCATTTTGCGAAATCAGCACGAGCGTAGTGTCGCGTGTAACCGAAACTTAAACTTCGAAAATCATCCTGATGCTTCGCTGGCTAGACAAGCGCGAGTCAGATATGCATTACGCGCCGGGTCATTAACGGCCGTCGGCACAACTAAGGGGCATGATATGGCTAAACAGTCATCCAAAGCGCCGGCATCCAAGTCACCGGCAAAGCAGGCACCGGCAAAGAAAGCACCAGTAAAGGCAGTGGCGGCAAAGGCCGCAGCCGCTGTGAAGAAAGCAGCACCTGCTGCCAAGCCGAAGGCCGCCGCGGCCAAGGCAAAAGCAGCGCCCGCCAAGAAGCCGGCTGCGAAGGCTTCGGCAAAACCGGCAGTGAAGAAGGCAGCACCGGCCAAGGCTGCGCCCGCCAAGGCAAAAGCAGCGCCGGCCAAGAAGCCGGCTGCAAAGGCCGCGGCCAAGCCCGCAGCGAAGAAAGCTGCGCCTGCCAAGACTGCACCCGCAAAGAAGGCTGCGCCGGCAAAGAAAGCGGCGGCAGCGAAGTCTTCGGTAGCGGTGAAGAAAGCAGCGCCTGCGGCCAAGCCAAAGGCGAAGGCCGCGACCGCGAAGGCCAAGAAGTAATCGCGTTTCTTCGCTCGCGGAGGACAGTGCTGAAGACGGTTGAGGGCGGGTGCCGGATAGGCGCCTCGCTCGCAGGGTCAGTGCTCGGGCGGCAACAGAGGCGGAGGGAAGACAGCTTTTCGCAGCTCCCAGGACTTCGCCTTACGGCGAAGTCCGGTGGGGCATTTCTCTGTGCCCGGAGAGAAATTCTTGGTGCAAGACCGAGTTGGCTCGGTGTCGAACCCGTCTGACCTGCTCAGATGCTCTCAGGCTGGAACTTGTACCGCTCATCTGCCTGCGGATCGTGGAAGAGGACGGTCGTTCGCCGTGGCGCCCGGTTTTTCCGCCTGTGGGCTGTTGATCATGTCGGGATGTCCGGCCAACAGTGTCGCGGAAATGGATCACACGCAAATTCAAAGTGCTACAGCGTCATTTGCGCGTCCATGCTCTGTACTCACTCGGCAAACAGGAACCCGATCATGCCCAGACTGCTCTACGCGTCCACGTCGCCCTATAGTTCCAAAGTGCGCATGGCCGCGCTTTATGCCGGCATCGCCGTCGAGCTCGTGCCGATAAAAACCGAAGACAAACCGGCTGATCTGATCGACGCCAATCCACTCGGCAAGATCCCGGTGCTGGTGCTCGACGACGGCCGCTCGATCCACGATAGCCGCGCCATTACCCAGCATCTCAACCGCATGTCGAAGAACGCGCTGTTTCCACGCAATCCCGACAAGCGCCTCGAGGCGGAAGTGCTTGAGGCACTGGCCGACGGCATCTGCGACTGCGCGCTGTCGATGGTCTATGAGCGGCGCACGCGCCCCGAGGATATGGTCTATCAGCCGTGGCTTGACCGCCAGTGGGCGAAGATCACCAGCGCGCTCGATCTGCTCAACGCCAATCCGCCAAAACTGCCAAAGAAGATCACCGCCGGCCAGCTGGCGCTGCGCGCCTGCCTTGGCTATCTCTCACTGCGCTTTCCCGGAAAATGGGAAAAGGGCCGCAATCGGCTGATCCGCTGGGCGGCGCGATTTGACGAGAAGTTTCCCGATCTGAAACCCTGCGTCCCGGCGTGAGCGGCTGCCAGAGAAGGGGGCATAAAAAAGCCGGGCACGAGGCCCGGCTTTTTCGTGTCGTGGCTTGGACGATTTTAGAACTTCATACCGACGCCGAAGGTGACGCGGTTGTCGGTCGACTTGACCTTGCCGATACCGTCAAAGTCCTTGTCGCCGAAGTCGGTGTAGCGATACTCGACACGGCCGAACACATTGTCGGTGATCTTGATGTCGGTACCGACGCCGGCCGTCCAGCCGAGCATGGTGTTTTCGTCGCTGGCGCCGGCCGCTTCGATCTCCTGGTTCTTGAGCGCGCCACCGGCGGTGCCGTAGAGCAGGATTTCCGGGGTGACGGCGTAGCCGAGGCGGGCGCGCAGCGAGCCTTCGAAGCCGCCCTTGGCCTCGACGCCGCCATCGTCGCCCTCGATGCCGCTATAGCCGATATCGGCTTCAGCACCGTAGACGAAGTTCTCTTGCTGCCACTGATAGCCGCCGAAGACGCCGCCGACAAAACCATCGGTGTCGACGTCAGTGCCGATATCCTCGGCATCGGCGTGACCGCTGAAGCCGTAGCCGACGCTCACACCGGCATAGGGACCGGCCCAGGAAGCGACCGGAAGTTCGGCGATCGGGGCGGGGGCCGGCGGCTCTTCCGCGATGACGTCAGCAGCATAGGCGGTTCCGCCGAGGGCGAAGAGCCCGAACGCCACCGCCAGCGGTCGCGCAAATTTAAGATTGGCTTGCATTGTTCTTTACTCCTTAAGCCACAGGCACAGGCTTGCTTTTCACAAGCGCCCTCAACCCGCCGGGGGGAAAAACGGGTCTGGCGCTCAACGGTTCCGAATGTCGTGTCAAAATACGGCTGAAGCGAACCTGAACTTGGGTCATTACCTGGCACGAATAAGGCTGAACTTTGACGTTGCATCTGCGCAACAGATGGTGTCAGGAGGCTTAGCCGTGCCGCGCTGAACGACGCTTGGAGCAAGGGGTCCGTAGTCCTATATTGCGGCTGGCAGGCCGAGTCCCGGCCACAGTCGAAAGACCGATCCGGCCGCTTTGCCACAATGCTGCCCAAGGTCCGAACGGCATTTAACGCTTCGCCGGCCATATTTTGCCGGCAGGCTCAAAATCGAGCCCCATTGAGGATTGACAGGATGAGCAAGGCCGCTGGAACGGCGCTGGTGACGGGCGGGGGCCAGCGGATCGGCAAGGCGATCGTCGAGGATTTCGCCGCGAACGGTTTTGCCGTCGCCATCCATTGCAACCGCTCACGGGCCGAGGCGGAAGCATTGGCCGCGCGGATCAACGGCGGTCATTTTGGCCAGGGTGGCCGCGCTGCTGTGGTCGCCGCCGACCTGACCGACATTGCCGCGGTCGAGGACCTCGTTGGCCGCGCCGAAGCCGCGCTCGGGCCTGTTACACTGCTGGTCAACAATGCGTCGCTGTTCGTGGACGATACGGTTCAGGACGTCGACTGGCGTGCCTGGGACCGTCACTTCGCCATCCACGTGAAGGCGCCGGCATTTTTGGCGCAACAATTCGCCCGCGCGCTGCCGGAAGGCGAGGAAGGGCTGATCGTCAATATGATCGACCAGCGCGTCTGGCGCCCGACGCCCCGCTATTTCTCCTATGCGCTGTCGAAATCGACATTGTGGACGCAGACGCAGATGATGGCGCAGGCGCTAGCACCCCGCATTCGCGTCAATGCCATCGGTCCCGGCCCGACGCTGAAGAGCGCGCGTCAGCAAGACAGCGACTTTGCCGCGCAGGTCGACGGCCTGATCCTGAAGCGCGGCCCGGAATTGCCTGAATTCGGCGCCACCATCCGCTATCTCTGGGGCGCAAGCTCGGTCACCGGCCAGATGATCGCGCTCGACGGCGGCCAGCACCTTGCATGGCAGACGCCGGATGTGACAGGCATTGTCGAATGAGTCCCATGGACCAGAAACACAAACGCGGCGGCGCCGCCGACGACCTGCCCCCTGATGCCGACCTCGAGGACGAGGTGGCGGAGGAGATCGTCGAACCGTCAACGCCCGGTCCCGGTGGCCCTGACGTCGCCTTCACCGCCATCGATTGGACGCCGCATGCCGGCGATGCCGACGGCATGGTCGGCGCCGAAGTCATCCAGACGCTGGTCAAACGGCTGCCCAACGCGCCCGGCGTCTACCGCATGATGAATGCCGCAGGCGACGTGCTCTATGTCGGCAAGGCGCGCAGCCTGAAGAAGCGGGTGACCAATTACGCACAAGGCCGCTTCCACACCAGCCGCATCGGCCGCATGGTGCGCGAGACGGCGACGATGGAGTTCGTCGTCACCCGCACCGAGATCGAAGCGCTGCTGCTGGAAGCAAATCTTATCAAGCGCTTGCGGCCGCGTTTCAATGTGCTGATGCGGGACGACAAGTCGTTTCCCTACATCCTTTTGACCGGCGATCATGTCTCGCCCGGCATCTACAAGCATCGCGGCGCGCGCTCGCGCAAGGGCGACTATTTCGGCCCCTTCGCCTCGGCCGGCGCCGTCGGCCGCACCATCAACTCGCTGCAGCGCGCCTTCCTGCTCAGGAGTTGCACCAACTCCTTCTACGAGAACCGCACCCGGCCGTGCCTGCTGTTCCAGATCAAGCGATGCGCCGGCCCGTGCACCGGCGAAATCTCGCATAGTGACTATGCCAGGCTGGTCGCCGAGGCGAAGGACTTCCTGTCCGGCCGCAGCCAGAAGGTTAAGACCGACATCTCCGCCGCCATGCAGCAGGCCGCGGAGAATCTCGATTTCGAGCGCGCCGCCATCTATCGCGACCGGCTGGCGGCATTGTCGCATGTGCAGAGCCATCAGGGCATCAACCCGCAGACCGTCGACGAGGCCGATGTCTTCGCCATCCATCAGGAAGGCGGCCAGGTCTGCATCCAGGTGTTCTTCTTCCGCACCGGCCAGAACTGGGGCAACCGCGCCTATTTCCCCAAGGCCGATCCGGCGATGGAGGCGGCCGAGGTGCTGGGCTCGTTCCTGGCGCAATTCTATGACGACAAGCCGACGCCGCGCACCATCCTGTTGTCGCATGGCGTCGAGGACCAGGAATTGCTGGCTGAGGCGCTCTCCACCCGCGCGGGTCGCAAGGTGGTGATCTCGGTGCCGCAGCGCGGCGAGAAGAAGGACCTGACCGACAACGCCCTGCAGAATGCCCGTGAGGCGCTCGGCCGCCGGCTGGCCGAGACCTCAACGCAAGGGCGGCTGCTCACCGGTTTCGCCGAGACTTTCGGCCTGAAAAAACCGCCGGTGCGCATCGAGGTCTACGACAACTCCCACATCATGGGCACCAACGCCGTCGGCGCCATGGTGGTCGCCGGGCCGGAAGGCTTCGTGAAGAACCAGTACCGAAAATTCAACATCCGCTCGACCGAGATCACGCCGGGAGACGATTTCGGCATGATGCGCGAGGTGATGGAGCGGCGTTTCTCCCGCCTCCTGAAGGAACATAGCGATGTGCCGTGGAGCGAACAGGCGGCGGATGACATCCTGGCCGAACAGGGCGACGATATCGAGGATGCAGGCGGCTTCCCGGCCTGGCCAGACGTCATCCTCATCGATGGCGGCCAGGGCCAGATGACGGCGGTACGACAAATCCTCGCCGACCTCGGCATCGAGGACCGCGTCCAGGCCATCGGCATCGCCAAGGGCCAGGACCGTGACGCCGGCCGCGAACGCTTCTTCGTCAGGGGCAAGCCACCGTTTTCACTCCCCGTACGCGACCCCGTGCTCTATTTCGTTCAGCGGCTGCGCGACGAGGTCCACCGTTTCGCCATCGGCTCCCACCGCGCCCGCCGCAAGAAGGAGATGGTCAAGAGCCCGCTTGACGAGATCAGCGGCATCGGTCCCGGTCGCAAGCGCGCGCTGCTCATGCATTTCGGCACCGCCAAGGCGGTCAGCCGCGCCGCGATCGAGGATCTGGTCAAGGTCGATGGCATTTCCGAGCAGGTCGCCAAGCTGGTCTACAACCATTTTCACGAGAGCTGATGATTCGGCTATTTTCGGCTGGTCCATCGACTATCATCTGTTGACCCCCCACATTCGCTTCTGATTTGAGTAGGCAGGTAGAAAGAGTTCCAAAGAAATGGCCCAGCGCGCATTCAACCTGCCCAACATGCTCACTTACGTCCGCATCCTAGCGGTGCCGCTGGTTGTGCTGTGTTTTTTTCTCGAAGGCCATCTGAAGTCGAGCGACTTCGCCCGCTGGTCGGCGTTGGTCATTTTCCTGCTCGCCTCGATCACCGATTATTTCGACGGCTATCTGGCGCGCGCCTGGCAGCAGACCTCGAATATCGGCAAGATGCTCGATCCGATCGCCGACAAGTTGCTGGTCGCCACATGCCTGCTGCTGCTGGCGGCCGATACCGATAGGCATGCCGGCATCGCCGGCTGGTCGCTGTGGGCGGCAATCATCATCCTGTGCCGCGAGATCCTGGTCTCGGGCCTGCGCGAATATCTGGCGGCGCTGAAGGTCTCGGTACCGGTGACGCAACTGGCGAAGTGGAAGACCACCATCCAGATGATTGCCATCGCCTTCCTGCTCGCAGGACCTGCCGGCGACAAGATCTTCCCGCTGACCACGCAGGTCGGGCTGGTGCTGTTGTGGATCGCCGCGCTGGTGACGCTTTACACCGGCTACGACTATTTCCGCGCCGGCCTCAAGCACATCATGGACGAGTAGCATGTCGACGAGGCTCATTTATTTCGCCTGGGTGCGCGAGCGGATCGGCAAGCCGCAAGAGGACGTCGAATTGCCCGCCGGCATCGAGACGGTGGCCGACCTGCTGCGCTGGCTGAAATCGCGCGGCGAGGAGTACGAGCACGCGCTGCAATATCCTGACGTGATCCGCGTCGCCATCAACCAGGAACATGTCGAGCACCGCGAGAAGATATCAGGTGCGCGCGAGATCGCGCTGTTCCCGCCGATGACCGGTGGCTGAAATGCCCGGCGCGGTGGTGCCGACGGTGCGCATCCAGGCGGAGGATTTCGATGTCGCCGCCGAGATCGCCAGGATGACGCAAGGCCGCGCCGACATCGGCGCCGTGGTAACTTTCTCAGGTCTCTGCCGCGACGAGGCAGGCAGGCTCGCGGCACTCGAGCTCGAACATTATCCCGGCATGGCCGAGGCCGAGATCGGCCGCATCGCCGCCGAGGCGGTTCAGCGCTGGCCGCTGCAGGGGCTCACCGCCATCCATCGCCACGGCAGGATCGCGCCCGGTGAGGCCATCGTGCTGGTGGTCGCTGCCTCCGCGCATCGGCAGGCGGCGTTCGAGGCGGCGAACTTCCTCATGGATTATCTCAAATCGCGCGCGCCGTTATGGAAGAAGGAACATCACACCGACGGCTCGGAAGGCGGCTGGGTCGATGCCAAGGAGGCTGACGACGAGGCCGCAAGCCGCTGGAAGCGGGCCGTGCCGAAACGAAATTGATGCTTCGCGTCACCGCTGGAGGGCGAGGTTCACATCAACCCCGATCACCCCTCGGCCTCCCATCAGCCTTGTCAGTGCCGATCCAGTGATCGAGCGCAATCCGGCCGGGTCCCCACGCCATGATGCCGAGCGCCATCGCCGCCCAGGTGATGTGCAGCGGCCAGCCGTCCGGCACGGTGAGTTGTATGACCAGCGTCATCACGAGCAGGCCGAATGCCGCAAGGCGTGTCGCCAGGCCGAGAACGAGAAGAATTGGCAGCAGGATTTCCGCCGACCCTGAGGCGAACGCCACCAGCCCAGGCGCAGGAAAATCGTAAGGGCCGCCGGGCAGATGCAGCTTGAGCTCCGAGCTGAAAAGCAGCACGGCGACCTCGTTCAGCTGTAAAAAACCGTCCCATTTGTTGACGCCGGACCGCCAGAACGGGACAGCGAGCGCGCAGCGCAGGACGAGTTGCGTCAGCGACGGTGTGGCACTCGTGCGCAGCGCGGCATTCACCCTCTCGACGAGGGTGGCAGCCCCTCGCGGCTCGGTGCTGGCGTTCCATCCATGGTTCGTCATGCTCACCCTCCCTGGTCTGCCGCTGTGAAGGCGCCTGCTTGCAGCAGGCCGGCAATGTTGGCGGCAAGGTCGAATTCGGCAGTTTCCGCAAATGCTGCCGCGGCCGCCGCTCCGAGCGGCTCGCCCGCCATCAGACGATCCAGAAAAGCTGCGCCGCCGGGCGGCAGATGGCGAACAAACACTTCGAGCCCGGGCCGCGTGACCAGCGCATCTTCAGGGCCGTCCGCCTCGATCCGCCCGACGGGGCCGTCGCGCCGGTTCGCCGCAAAGATCGTCACGACCGGATAGCGCGAGCGAATGGCATGCGTTGCCGGGTGCCGTACGAACACGGTATCGGCCAGCCGTTCGGGCGGGATCGAGGCCAGTGCTACGCAAGCCAGCGGTTCCGCGTCGGCGGCATGATAGGCGTCGAGCCAGGCCCGCTCCAGGCGCGCCACGTCAGCCAGCCATGGCATCGGCCGCGCGTATTCGTAACGTTCGATGAAATCGGGAAAGTCGCGGCCGTATTCGAATAGAAGCGGCGAGGTGGGTGGCGTTTCGCGGACATGGAATCGCGCCATCGCCCGAAAGAAGTCCGGGCCGGTGATGCGCAGCGTCGCTGGAAAGCTGGCGACCAGCGAATCGATCAGGCTGACCGCGACGTTGTTGCGGTAGACGGCGTATCGTTTGACCGCTGCCTTGCCGTTCGGCCCAGAGACGGCGTCAGGCGGGGCACGGTCAGGATCGAGCAAACCGGCGGTGAATGCCGCGGCATAGTCAAACCGGTGGCCAAGATCGCCCGACTGGAGCTCATCCTGCGGCATGGGCTTTTCCGAACACATGGTGGCTGTCGGCGTGATGGTCGAGAATCGCTTGGGCGGCGGCGGCCTCCGCCTTGAGCACCGGCCAGTCGGGAATGTTGCTGTCCCACTCGATCAGCGTCGGCAGCAGTCCGCATCGGCCGATGACGATATCGAAGAGCTTCCAGACCGCGTCGGCGACCGGACCGTCATGGCTGTCGATGAGCAGCAGGTCGCCTTCGTCATCCTCCTGCTCGGCGTGCCCGGCCAGATGGATTTCGCCGACATGCGCGAGCGGGAAATCCGCGAAGTAGGAAAGCGCTGAATAGCCGTGGTTGGTGGCCGAAACGAAGACATTGTTGACGTCGAGCAGCAGGCCGCAACCGGTGCGCTGCACCAGCGCGCCGATGAAATCCGTCTCGCTCATCGTCGATTCCGCGAAAAGGACGTAGGTCGAGGGGTTCTCGAGCAGGATCGGGCGGCCGATCGTCTCTTGCATTTCATTGATGTGATCCGCCACGCGCGAAACCGTTGCCGGCGTATAGGGCAGGGGAAGCAGGTCGTTGTAATAGGTGGTGTCGTGGGTCGACCAGGCGAGATGCTCGGAAACGAGCGCCGGCTCATAGCGGTCGACGAGCGCCTTGAAACGGCCGAGATGCACTTTGTCGAGCGGCCGCGGTCCGCCGATCGACATGCACACCCCGTGCAGCGAAACGGGATAGTCGCGGCAAATCCTGGCCAGTGCATCGTGCGGCGGGCCGCCGGCGCCCATGTAGTTTTCGGCGTGGACCTCGAAGAAGCCGTCCTTTGGGCCGTCGCCAAGGATCGCGTGCAGATGCTCGTGCTTGAAACTGGTGCCGGCAAGGCCGGCGATCGGGTGCGCCGGAAAGCGCGAGGTTTTCGATATGCGGGATGCCGGGGCCAGTCCGTTCATCTTCATCTCCGCTTTCCGGGCAGCTTGCGGTGCTTAGGACGGGACGTCGCGGGTCAGCGCCGTTGGCGAGCCCTTGCGGTCGCCGGGCAGGTCCATCGTCGTACAGGTGCCGCCGTCGACGAACTTCCAGGCGTTGCCCTGGTAATCGACCGTCGAGGTGCCTTGGCAGGTGGTGCCTGGTCCTGCCGCGCAGTCGTTCTGCCCCTTCAGGGCGACGCCAAAGCACTTCTCCTTGCCGGCATCCATCGCTGCCTTGGCCTCTGCCTCGGACAGCGGCGCGGCCGTCGCAAATGAAGCAAGGGCCGTGGCAACGGCGCCGGCCAGGAAGGCCGCGCTCACGGTTGATCTTGTTGACATGATTTCACCTCCGATTGGGTTGTTGCGCGCACCATTCCTCAAGCGCGCATGGTTAGTTCGGTCCGGAGGTTCCCTGCGTTACATCTTTTTGGAACACGACTTCGTGATCGCCTGGGGACCCGGCGTGAGCAATATTTCGCCCGTCACGCCAACGAGGCCGACCACAGGGCAACGAGCCGCCGGAAGGCACCGCCCGTGTGAACAGCCCGTGTGGGGCGCCACGGAACCACCGCAATCCTGCGAGACCTTCCGACAAGTTTGGCGCATTATGGGGAGCAGGATCATGCTGGGCAGGACCGCCGAGTTCTTCATCTTCGGTGTCGTGCCGCTGGTCGGTATACTGGTGGTGCCTGAGTTGTCCGTCGCTGCCGAGAAGACCCTGAAGGGCGAGGTGATGTATCGCGAGCGCATCGCTCTGCCGCCCAACGCCGTGCTTTCCGTGCAGCTTGCCGATGTCTCGCTGGCCGACGCGACGGCCGCTGTCATCGGCGAGCGCAAGGTGGCGCCGGCCGGCCAGGTGCCGATCAAGTTCGAGATCAGCTTTGATCCCCAGGTGATCCGGCCCCATATGACCTATGCGCTGCAGGCGCGCATCACCGTCGACGACAGGCTGTTGTTCATCTCCGATATGCGCCACCAGGTCGATCCACTGAGCGGCGCGCCGCAGACCATCATGCTGAAGATGGTGACGTCGAGCGAGCAGCCGGCGTCGGCCCCGGTGGTCGGGCAGATCTGGCTGATCGAGTATATCGACGGCATCGGTGTGATCGCCGAACCGCAGGCGACGTTCAGGATCGACGAGGCCGGCAAGGCCGGCGGCAGCGGCCCTTGCAACGTCTACTTCGCCACCGCCAAAGTCGATGGTTCGACGATTGCCATCAGTGACATCGGTTCGACCTTCAAGGCCTGCGCGCCCGAGACTATGGCCGAGGAAAAGGCGCTGTTCGAGGCGCTGGCCAAGGCGGCATCGTATCACGTCGACGCCGGCAAGCTCATCATAGTCGACAAAGACGACCGCGTCATCCTGCGCTTCAACGCCGCGAGCTGATAACCGGTTTCGGTTTTTGAGCATCATGCGCAGTTGGCGGGCGTCGGCGCCCGGCGTCCGGTGCCGGATCGCCGCAACGAAAAAGGCCGGCATTGCGCCGGCCTTTTTGCATATGACGTGGTGACTTATCGGCTCAGCCGACGATCTCGGTGTCCGAGAACCAGTATTTGATCTCCTGCGCGGCGGTCTCCGGCGCGTCGGAGCCGTGCACGGAATTCTCGCCGATCGACAGCGCGTGCACTTTGCGGATGGTGCCTTCGGCGGCGTTGGCCGGGTTGGTGGCGCCCATCACGTCGCGGTTTTTGGCAATGGCGTTCTCGCCTTCCAGCACCTGCACGACCGTTGGGCCCGACGACATCGACTCGACCAGTTCGCCGAAGAACGGACGATCCTTGTGCACAGCATAAAAACCTTCCGCCTCGCGGCGGCTCATCCACACCCGGCGCGAGGCGACGACGCGCAGGCCGGCTTCTTCGAGTATCTGGGTAATGGCGCCGGTGAGATTGCGCCGGGTTGCGTCCGGCTTGATCATGGAAAAGGTGCGTTCGAGCGCCATGGGGTCGTCCTTGTGATGGAGGGTGGAATTCACGGTGGCGGGCTCTATACAAGCCGCCCGCCGGCTTGCCAAGGGGCTGGCGCTAATGCATGTCGCGCAAAAGTGCGCAGCGATTTTGCGATAACGACATGCATAAAAACAAGAACTTAAGCGCGTCTCCGACGTGCTTTAGCCGCCGCATAGTGTGTCGCCGTCAGCCAAAACCAATGTTGTCATAATTTCATCTCGATCGTCAGCTTGGCCGTGTCGCCAGCCCGAAGGCCTTCGCGGACCCGCACCGCCGTCTTGATCGGCAACAGCAGGCTGCCGGATTTCTTGTCGGGAAACAGCGATGTTCGCCATCTGGTCTGGCCGATGACGGCTTCCACGTCAAGCGAGCCCCAGGGTCGTGCCATCCCCGCCATTGCCGTCTTGACCCGTGCCCCAAGCTCCGGCGGCAGCGTCACGAAATGCCAGCCGCCCTTGCCTGGATAGACCCAGATCTCGGCCTGCACGTCGTAGCGAAACATTTGTGCCCTTCCTCAGATCAAGGCCGTCACGGCTGGCTTTGCCATGGTGTCTTGTCGGCAACGCCGACGATCAGCGAAATCATCCTAATATCCATTCTCCCCTGCAAGGGAGGATGGCAGCGTTGCCGTTGCACTACCGCCTTATCACCATCGAAGCGCGCCGGACTTCCCAGCCTTCCCGCTCCAGTTCCGGCACGCTGTGGTTCTCGCAGGGGTAGCCGACGCAGAAGTAACCGATCAGCGTCCACTCCGGCGGCGCGTTCAGGATCGTCGCCATTTCGGCCGGGTCGAGGATCGAGACCCAGCCCATGCCTATTCCTTCGGCGCGCGCCGCCAGCCAAAAAGTATGGATCGCCATCACCGCCGAATATTCGATGGTCGCGGGCATGGTCAGGCGGCCGAGCCCATGTCCCTGTTGCGTCCCGCGGTCGGCGAAGACCGCGAATTGACAAGGCGCCTCGTTCAGGCCGGCAAGCTTCAGGCGCGCATAGAGCGCGGCGCGTTCGCCGCCGAACGACGCGAGCGCCTCCGCATTGCAGCGCTCGAAGCATGCCTTGACGGCGCTGCGGCACGCCGTACTCTCGACCACGACGAAACGCCAAGGCTGGCTCAGCCCGACTGAGGGCGCAAGGCTGGCGAGGTCAAGCAGCCGCTCCAGCGCGCCTTCGGGGAGCGGCGTCGGCCTGAATCGCCTGACATCCCGCCGCCACAGGAAGAGATTGGCCAGATCGGCGCGAAAATCGTCCGGGAATTCCGGGTCTGACGTCATGGTGTTCGTACTGTCTTTGCCAAGGGAGTAGGGCAGTAAGGAAGTAGGGAAGTAGGGCAGTAGGGCAGTAGGGGAGTAGGAATGCGCGCCGCCGCTACTTCCTTACTCCCCACTGCCCTACTCCCTTACTCCCCTATGCCGCGGCGGCAGCCGCCGCCACCGCGCGGCCGAGGCCATCATGCAGGCCGAGGCAGCGCTCGAACCACTGCGCCACCACATCGCTGTCCTCGAGCAACCGGTAGGGTGAGGCGATGCGCGCCCATTGCAGCGCGCCGAAGACGATGTAGTCGGCAAACAGCGGTGCTTGGCCGCCGATGAACGGCTGAAAGGCAAGCATCGAGCGCAATGGTTCCAGCGAGGCACGGAAGGCACCAAGGCCGGCGTCCCGCGCCGCCGCCACCTCTTCCAGTCTCTTGCCGAAGCGCTGCTCGCGGTTTTGGCGAAAATAGGCGGCGTTGGCCTCGTCCTGCATGGCGTGCAGGTCCATGATCGCCGCAGTGGTGACATAGGGGTGGATGGTCAGTTGCGACCAGCGTTCGACGAAGCGCGCCATCGCCTTGCCGCCGTCGCCGCAAAACAAGGTCGGTCGCTCTGGATAGGCCTCGTCGAGATAGAGCGCGATGGCGAAAGAATCGGCGACCACCTTCTCGCCGTCGCGGATCACCGGAACGAGTTTTGAAACGCCGCCTTCAACGGTGGGCACTTCGAGAAAGCGTGTCGGCACGGTTGAGATATCGAGGCCCTTGTGGGCAAGCGCCATCGTCGCCTTCCAGCAATGCGGGCTGAACGGACGGGCGCCATCGCGTCCGACGAGATCATAGAGCAGAATGGTCATTGGCGGCAGCTTCCCTGCGGTCTACTAGAGCGACGTTCGGGCCTTGCGGTAAGCACCCGAAACGGGGTCTCGCGGGCCGGAGAAAACGATGAAACAACACTTCATGATGTTTGCGGCCTACAATCAATGGGCCAATAGCCGCATCTACGATGCCGCCGCCGATCTCGACGAGGAAGATTTTCACCGCAACGTCGGGGTCTTCTTCGGCTCGATGATGGGGACGCTCAACCATGTCCTGACTGCCGATCGTATCTGGATGAGGCGCTTTACCGGCGAGGGCGACGCGCCGGCCAGGCTCGACACGATCCTGCACCGCGCCCTGCCGGGCTTGCGGCTGGCGCGCGAGGCCGAAGACAGAAGGATCGTCGACTGGGTTGGGGCGTCAAGCGACAAGGCTTTGTCCGGCCGCTTCTCCTACATGACCGTCTCCGACATGCGCACCGTCTCGCAGCGATTGGCGCCGGCGCTTGATCATTTCTTCAATCACCAGACCCATCACCGCGGCCAGGCGCACGCGATCCTGACCATTCTCGGGCGGCCTTCGGTGCCGCTCGACCTGACGCTGTTCCAGCGCAGCGAAGAGGGCCGCGCCTACGCATGATATCGGATCATCCGGATCGAATTGACAGGAAACCCGTCGAAGACGAACAGCATCTTCGGCGGGCCACAGTCGCAAAAGAGGCTTGGCCAGTCAGGCGGCGTATCCGCCCTGGCCGCGGGCGGCCGGCTTGACCGAGACTGACGGCTGAGCCGAGGGCCAGAGAATGCCTGCCGAAACTGCGAAGGTAATCAGGGCATCGCGCGCGGCCTCGGGCGAGATCTCGCCGGCGCGTGCCGCCTGGCAGGCCTTCACCGCCGCGCCATAGCTCAGGCGTCGCCGCGATGGCGGAAACTCGGTCAGGAACTCATGCATGTCGAACAGCGAAGCGATCATGCGCTTATGGCCGGCGCCGACGGTTACGGCGACCGGGGTGAAAAATGTCTTATCGTGCATTCTGGCCTCTCGAATTGGGCGGAGGTGACGGGCGAACCCGCTCTGCGACCGGGGGTAGGACGCCCAGAAACGCGGATCGCGGCATCAGGTTCCATGTTGCCGAAATTTGATTTTCGCCACCAGGCTCCGTGGCACGAGCGTCGTGCCGAAGAGTGGCCTATTTCCACATGTCGCGCATGCGGGCGCCAAGGTCGACGCGCACTTGCGGCTGGCGGCGCGGATCATCCTTGGCCTGGACGCTCGCCCACGATGTCTGTTCGAAGGCGCCGAGGATCGAAGCCGGGATGAAGCGGGTGCGCGAGGCGTAAACATGGCGATCGCCGCGCGCCGCCTGGCCGTGGACGAAAAAGCGCTGCGGCATGACCAGGTGCAGGCCGTCCTTGGCCCGCGTCATCGCCACGTAGAGCAGGCGGCGCTCCTCGTCGATATCCTCCTTCGAGCCGACGGCGAGATCGATCGGGATGCAGCCGTCGACGGTGTTGAGCACGAAGACGTTCTTCCATTCCTGGCCCTTGGCCGAATGGATGGTCGACAGGATCAGATAGTCCTCGTCGCGATGCGGCGGCCCAGCCTCCTCGCTGGTTGCATCCGGCGGATCGAGGGTCAGCTCGGTGAGGAAACGCTCGCGCGAGGCATAGCCCGAGGCGATCTGTTCGAGCTGCAGAATATCGGCCCGGCGTGTCGTTGCGTCCTCGTGGATACGGTCGAGATGCGGCTCATACCAGAGCCTGACCTGTTCGAGGTCAACAGGCCATTTTCCCGACCCGGCACGAAGCTGCGAGAACAGCGCGACGAAGCCCGGCCAGTCGTCGGCGGCGCGTTGCGGCGGGCGGTAGCGCGCCAGCCCCATCGCTTCGTCGAGCGACGTCGCCATGGTGTCGACGATCTGCGAAGCCGCCGAAGGGCCGATGCCGGGCAAAAGCTGCAGCACGCGAAAACCGGCGACGCGGTCGCGCGGGTTCTCGGCGAAGCGCAGCACCGCCAGCACGTCCTTGACATGGGCGGCGTCGAGGAACTTCAGTCCGCCGAACTTGACGAACGGGATGTTGCGGCGCGTCAACTCGATCTCCAGCGGCCCGCTGTGGTGCGAGGCGCGAAACAGCACGGCCTGCGCCTTCAGCGCCGTGCCGGCCTCGCGCTCGGTCAGGATCGCCTGACAGACGTAACCCGCCTGCTCGGCGTCGTCGCGGACGCTGACCAGCTTCGGCTTTTCGGTCGATTTGCGCTCCGACCAGAGGTTTTTGGTAAAGCGCTCCGAGGCCTCGCCGATCACCGCATTGGCGGCGGCCAGGATGGTCTCGGTCGACCGGTAGTTGCGCTCCAGCATGACGATCTCGGCCGGCCGGGCGAACTGTTTTGGAAAGTCGAGGATGTTGCGCACTTCGGCGGCGCGAAACGAATAGATCGACTGCGCATCGTCGCCGACCACCGTCAGCCCGGATCCGTCCGGCTTGAGCGCCGCGAGGATCGAGGCCTGCAGCCGGTTGGTGTCCTGGTATTCATCGACCAGCACATGGTCGAAACGCCCACCCAGATGCGCCGATATCTCCGGCTCGCCGGCCATCTGCGCCCAGTAGAGCAGCAGGTCGTCGTAATCGAGCACGTTCTGCGCCTGCTTGGCCTCGACATATCGGGCGAACAGCGCCTTAAGCTGTTCTGCCCATCCCGCGCACCAGGGAAACACCGAACCCAAAACTTCGCCGAGCGGCGCCTGCGCGTTGACGGCACGCGAATAGATCGCCAGGCACGTGCCCTTGGTCGGAAAACGGCCTTCGGTTTTCGAGAAGCCGAGTTCGTGCCGGGCGAGGTTCATCAGGTCGGCCGAATCCTCGCGGTCATGGATGGTGAAGGCCGGATCGAGGCCGATCTCCAGCGCATAGTCGCGCAGCAGCCTGGCGCCGATGCCGTGAAACGTGCCGGCCCAGGTGAGAGCATCGGTGATGACGGAAGCGTCGCGGCCGAGCACCTCGCCGACGATGCGCTCGACGCGCTTGGCCAATTCCGATGCGGCGCGACGCGAAAACGTCATCAAAAGGATGCGCCTCGGGTCGGCGCCCCTGACGATCAGATGCGCGACGCGATGCGCCAGCGTGCTGGTCTTGCCGGAGCCGGCCCCGGCGATCACCAGCAGCGGCCCGGCGACCTTGCCGTCGCCATGCTCGACGGCAACGCACTGCTCGGCATTCAGCTTCGCGAGATAGGCAGGCCGGAAGGTCGAATCACGGGCAGCGAGGTTCATTGCCCATCAAGCATCGTTTCTGCTTTGTTCGCAACGCTTTCGTACGTGCGACCGATGGGTTCGATGCTACTGGCGCCCGACCGACGAACCGAAACTAGCGCTGCGGCTCGACGCCCATCGCCGCTGACTGCCGCGGCAGCGACTTGTCGTCATCGGGAGGCGGCAGCAACAGCGGATCGAAGTCGTCGGGCACCTCGTCGATGATTTCCCTGACGATGCGGTAGGCCACATAGACGGCGGCCCCGGCTATGAGCAGACGGATCATGATTTTCTCCATTGGTGTGGACCAACCGAGGAGCCCGCGTTTTGTTCCCCTCTCTCGTTTTGTTCCCCGGGTTCCAAAACGTCCCAAGCTCTTGCCCGAGCGTGCAACCAAATCGGCACCGTCTCGTTTGCCCGGTGACAGGAGGTTGCGATGAACAAGCTCTCAACTTTGCTGGCCCCGACCTGGCTCGTTTTGGCCGCAGCGCTGACTGTCGCGGCCTGCGACAACAACATTCCACCGACAAAGGCTCCCGGCGCCGATCAAAACCCGCAGGTCGACCCTGCGCCCAACTCGACGCCAGGCGATGATCAACCCGGCACGCCACCGGCGCAGTGATGGAAGCCTGTAGGAAAGATGGCCGGCGCCGCTTGGGAGGGGAGCGATGACGCCGGCCAGGCGGGTATCAGGTCCGCCGCACACCTAGACGTAGCTGAGTCTTGCCTTAGCGTCATGACGCGATAGCCGAAGACGACCGCCTTGCACCGCAATTAACTGACAAATGCGCAGTTTTCGGCTGAGAAGCCGGTGCTCGCCAGGCGCCACTCTATCGCAGCCGGTTCCCGGCCCAGCCCGGAGCTGGTCCTTTGATCCGGCGAGGCCGGCGATCGGATCAATCGTCTTCTTTCTCCTCCCGCGGCACCGGGCAACCTGCCGCTGGCGGCCATTTTGATGCGTTATGCGGCCAACCGCCGCTCGAGGTCTTGCGAAGCGCTGACGTCCCGTGCAAAAGCGCGGCCATGCTGATCATCAACGACCTTTCACTCCGCATGGCCGGACGCCTGCTTCTTGACCATGCCTCGCTGACTTTGCCGGCCGGCAGCAAGGCAGGGCTTGTCGGCCGCAACGGCACCGGCAAGACCACTTTGTTCAAGGCGATCACCGGCGACCTCGCCTCCGAGACCGGCTCGATTAGCCTGCCGAAGAACACGCGCATCGGCCAGGTGGCGCAGGAGGCTCCAGGCACCGAGGAGCCGCTGATCGAGATCGTGCTCAAGGCCGACCTAGAACGCTCCGCGTTGCTCGATGAGGAAACGACGGCGACCGATCCGCACCGCATCGCCGACATCCACATGCGGCTGGCCGATATCGACGCCCATTCGGCCGAGTCGCGTGCCGCCACCATCCTCGCCGGCCTCGGCTTCGACGACGATGCCCAGCGGCGGCCGGCCTCGTCGTTCTCCGGCGGCTGGCGCATGCGCGTCGCACTCGCCGCGGTGCTGTTTGCCGAGCCCGATCTGCTGCTGCTCGACGAGCCGACCAACTATCTCGACCTCGAAGGCACGCTGTGGCTGGAAAACTACCTGTCGAAATATCCGCACACGGTGCTGCTGATCTCGCATGACCGCGACCTGCTCAACCGCGCCGTCAACTCGATCGTCCATCTCGACCAGAAGAAGCTGACCTTTTGGCGCGGCGGCTACGACCAGTTCGAGCGCCAATTCACCGAGCAGCGCGAATTGCAGGAGAAGGGCAGGGTCAAGCAGGAAGCCGCGCGCAAGCACATGGAGTCCTTCGTCGAGCGCTTCCGCGCCAAGGCTTCCAAGGCGAGACAGGCGCAGTCGCGCATCAAGGCGCTGGAGAAGATGAAGCCGATCGCCGCGATTGTGAACGACAACGTGCGGCCGTTCTCCTTTCCCGAGCCGGTGAAGACTGTGGCCTCGCCGATCATTGCGCTTAACAACGTCAATGTCGGCTATGTCGAGGGTGAGCCGATCCTGAAGAAGATGACGCTGCGCATCGATGCCGACGACCGTATCGCGCTGCTCGGCGCCAACGGCAACGGCAAGTCGACCTTCGCCAAATTGCTGTCCGGCCGCCTGAAGCAGGAGACCGGCACCATGACGGTGGCGCCCGGCCTGAAGGTGGCGATCTTTGCCCAGCATCAGCTCGACGATCTCCGACCGAGTGAAAACGCCTATGAGCATGTCCGCCGGCTGATGCCGGAAGCACCGGAATCGAAGGTGCGCGGCCGTGTCGCCCAGTTCGGACTGACCACCGAAAAGATGAACACCGCCGCCAAGGACCTGTCGGGTGGCGAGAAGGCGCGGCTGTTGATGGGCCTGTCAGCATTCGAGGGGCCAAACCTGTTCATCCTCGACGAACCGACCAACCATCTCGATATCGACAGCCGTGAATCGTTGATCCATGCGCTGAACGAGTTTCCCGGCGCCGTCATCCTGATCTCGCACGACCGCCATCTGCTCGAGGCGACGGCCGACCGGCTGTGGCTGGTCAAGGACGGCACGGTCAATCCTTTTGACGGCGACCTCGATGATTACAAGACGCTGGTCACCGGCGTGGCCGGCGACCGCCGCGGCAAGCGCGAGGCCGAAAAGGCCTCGAAGGCCGACCGCCGCCGTGACGCGGGGGGGGGCCCCCCCCCCCCGGCCCCCCCGGGCCCCGCGGGGCCCCCCCCCCCCCCCCCGGGGGGGCCCCCCAGCCAAAGCCCCCCCCGGGGGCGCGGGCGCCC
>NZ_JBVVPZ010000017.1:0-92415 GCF_055811415.1 Mesorhizobium sp. WSM4846
CTGCATCTCAAGGGCATCTATGGCCGCGAAATGTTCGAGACCTGGTACAAGATGATCGCGCTGGTGCAGGGTCCGCTGGATGTCAGCGGCCTGATCACGCACCGCATCGGTGTGGACGACTATATTTCCGGCTTCGAGGCGATGAAGAGCGGCAATTCCGGCAAGGTTGTCATGGATTGGTGAGGGCGG
The DNA here is from genome assembly GCF_055811415.1 of Mesorhizobium sp. WSM4846. Classification (NCBI taxonomy): domain Bacteria; kingdom Pseudomonadati; phylum Pseudomonadota; class Alphaproteobacteria; order Hyphomicrobiales; family Phyllobacteriaceae; genus Mesorhizobium; species Mesorhizobium sp. WSM4846. The sequence continues at coordinate 190 of NZ_JBVVPZ010000017.1, forward strand.
CCTTGGGGCTGGACTACAGGGCTCGCCATTCGCGGCATGAACGTCCGGGAATAGCGCGATTTTTGAGTTCGTGAGGGCGATGATGACGCTTCTTTATCATTCAGGGCTATCGAATCCAGGACTTGATTGCCATCTGGCGCCTTTGACATCGGGTAGTCGTGCTGAGAGGCATCCCTCAACGAAACCGGGCAAGCACGAATGAAGACCCAAATTGTCGTCGTTGGCGGTGGGGCTGGAGGTCTTGGACTCGTGCGCCGGCTCGGAGCACGTCTCGGCCGCAAGGATTTCGATATCATTCTTGTCGAGCGGAACCACACCCATGTCTGGAAGCCGCTGCTCCATGAGGTTGCGGCCGGATCACTCGACGCAAATCTTGACGAAGTGGGCTACCGCGGCCACGGGCACCGTTGGGGCTACCGCTTCTTCTACGGGTCGCTGGAGGCCATCGATCGCACCGCGCGGCAGGTCACAGTGGCGCCGATATTCGACGATGACGGGTCGGAACTGGTCGGTCGACATCGGCTCCGATACGACTACCTCGTTATCGCAATCGGGTCGGTTTCAAACGACTTCGGCACTCCCGGAGTCAAGGATCATTGCCTTTTCCTCGAAGACCGTCACCAAGCGGATCGCTTTCGATTGAAGTTGTTGAATCATTGTCTTCGAGTTTCCAGGACAATGTCAGCTGATTCAACCGACGACGCTTTTGTTGATATAGCTATCGTAGGTGGCGGCGCGACAGGCGTCGAACTCGCTGCTGAACTCTACAATGCTGCATCATCTCTCAGACATTATGGCCTGGAAGTCTTCGACGAGACCCGGCTGAGGGTCACTTTGATAGAGGCCGGGCCGCGGATCCTTCCGGCTCTCCCAGAAGCTTTAGCAAAGGCCGCGCATCAGGAACTTGAGGCCCTCGGCGTCCGGGTGCTCGCAAACACGGCTGTATCCGAAGCAACGGAACAGGGACTGAGGTGTGCTACCGGGGAGCAGATACACGCCAATATTTGCGTCTGGGCTGCAGGAGTGCAGGGGGCAAATATTCTGGGAGAGCTCGACGGACTTGAGGTGGCGCGCAGCAGGCAACTTGTCGTCCTTCCCACCCTCCAAACGAGCCGGGACGAGCGCATCTTCGCTATCGGCGATTGCTGCTTTTTCAAGCCGGAAGGGGCGGGCGGCCCGGTGCCGCCACGCGCTCAGGCCGCCCACCAGATGGCATCGACCGCTTATCGCAACATTCTTCACTTGATTGCCGGGGAAACGCCGGAAGCATTTGTCTATCGGGACAAGGGCTCGCTCGTGTCGTTGAGCCGGTTTTCCACCGTCGGCAGCTTGATGGGAAATCTCGTCGGAGGGCGGATGGCGATCGAAGGGCGCCTCGCCAGGATGATCTACGTGTCTTTGTACCGCATGCACCTGGTGGCCATACATGGCTGGATCAAGGGCCTGGCTCTTATCCTGGTCGGCCATGTCAACCGAGTTGTCCGTCCGCGTCTCAAATTGCATTGAGGTTGGTCAGGCGAGTGGCAGGCTGCGACCGAAAGATGCCGCTGAGGTCTGCATTGCACCTCGCCTGACGACGCCCGAGTGGTCTTGCCGCGTTCCTCGCCCGATTTGCGCCATATGGCATGCCGACGGACGGCTCAAAACGAATGATCCCGCTGAATTGAAGGGGCATAACAGCAGCGAAATCTGCCCGCCGGTCGCCACTCTAAGGTCCGACTACAAATGTGACTTTGGATCAAGCGACAGCGTTGCACCTATGGCCGTTGATCATGACAGGGATAGCGTCAGCGCCCCGACCGAGCTGATGAAATTCGAGACCCGCCATGTGCCGGGCGCGCTGAAGCTGTCGCAGGAGATGGGCTGGCCTTATCGCCAGGAGGACTGGGAATTTGCCGTGAAGGTCGGCAATGGGCTGGTCCTCGAGCGGGCAGGACAGGTGATCGGCACTGCCATGTCCTGGAATTACGGACAGGCCTATGCCACTGCCGGGATGATCATAGTCACTGGCTCCGCGCAAGGCGGCGGCAACGGCTCCCGGCTTTTTGACGGGTTGCTTCAGGCCACGGACGGGCGCAACGTGCTGCTCAATTCGACGCAAGAGGGGCTCGCGCTCTACAAGCGACGCGGCTTCAATGCCTGGGGCACGGTGATTCAGCACCAGGGCCCGCTGACCGTTGCCGTGACGCAGGGTGCGCGCGACGACATCCGTCAGGCGACGGTCTCCGACCTCGCGGCGATCCAGGCTTTTGACGAGCGGGCGACAGGCATGCCCCGGCCGTCGATGGTGGCTGCGCTCGCTGATGCTGGCAATGTTTCGGTCATCGAACGCGCGGGGCGTATTGCAGGCTACGCCATCGCCAGGCGGTTCGGCCGCGGCTACGTGGTCGGCCCTGTTGCAGCCGAAAGCGCGCAGGACGCGCGGCTCCTGATCCTGGCGCAGCTTGCGACGCTTCACGGCCAATTCGTGCGCATCGACGTCTATGCCGAACACGGATTGGGCGACTGGCTGGATAGCCTGGGCCTCGCCCGTGTCGGTGCTGTGATCGCGATGGTCAAGGGGCGACGGCCCGTCTCCGACGGGACGGCCCGCATGTATACCTTGGCAAATCAGTCGTTCGGTTAAGGAATGAGGTAGGGGAGCGATGGATACGAATGTAAAGATGCGTGAGGCGGCCCAAACGATCGATGCCCTCATCACCCCGTCGCTGCTTTTGGACCGGAAGCGGCTCGAGCGCAACATCCAGCGTCTGGCCGAGCATGCCAGAAAGCTTGGCGTGGTGCTGCGCCCGCATATGAAGACGGCCAAAAGCATCGACGTCGCCCGACATGTGTTCCCCCGCGAACCCGGTCCGATCACGGTCTCGACTATCGCCGAGGCGGAGTATTTCGCCGGCCACGGCTTTCGAGACATCACCTACGCAGTCGGCATGTCGCCGGCTTCGGCCGTCCGCGCCATGGAGCTTTATCGCCGTACCGGCGCTGATGTGAAGCTGTTGCTCGATTCCGTGGAGCAGGCCGACGCCCTGGCCGGTGTACGCGAAGTCACCGGCGTGACGCCGTCCGTCTTCATCGAACTGGACTGCGATGACCATCGCGGTGGATTGAAGCCGGACGATCCCAAGCTGCTCGAGGTGGCCAACAGGGTCGTCGCAGCGGGCGCCAACCTGGTCGGCGTCCTCGCCCATGCCGGCGAGTCCTATGGCTTGAGCACGCCCGATGCGCTGGTCAAGGCAGCCGAGGACGAGCGTTCGGCCACCGTGCGCGCCGCCGAAACTTTGCGCGCCCACGGCCATGCCTGCCCGATCGTCAGCCTCGGCTCGACGCCGACGGCGCACTTCGCCGAGAACCTCGAAGGCGTCACGGAGCTGCGCGCCGGGGTCTACATGTTCTTTGACCTCGTCCAGCACGGGGTAGGGGTCTGCGGTCTCGACGATATCGCAATTTCCGTGTTGGCCACGGTGATCGGGTCCAAGCCGGAAAAGGGATGGGTGCTGGTCGACGCCGGGTGGATGGCGCTTTCACGCGACCGGGGAACCGCAAACCAGCAGATCGACCAGGGTTACGGCGTGGTCTGCGACGAAAAGGGGCGGGTGCTCGAAGATGTGATCGTGGCGCAGGCCAGCCAGGAACACGGTATCCTCGCCATTCGTGCCGGTTCTGGAAAGTCCATGCCCGATTTGCCGCTCGGGGCTCGGGTCCGGATTCTGCCCAACCATGCCTGCGCGATGGCCGCCCAGCATCACCTCTACGCCGTCGTCGACGGGGACAGTCCCAGGATCGAAGCGCGTTGGGAGCGGATCCGCGGATGGTAGGGGCTCCAATCGCAACGCTTTGCATGGCGCCCATGCAAACTGACGCACTGGTGGTGCAATCATGAAGCTTACATCTTATTGGCTGGACACCTCTCAGCCGTTCAACGAGGGCACGTCCAAACCGCTCGAAGGCCACTACGATGTAGCGGTTGTGGGCGGCGGCCTGACCGGATCTTCCGCGGCACTGGCCCTTGCCAAGAAGGGCGCCAGGGTTGCACTGTTGGAGGCCGAAACCATAGGCAACGCCGCATCCGGCCGCAATGGCGGGATGTGCAACAACGGTTTTGCCCAGAACTATGCAATCATGGCCGGCAAGCACGGCAAGCCGGCCGCAAACGCGCTCTACAAGGCTTTCGACGCCGGCGTCGATATGGTCGAGCGGTTGGTGCAGGAAGAAAAGATCGACTGCAGCTTCTCCCGCGTCGGCAAGCTCAAGCTTGCCGCCAAGCTCGAGCACTACGACGTGCTGGCGCGCAGCCAGGAACTCTTGGCGGCCAATGTCGATCCCGGAACGAGGATGATCGCGCGCGCCGACCTGCGAGACGAAGTCGGCACCAACCGCTACTATGGCGGGCTGCTCTTTCCCAAGAGTGCCAGCATGCATGTCGGCCGGTTCGTCCGGGGGCTGGCGACCGCCGCCGCACGACGTGGCGCGGAGGTCTATGAACGCGCGCCCGTCATGGCTTTGCGCAAGATCGCCGACGGGCATGAGGTCGAGACCCCAAGGGGCAAGATCGTTGCGCGGCAGGTTCTGCTGGCGAGCGGCATTTCCAAGGTCGGTCCGCTCGGATGGATCCGCCGCCGGATCGTGCCGGTCGGCGCCTTTTTGGTCGTGACGGAACCGCTGTCGCCTGGGCAGCTTCAGCGCCTCATGCCGACCCGCCGCAATGTCGTCGACACGCGTAACCTCGTCGTCTACTGGCGGCTGACCCCGGACAATCGCATGCTGTTCGGCGGGCGGGCCCGGTTTGCGGTGTCCAATCCGCAATCCGACGAAAAGAGCGGCCGGATCCTGAAAGCGGCGATGGTCGAGGTCTATCCGGAACTGGCCGACACCCGGATCGACTACTGCTGGGGCGGTATGGTCGACATGACGCGCGACCGGCTGCCGCGCGCCGGAGAGCGCAACGGAATCTACTACTCGATGGGCTATAGCGGCCACGGCACCCAGATGTCGACGCTGATGGGCAGCATCATGGCCGATGTCATGAACGGGCGTCCCGACCTGAACCCCTGGAAGGATTTCGATTGGCCGGCGATCCCTGGTTATTTCGGGCGACCCTGGTTCCTGCCGATCCTCGGCGCTTATTACCGCATGAAGGACCTTGTCACATGATTTCGCCCCTCGAACACCTGTCCCGCAATGGCCGCCTGGACAAGTTCTTCATCGACGGTCAATGGGTCGAGCCGAAGGGCACCGCCGAGGGCGTCGTCGTGAATCCCGCCACCGAAGAGGTCGTGACACGGTTTCCGCTCGGAAACAGCTGGGATGTGGACGCGGCCGTTTCAGCGGCCCGCCGGGCGTTCGCCACCTGGAGCCGTACCAGGCCGGAATACCGCGCGGGCTTGCTTGATCGCCTGCAGGCGCTGCTCGAAGCGCGCAATGAACTGCTTGCGCAATGCTTGAGCCTCGAAATGGGCGCGGCGATCGGATATGCGCGCACCGCGCAGGTGCCGCTGGCGATCGCCCATGTGCAGGTCGCTCGCGATGTCCTGAAAACCTTCCCCTTCGTCGAGCAGCGCGGCCACAGCGCCGTCACCCACGAGCCGATCGGTGTCTGCGCCCTGATCACGCCCTGGAACTGGCCACTCTACCAGATCACCGCCAAGGTTGCGCCGGCGCTGGCCGCAGGCTGCACGGTCGTGCTGAAGCCAAGCGAGCTCTCTCCTTTGGACGCCCTTCTGTTCGCCGAGGCGATTGAGGAAGCCGGCTTCCCTGCCGGTGTCTTCAACCTCGTCAATGGTGACGGCCCAGGCGTGGGTATGGGTCTCGCCTCGCACGCGGATGTCGACATGATCTCCATTACCGGCTCCACCCGTGCCGGCATCGCGGTGGCCCAGGCCGCCGCGCCGACGGTCAAGCGCGTCGGACAGGAGCTCGGCGGCAAGTCGCCGAACGTGATTTTGCCCGACGCCGATTTCGATCGCGCCGTTTCGCTGGGCGTAGCCGCCGCCTTCCGCAATCTCGGCCAGTCATGCAGCGCGCCGACGCGTATGATCGTGCCGCGCTCGCGGCTGCCCGAGATCGAGGCAATCGCCAAGAGGGCCGCGGCCCAGATCATCGTCGGTGATCCGCTTTCAGAAGCCACCACTCACGGTGCAATCGCCAACCGTTCCCAGTTCGACCGCATCCAAACCATGATCGGCGTCGGCATTTCGGAGGGCGCCAGGCTCCTCACCGGCGGGTCGGGTCGCGCGGACGAAATGAGCGTCGGGTTCTACGTGAAGCCGACCATCTTTTCCGACGTGCGCACAGGCATGCGCATTGCCCAGGAAGAGGTCTTCGGGCCAGTTCTGTGCATCATCCCCTACGACACAGTCGAGGAGGCCGTCACTATCGCCAACGATACGGTCTACGGCCTTGGGGCCCATGTGCAGGGCGAGGATATGGGCGCCGTCAGGGACGTCGCCTCGCGGATTCGCGCCGGTCAGGTTCATCTCAACTACCCGGCCTGGGATCCGCACGCCCCGTTTGGCGGTTTCAAGCAGTCCGGAAACGGACGCGAATATGGCATCGAAGGCATGTTGGAGTACCTCGAGGTCAAATCGATCCTCGGCTATTTCTAGGCGACATCTTCGCCAGGCGCAGAGGGGCAGGTGGCGCTGTCTATGCCTGTAATCGGATTTGGTGACGTCTGCGTCGGTTTGACTCATCAGGTTACGATTCTATTCGGTCGCTTTGTGGGTTACCGATCGGGCATGATCGACCGACGCAGAATCGAGCAGCGGTGGAAGGCGGACGGCTCGAAGCGGGACGAGCGTGGGCGCCGGGTATTCGCTGCGAGTGAGGCTCGTGCTGCGGGTTGTGGGCTTGCGGCGGTGTCTGAGATCACCGGTCTGGCCCGTTCGACGATCGGGCGTGGCATCAAAGACCTCGATGTTGCGACGGCGCGCGGGCAGGTGCGTCGACTGGGCGTCTGTCTTGCGATCGGATGTAGTGGCAGAGAACTCTGGCCTGGAGCTTCCTCGATCGTTCGAAGCGCCGCCGTGCTGAGTTCAATTTGTGATTAGATTATTTTGACCAGGACTAACCTCCCACGCTCTCTTGATGTCGTTAGAGGGACGCCGAGATCGCCCGCAGCTGGAATTCCAGTGCGGGGCCCTCTGCCGGGAACCGGCCGTCCAGCGCCGAGGTGCCGACGGTAAACCCCGCTGCGCCACTGTTGCGAATGGTGTTGATCTGATCCGGCCGGTCCACCGATCCCGCGACGATAACGGGCTTGGGCACGGCCCGGCACACAGCGTCGATCAGAGACGGCACATTGCCTGCCGAACGGTAGGCGAGAAGGTCGAGACCGGCGACACCGGGATGGCTGGCGAGCGCGACCGCGCTTTTGACGATCTCGGCCTGCGATCCTTCCAAAATGCTCGGATGCCCGACGATGCGACCCGGAAACGGATAGTAGCGGATGGGCGTCCCTTCCAGCAGCGGCAGCACGTCTTCGGCATGGGTGCCACCGAGAAGATAGTCGACGCCGAGGTCGATCGCCGCCTTGACCGAGGCGATCTCGCTGTCGCGGTCGAGCGATACAACTTCAAGATAAGTGCTGGCTCCGCCCCCGCGGATCTGGCGGGCGAGGGCGGCGAGCGCGTCGAGCGGCAGGCCGATGTCCTTGAAGCCGATGTGGCGGATTCCGGCCCGGAGCGCCGTTTTGGCGTGGACGGCGGCGTCGGTCACGGTGCGGTCGTTACGTGTCAGCATGAAGATGAAGTCGAACTGGGTCATGGGGTGTCGGCTTTCTGGTTCGGGAGGGAGGCCTTGAGCCTAAGGGCGTAGTCGAATGCGGCCTCCAGGCTGGAGGGGTCGGCAACGCCAGACCCTGCGATATCGAAGGCGGTGCCGTGATCGGGGCTGGTGCGCACGAATGGCAGGCCCAGCGTGACGTTCACGCCATGGTCGAGGCCCATATATTTGACCGGGATGAGACCCTGGTCGTGATACTGGGCGACCACGATGTCGAAACGGCCCTTGCGGGCCTGCATGAACACGGTGTCGCCTGGCCATGGGCCGGAGGCGTCGATGCCTTCGGCACGGGCCGCCTCGATTGCCGGCCGGATGATGCGGATTTCCTCGTCTCCGAAGAGACCGCCTTCGCCGGCATGCGGATTGAGGCCGGCGACGGCGACGCGTGGATGGGAGATGCCAAGCGCCTGCGCACCGGCATGGGCCAACCGGATCGCGTCCATCTGCGCCGCGAAATCGCCTTTGCGGATCGCCTCGGACAGCGAACAATGGATGGTGACGAGAACCGTGCGGATGTCCTCGTTCGCCAGCATCATGGCGACCTTGAGAGCCCCGCCATGATCGGCCAGGATTTCGGTGTGGCCGGGATAGTGCAGACCGGCTGCTGCGAGGGCCTCCTTGTGAATCGGTGCCGTTACGATGCCGCCCACCCAGCCGTCCCGCGCCAGTCCGATCGCGACAACGATGGCGTCGAACGCCGCGCGTCCACTGACGGCCGAAACCTGGCTGACCGGTGGCAGGGCGGAAAGCTGCGAGGAGCAAAGCACGTTGAGGGTTCCGTCATCGAGCACGGTCTCATCGACGGAAGCGATCGGCCGGATCCGCACATCAGCATCGAGCGCGCAAAGGGCGTGGGTCATCACCAGCGGATCACCGACGACGATCCAGTGTCGCTTGTGCGGGCGACGGAGATACATTTTTGCAATGATCTCGGGGCCGATGCCGGAGGGGTCACCCATGGTCACGGCGAGAGGAGCGTCATGGGCGGTCATGAATCAGCCTTTCAGGGAAGCGGTTTGCCAGCAGGTCGCGGGCGGCATCAAGGAGTGCAGAGGGTGAGCCGAAGCCTCCCGCCTTCATGGCGATGGTGAGCGGCGTTCCGTCCGCCCGTTCGGCGCGGCCGACCGGAAAGCCGGGCTCCAGCTCGCGGGTGAGACAGAAACGGCTGATGCCGAGGCGGTCGAGGATCGCCGCCATCGTCTCGCCGCCGGTGGCGATCACCGCGTCATAGTCGCGCCGGGCGACCGCTGCGGCTGCTTGTGCGGCGAGGTTCGTCGTCACCGCGCTGGCATTCTCCTGCCGTTGCAGCGGTGCCCGAAGACAAATCACACGGGCGTCGCCGGGAGCGTCGACCAGGTTGCTGACGACGGGAACGCCTTGTACCTGCAAGGTCTCGCATTGGGCGCGCGTCACCGGATTGGCGCTTCCTGCGACGATCACCACCCGCCCGGCGGCTTTGCGCGTTACCGGACGCCCGTCCGGCACGGCAGGAAGCAGCGATGCCAGCGCGATGGCGAGACCAGGAGAGCCCACCCAAAGAACAGTCTCAGGATCGGGGATGCTGGCGACTTGCCGGTTCAGTACGCCCTGGCTGCAGGCATCGAGGATCAGAATGGATGCGTTCGTCGCCGCATCGCCGGTACTGTCTGGGGCGAGAATGATCGGTCTCCCCAGGGACGGGTCGACCAGATTAGCAATGTGGGATGTGCCTGCGGGATGGACTGGATCGCGGCCGTAGACGCTTTGACTCACGGGAATGCCGTTCACCGTCTGGGTCCCGCCGACGGTGAGCCGCCCCGCTGCGGGAAAGGCTGGAGCGATGACAAGCCTGCTCCGGCCGCTGGCGCGAAAGGCGGCGGCGACTTCCACGCGGATATGGCCGCGCAGGGTCGAATCGATCGTTTTGAAGAGAAGGCGGGCATTCGAGAGGGCAGACACGGCGTCGGCCGTAGCCTTTCTTGCCTGCGAGATGTCGGAGGTGCGGCTGTTGGTATCGATCGAAGTGATAGCTCCATTCTCCGCGCCGTCGACTTGTCGCTTGATCACAGGTGCATAGCCTCTCGCGAGAAAGGCCGCCGCGCCGTCGGTAGCACTGGTCAGGTCGTCGGAGACTATCCCGATCAGGAGAGATGTGGTCTGCTTCATGTTGGTGATAATAGCAGAACGATCGGCATCGATTATCCATATGATCTGACGATTAGTGGTGATACACGATCACCAATGAAACGATCTGACGTACCTTCTTTGGACGATCTGCGTGCCTTCCAGACAGTGGCGCGTCTGGGATCTGTGCGTGCTGCGGCCGCCGAACTCGCTCTGACGCATGGTGCAGTCAGCCGCCGCATCTCCAAACTTTCCGCCGATCTTGGTTTGCGCTTGCTCGAAGCGGACGGGCGAGGGGTGCGTCTGACCTCCGATGGCGCGAAACTGGCAGACGCAAGCGGCAAGGCGTTCCATTTAATCACTGATGCCTTGGCAGAGATCAGATCCAGATCGACGCCCATTCCGATCATCTTGTCCTGCGAGCGCTCGCTGGCGATGCGCTGGCTGATCCCCCGCTTGTCTGGGTTTCAGGATCGATACCCGGATGTCGAGGTGCATCTGTCGACCGGCGGCGGAGGGCTCGACTTCGCGCGTGACCGGGTGACGCTTGCGATCCGCCGTCTCGATTTTCCGGTGGACCCGGAATGGACCATCATCAGGCTGATGCCCGAGCGCGTCGGTCCGGTCATGCTGCCATCCCTGCGCAAGCGGTTCGAGAGTGGCGACTATGTGGCGCTCGGATCACGGACGCGACCGGATGCCTGGGAAGCGTGGCTCGACGTGCACATGGATGCGCCGCGTCCTCGAACGACCCGATTGCTGGATCATCATTTCCTGATGACAGAAGCGGCCCTGGGTGGTCTTGGCGTTGCTCTTGCCCCCCAGGCGATTGCAACGGATGACGTCGCGAATGGGCGATTGGAAGCACCACTCGGCTTTGATCGCGACGGGACGGACTACGGCCTGATCCATCCGAAGTCGATCATTGTTTCAACCGGCCTCTCCGCATTGCGCGATTGGCTGACCGCAGAGTCCGAGACATCGTTCAAGCGGCAGGTGCTTGAGAACAGCTAAACTAAGAAAATAAGGTCGCCTTTGCGCCCGTATCGGCTCAGGCGGGGCGAAAGAGACAGCGCTGCGAAAGGGCGTGCTGGTTTGGCTGTCGACCGGAGGGCCTTGTGCTGAATGACCATGCATTGCCGCACATTCTGCCGGACGCCTGCGATTATGCTCGGCTGATAGGGCAGATTGACAGGAACCAAGGACATGGATCGCTTCCGGCCGAAATACGTGACGTTTGATTGCCACGGCACGCTCATCAATTTCCAAATGGCGGAAGCCGCCAGGGACCTGTTCGGTCATCTTCTGGATGGGCCGCGCATGGACGAATTCATCAGAAACTTCCAGGGCTACCGCCTCGATGAGGTGCTGCAGGACTGGAAGCCTTATGCAGATGTCGTTCACAACGCACTGGAACGCACCTGCCGCCGCAACAGCGTCGCATTCCGTGCCGAAGACGCCGAAACGATCTACAACCGCATCCCGACTTGGGGGCCGCATCCGGACGTTCCCGAGGGATTGGCCAAGCTGGCCAAGGAAATTCCGTTGGTCACCCTGACGAACTCCATGGTGGCCCAGATTCCGGCGAACGTGGCAAGGCTCGGTGCGCCCTTTCATGCCGTCTTGACCGCTGAAGAGGCGGGTGCCTACAAGCCGCACTTCAAGGCGTTCGAGTACATGTTCGACATGCTGGGTTGCGGCCCGGAGGATATCACGCATGTGTCCTCGTCTTTCCGCCACGACCTGATGTCCGCCTATGATCTGGGGATCAAGAGCAAGGTCTGGGTCAATCGCGGCCACGAGCCGGCCAATCCCTTTTACGAATACACCGAAATCCGCGATGTGACGCAGCTGCCAGGTGTCTTCGGACTCTGAGGATGGGGCCGGGCCTTGCCGGGAACGGGGCAGTTTTTTGCGTCCCCGAGAAATAGACCTGCGGGGCGCCATCGTTGGAGCGCTCCATCTGTCGAAGCATGAAGAACAACGGTTCCCCAACAGGCGAGGATCTTTCGAATTGGGCGCTTATGGTGATCTGGTCCCCGATGAAGGAGCTGGTCAGCTCGATGGCTCTATGACGGCAGGACGCAACCGTCTGGCTTACGCGGCAGCTTCAACCGAAGCCTATTTTCGCGCTGCCGCCGCAAGCCTGGCGATGCGGCCGGGCGCTTCCGAACCGGACATGTCGGCGGCACTGCTGAAGCGCCACTACGGATTGACGGGATCGATCGCGACATTGTCCTCCGAGGTTGAGCGCACCGTTGAGGTCAACCTGTCGGACGGCCGCCGGTTGATCCTGAAGACGTCGGCAACAGCGGAGGCGGTCGACAGCTTTCGTTTTCAAACCGCCGCCATGGCCGGATTGCAAGCGTTCACGGGCTTCGTTGCACCCGAAGTGCTCCGCACGACCGGCGGCGCATTGATGTTTGAGCAAGAGGGGACATGCGGGTACTTGCAGACCCGGATCGAAGGCATTCCGCTGCACCAGGCGACGCCCACTCCCGACCTGCTTTTTCGAACCGGCGGCGCTCTCGCCCGGCTGGATCTGGCTCTTGAGCTGGTCAGTGTGCCGGCGGCTCACCGTCCCGTTCTTTGGCATGTCGGTTGCTGGTCGAGGTTGATGGAACTGGAGCAATACCTGCCATCCGGCAGCGTTGCCGATAACGTACGCGTCGCGATGTCGGAGTTTGCGGAGTTCGTTGAGCCGCAAATCTCTGATGTGGCGTGGCAGGTAACCCATAATGATCCCAGCCCATTCAACATGATGGTGACCGGCCAGGGAATGGGTTTCATCGATTTCGGCGATGGCTGCTGGAGCCCCAGGATCCAGGACCTGGCGATCGCAGCAAGTCACGTCGTAAGGGATCCGACACTTCCTTTGGGCGGAGCCGAGCATCTTGTTGCCGGCTACGCCTCTGTCATTGCGCTTTCGGCACTGGAAGCAAAACTGCTCGTCGGACTGATGCGGGCGCGGCAAAGCGCGTTGATCCTGGTCAACTACTGGCGGTCCCACCTTTTTCCGGCCGATGCCCAGTACATCAAAAAGAATGTCGCGCGTGCCGAGCACGGACTTTCCATCCTGGCGCCTCTTGGTGTCGCATCGGGCGAGGCGGCCGTCCTGGCGGCAATGTCGTCGTATCAGCCGTAACGCATTTCGTCCGCCCGACCGGCACGGCAGCCAAAGGACGAACCGCGAATTGTTCAAGGCACTCTATCAGATAGGCAGCAGCACATGTCCACAGATCTCATGCCTAATCGCTACAGGCCCGGCGAATCCGACCTTCCGAGGCGCGAGTCCGACCTGATTGCTCGCCGTGACGAAGTACTTGGGGCCTCCTATCGGCTCCAGTACCGCCGGCCCGTGCACTTCGTCCGCGGCGAAGGCATGTGGCTCTACGACCCTGACGGGCGCGCCTATCTTGATTTCTACAATAACGTGCCGTCGCTCGGCCATTGCCACCCCGAAGTAAACGCCGCAATGGCTGAGCAGGCGGGCCGGATAAGCGCCAACACGCGCTATCTCGAGCCAAAACTTGTCGACTATGCCGAGCGACTGGTCGACACTTTCCCAAGCGAGCTCGACCGGGTGGTTTTTACCTGCACGGGGAGTGAATCCAACGATCTGGCGCTGCGAATCGCGCGATTTGCGAGTGGCAATGAAGGCGTGATCGTCTCGAGCTACGCCTATCACGGCACCAGCGCGGCTGTCGCCGCGGTTTCCCCGAACCTGGGCGACGCCGTCAGGCTCAGCCCGTTCGTGCGCATGGTCTCCCTGCCGGGGCCGGCGGGTGTGCCGGAAGCCCAGGCTGCAGACTTTTTCGAGGCGCAGGTTCGCGCGGCCATTGTAGATCTGAACCGTCGTGGCATCGGCGTTGCGGCCCTGCTCATCGACAGTATTTTTTCCAGCGATGGCGTATGGGTCGATCCTCCTGGCTTCATTGCCAGAGGAGTTGCGGCGGTGCGAGAGGCAGGTGGTCTCGTCATCGCCGACGAAGTTCAGCCCGGCTTTGGGCGAACCGGCGCTCATATGTGGGGGTTTGAACGGCACGCGATCGTTCCCGATCTCGCTACCCTCGGCAAGCCGATGGGCAACGGATTTCCAATTGGCGCGGTCGTCGGTCGCAAAGCACCGATGGAGCAATTTGGCGCCACATCTCGCTACTCCAACACGTTCGCAGGAAATACGGTTGGCATAGCGACCGCGGACGCCGTGCTGGCGATCCTGCAGCGCGACCAGATCCCCCAGAAGGCGCTTGCCACGAGCCAGCGCCTCCGAGCCGGGCTGGAGAAACTCGCACAGCAGCCATATGGAGTGCGCGCTATCCGAAACGCCGGTCTGTTCTTTGGCATCGACATCGGGCGTGAGGGTGCCCCGGCGGCAAGCCGGCGGGCAATGGCGCTGGATGTCGTGAACGCAATGCGCGACGACGGCGTCCTTGTCAGCACGACAGGGGCCAACGAGGATTCGCTCAAAGTGCGCCCGCCGCTCGTTTGCCAGGCCGAGCATGTCGACCTCTTCCTTGCAGCCATCGAGCGGGCGCTCATCAAGGTCGCAGGCTAGACCGCATAGCTGCGACCAGATGGCCAGGTCCTGGTTCAATGCGCGCCGATTGGCGGTGTCTGTCGGCCGCTTTGGGGCCTGTCGGCGGGATCAGGCAAGCATATCCTTCAGCCGATAATAGCTGCCCACCATTGGCAGGAACCACGGCTTGCCGGTATGCAGCGGGACTGCATTCCAGTCCATGCCGCCGATTGGATTGGTATCCGTGCGGCCCATTGCAATGTCCGGGACATTTCCGATCAGCGTCGAGAGCTGCGCGCCATGTCCTGAATAGCCCATGCCGTAGATCAGGCCAGCGGCGGTGCCGGCGCGCGGATAGCGGTCTTGCGTGCAGCCGACGAGACCGCCCCAGCAATAGTCGATTTCGACATCGGCCAGTTGCGGGAACATATCGAGCATCTGCTTGCGCAAAAGCTCGCCGGAACGACGTCCGTCTTCTGGTTCGAGGCAGCCGAGAACTTCGCGCGCCCGCCGAACAACAGTCGGTTGTCAGGGGTGAGCCGGAAGTAGTTGGCGATGTTGAGCGAGTTCGTGTAGTTCCGATTGCCGGGCAGGGTTGCCGCGACCTCCTCGGGGCTAAGCGGGCGCGTCACGACGATGAAAGATGCAATCGGCATCATCCGTCGCCGATAGTAGTCGAAATTCTCTGGCGTATAGGCGTCGGTCGCAAGGATGACCTGGCGGGCAGCGAGCGAGCCGGTCGGCGAAGTGGATCCGCCAGCCATCTGACACCCGGATGCAGGACTGCACAGGATTGTGCTCCCAGATCGTCGCACCATGGCGAGCGGCGGCTTCAGCCATGCCATTGGCATACCGGCCCATATGCATCATCGCCGACTTGGGTGACAGCACCGCGCCGTGAAAGGCCTCCGAACCCAGTTCCTTGCGGACATCGCCACGTGATAGCCACTCCACCGAGGAATCCACTTCGCGGCGAATCTCCTCGCACATGGCCTGCAGCTGCCTGACATGCGATGGCTTGGACGCGAGCTTGAGCTTGCCTCCTCTGCGGAAGCTGCAGTCGATGCGCTCTTCCGCAATAATGGCTTCGATCATGTCGATCGAGTCATCGTAGGAGCGCCAGAACCGACGGGCCTTCGCCTCTCCAAAGTGGGCCTTGGCCGCGCCAAAACTGGCGAAGTGACCACTGTTGAGGTGCCCGCCATTGCGCCCCGATGCACCGTATCCGACATGCTCGGCCTCGATCAGCGCGACCTTCACGCCAGACTTGGCCAGTTTGCGCGCGGCATTGAGACCGGTGAAGCCCGCCCCGATTACGGCGACGCGACATTCACATTGGAACTCGCGTTGCCTGAAGCCGGCTGATCGCAAGACATCGCGCCATCGCTCCGATGCGTCTTCGCTCGATTGTGAAGGCGCCTGGCCTCAACGGCGTCGGATTGGCAGTGGTCCGACGATCATCCCGGTCTGGCGGCGGCGATCAGCGAGGTGATCCCGGAAGCGCTTCTCAGAAGCTTCCGTCGCTGTTAAGCGTGTTTTTGGATATGATATGGGAACCTCTTATCAGATGGGCCAATGGGGTATTGGACCGACTGAGAAAAGGTGTGACGAAATGAACGACTTAGGCAGGAAGTTTGCCATCGCTCCGATGATGGACTGGACGGACCGGCATTGCCGGTTCCTCCATCGCCAGTTGACGCGGCGGGCATTGCTCTACACCGAGATGGTCGTCGCCGACGCGGTCATCCACGGCGAGCGCGAGCGCTTGCTGGGCTTCGATGGTACGGAACATCCGGTCGCGTTGCAGCTCGGCGGCTCCGATCCGCAGAAGCTTGCCGAGGCGGCCCGCATCGGCGAAGCCTTCGGCTATGACGAGATCAACCTCAATGTCGGCTGCCCGTCCGACCGCGTCCAGTCGGGTACGTTCGGCGCCTGCCTGATGAAAGCACCGGACCTGGTCGCCGATTGCGTCGCGGCGATGAAGGCTTCTGTCAGCATTCCGGTTACCGTCAAATGCCGCATCGGCGTCGACGAGCAGGATCCTGAGCCGGCGCTCGATACGCTGGCGGACGGGGTTTTCGCGGCCGGCGCCGACGCGCTGTGGGTGCATGCCCGCAAGGCGTGGTTGGAAGGGCTGAGCCCGAAGGAAAACCGCGACATCCCGCCGCTCGACTACAACAGAGTGTATCGGCTGAAGGCCAAAAATCCAAACAAATTCATCGGCATCAACGGCGGAATTCAATCTCTTGAAGAGGCACTTGACCACATTGATCATGTCGACGGCGCCATGCTCGGCCGCGCCGCCTATCATACGCCGGGCATTCTGGCAGGCGTCGACGCGGCGTTTTACGGCGACAAACCCGATACGTTCGATTTTGCCGCGCTGATCGATGCGATGGCGGATTATGCGGCACGCCATATCGAGCGGGGCGGGCGGCTTGGCCATGTCACCCGTCACATGGTCGGCCTGTTCCACGGCCTGCCCGGTGCGCGCCGTTACCGGCAGATCCTTTCGACCGATGCGACAAGGCCGGGCGCCGGACCCGATGTGCTGAAGGCGGCCTTCGCCGCAGTCGATTTTGGCGGCACGAACGCGGAAGCAGCCTGACTGTCCAATCGCGCAAGATCATGCGGAGGGCATCGCGTTGAAGGTACGCCAAACAACGCTAAGCGAGAACAAATGATGATTCTGTCGGGCGTTCGTTTCGAAAGACTGCCCAGGGTCGCTCGCAATCAACTGTAGCGGCCACCTGAACGGGCAGGTAGCACCAGAAACGGACTTTAGCGAAAGCGATTCCAGGGCAGCTTTGGAAGAGCGGACATTCGACATCCTCATATCAATTCATCAGCTTCGGCTCCGGGAATACCCATGTGCGATCTAAAATTTGCGTGCGCGGGTGATAGAGGCGGACCCAGTAACTCCAGCCAGGTGTAATCGAAATACAGGTTGGCAATCTTTCCGTCGCAGCCAACGAACTGGATATCGACCGATCCATCCGCCCCGGGCGAGGCCCAAGTCCGCGCGGGAGCAAGCGAGAGGACACGAGTCCGACCGTGCGCTGCCGGAGGTTCCTCGTTAGCTCGGGAATACCTGTTGTGCTATCGTCCTAAAGTCTCTCGGGCCGCCGAGGGCTCGCATGATCTTCCGTTCGAGGGAGAGAGCATCCGTGACGGAATTTGAAACGAAACTGAAGTTGTCCGCCAAGCTTGCCGCGAAAGGCAGGGTTTCGCGTCGCGACTTTGTTCAGCTGGCGCTCGCCGCCGGCCTTACCGCCACGGCCGCCAATGCGATGTTCGTCCAGGCGGTGCGTGCCGAGCCCAAGAAGGGCGGCACCTTGAAGATCGGCATCGGCGACGCCGCCGCCACCGATACACTGGACCCGGGTAGTACCAACGTCAACCCGTTCACCGGCACCGCGCTATTCGGAACCTTGTCGAACAGCCTGACCGAGATCGATTCCAAGGGCAACGTGGTCCCCGACCTCGCCGAGAGCTTTGAGCCGTCAGACGGCGCCAAGAAGTGGGTGTTCAAACTGAGGAAAGGAGCCACCTTTCACAATGGCAAGACGGTTACCGCCGACGATGTCGTGGCCTCTGTCAGGCACCATAACGTCAAGGGCACGAAATCGGTGATGAAATCGCTCTTGGCTTCGGTCAAGAATGTTGTCGCCGACGGTGCCGAGACGGTGGTGTTCGAACTCGACGGCGGCAATGCCGACTTCCCCTACATCATGTCGGATATCCCAGTCATGCCGGCGAAAGAGGGCGGCGTCGACTGGGAGTCGGGCATCCGCACCGGCCCCTACATGCTCGAGAAATTCGAGCCCGGCGTCATCGCCACCTTCAACAAGAACCCGAGCTACTTCAAATCCGACAAGGGCTGGTTCGACCGTGTCGAATGCCTGGCGATCAACGATGTGAAGGCGCGCACCAACGCGCTCAACACCGGCGAGGTCCACTACATGGATCGCTGCGATCTGAAGACGCTCGACATTCTGAGGCAGAACCCCGATCTCGTGATCTCGGAGACGACGGGCTACGGCCACTACGTTTATGTCATGAACGTCCAGAAGGCGCCCTTCGACAATCCCGATGTGCGGAATGCGGTCAAGTACTCGCTCAATCGCGACGAGATCGTGCGGAAGGTGTTTCTCGGCCACGGCGCCGTCGGCAACGACAATCCGATCGCACCGACCGTCAAGTTCGCGATCGATCCGCAGCCGAAGCACGTCTACGACCCCGACATAGTCAAGAGCCTTCTCAAGAAGGTGGGGGCCGAGAACACCCAGTTCGACCTGTCGGTCGCGGATGCCGGGTTCACGGGTGCGACCGACTCGGCTCTCCTGTGGCAGGAGCATGCCCGGGCGGCCGGGCTCAACCTGAATGTGATCAGGGAGCCCAATGAAGGCTACTGGGACAATGTCTGGCTCAAGAAGCCGTTCTACGCCTCTTACTGGGCCGGCCGGCCGACGTGCGACTGGATGTTCACCACCGCCTATGCGGCGGAAGCGGTGTGGAACGAAACGTTGTGGAAAAATCCGCGCTTTAATGAGCTGCTCGTCGCCGCCCGCTCGGAGACCGACGATACCAAGCGTGCCGGCATGTATGCCGAAATGCAGCAATTGCTGCATGACGACGGCGGGCTCATTAATGTCGTCTTCAACTCCTATGTCGATGCCCACACCAAGGCTCTCGCCCATGGCGAGGTGGCGTCGAACTGGCCGATGGACGGGCTTAAGATCGCCGAACGCTGGTGGTTCGCCTAGGCCGTCTACTCATAAACTGGGATGGCGGACTGGATGCGTCTAATGTCTCCTTGCCCCCCAGCAGCGGCTCCCGAGCGGACATCGCAGCAGGTCCGCGTTGGACCACAAGCGGAAATCCCGGGCGCGCGTCCAGGGTCGATCAATTGCCTCTGATTTTGGACAGCGCGTCCTTTGCGTGAATGCCAATTAGAGCTTCATTCTGGAGTGCCACGAGCGCAGGTATCGCAGCTCGTGCCGGAGGCCCGATCTTTCCCAGCGCCTCGATGGCATCCCGGCGGAGATATTCAACCTTAAGCGCTTCAACCAGAGCCGGAACGGCTTGTGCTGCCGCTGGTCCAAACCAGCCCAGTCGCTCTGCCGCATATTGCTGGGAAAAGGGATTGCCGGTCTCAAGCTCTGCTTCCAGGCTCGTAACGGTGATGGCCAGCGGCAGCGCAGCGATACGGAGACCATCATACAGGCGCTCCGTGTTCATAATCCCATTGGAACGAAAAGATATAGGTGTCGGGAAGATTTTCGAGCCCTTTCTGGTCTGCACCCGGTCGGAACTTCAGGAGCATTTGCCTGGCTTCTTCCCGGCGCCCGAGCTGCGCCAGCACGGAACTGAGTGGTAGAAAGAGCGCAGTTGCATCTGGGTTTCGCCTGACGCCGTCTCCGAACACCTCAGCCGCTTGTTTCAGATCGCCCATTGCAAAAAGCGCCAATCCACGAGCGAGAACGTAGTGGCTTGGATAGGTCGGGTTGAGCCGCATGGCGGTCGCGACGAAATTCAGCGCCTCGGCAGGTTCGCCTGAGATCGTCAGCGCCCAAGCCATTGCGATGTGTGCTTCGGGGTCGTTGGGATCCAATGCAATCGCTCGACCGGCATTCCTGCGTGCATCTTTGGCCAGACCTTGATAAACGTTCCGCAATGCCTCGACCGTATAAGACAGTGACGTTGGATATTTCTTGGCCAGCTCTACGTAATCGTGAGCTCCCCACCAGAAATATGGTTCGTCCCTTCCGAGTTCTTTACCCCAGAGTGAGTCAACGACGCGGAAGTAGGCCAGCGCCAGGGCGGCATAAGCTCGCCCATATTCGGGATCAAGTTCGGTTGCTTTTTTCAAGGAAGTGATGGCGGCAGCTGTGTCCTTTGCGTTGTAACGGAGATAAAGGCTCCAACCCTCTTCGAAAGCTTCCTTGGCTGCGATATTGTCCGGCTTGGCGCGGGCTATTTCCGTTTTTTCGGTGGTGGTGAGATTGACCTTCAACGCTTCGACGATCTTTGCGACAAAAACGTCCTGGACCGCAAAAATATCGGCGACGTTTCCATCGAACCTGTCCGCCCACACATGCCCGCCGGTGAGGGCATCGATGAGCTGGGCGTTGACTCGCACCTGCTCGCCGGCTCGCCGTACGCTTCCCTCGAGAACATAACGCACGCCAAGTTCTTCGGCGACCTGGCTGATTTTTACCGGCTTGCCGCGGTAAATGAATGTCGAGTTTCGCGCAATCACGAAGAGGCCGGAAAGCTTGGAAAGGTCGGTGATCAAGTCATCGGTCATGCCGTCGGCGAAGTGCTCCTGGCCGGCGTCGCTCGAGATGTTGGTGAATGGCAATACAGCGATCGATGGCTTGTCAGGTAGCGGGAGCGCCATTCTTTCCCTGGAGGCCACCTCGACCGGCGGTCCTGAACCGTCCCCGACGACCTTCCAAAGTGCTACACCTCCGGCGATCAGGATCAACGCCGTCGCCGCGACCGCCGGCCGGCGCCATTCGAGATAGCGCTTGCGTTTTGCTGGAACTGTTCCGGATGCGGCGCGTGCCCGCGGGCCTACCCGATACAGACGAATAGGTTTTTCGATATTCTTGAGCTTTTGTTCACCCAAGAATTCGAACTCAAAATCCAGCTTTCTCTCGACCTGATCGAATGCCGTTCCTGAAATAAGGACGCCCCCGGGTTCGGCCAATCCTTCCAGTCTCGCTGCGACATTCACGCCGTCGCCATAGATATCCTGCCCTTCGACAATCACATCGCCAAGGTTTACGCCAATGCGGAATTCGAGTTGTTTTTCCTTCGGCAGTTCGGCGTTGCACTCCGCCATCGTCCGCTGGATTTCGACGGCGCAACCGACCGCGTCGACCACGCTGGAGAATTCTATCAGCGCGCCGTCGCCCATGAGCTTCACGATGCGCCCCTTATGAGCGGCGATCTTCGGATCGATCAGGTTCTCGCGGGTGCTCTTCAGGCGCGCGAGGGTATCCGCCTCATCGGCTTCCATAAGGCGGCTGTAGCCAACGATGTCAGCGGCAAGTATCGCCGCAAGCCCGCGCTCCATGGTAGTTTCCGGCGCTGGGCAACTGTACCATGATAAAAGAGTATCGCTTCGGAGCCTAGTCCTGCTCTCGTCGGCTTTGGGTCACGATTTGCCCTGGAAGTTCCCAGATCGCGTGCCGCTGAGTGGCACGCCGACCTACAATGCCAGCAAGGCGGCGATCCATTCCTATACGGTGTCGTTGCGCGAGCAACTCAGGGGCAAGGTCGAAGTGATCGAGCTTGCGCCGCCAGCGGTTCGCACTGAACTCACGCCCGGCCAGTCGATGCGCGACGAGTATATGCCGCTCAATGCGTTTGTCGACGAGGCGATGGCGTTGTTCAGCCGGGAGCCTACGCCCAAGGAGATCCTGGTGGAGCGCGTGGGCTTCCTGCGCGGCGGAGCGGGACGGCCGGTTTGATCAAGCGGTCGAGATGCTCAACGCTCTCTGAGCGGCGCCAAAGCCGCCTGACTGTTCAATCGCGCAAGATCATGCGGTCGCCGCGCACGTCGAAACCGGACAGTGAGCCGATGAAATTCATGCCGAGCAGGCTCTGGCCGAGCATGCCGGGCGCGGCGATCATGACCGGCATGTCGTTGCGCACGATCCCGCCGATCGCCAATTCGTCGGTTCTCACGACTGCGGCGCGCGCCATGCCGTTGGCGGTGGAAACCGGTATGGTGAAATTGAGAGCGGCTGGGTTGAAGCCGGCCGCTTGCGCGTCCTGCGCGGTCAAGACGGTGCTGGTTGCGCCGGTATCGACCACAGCCCGGACCGGCGTGCCGTTGACCAGGATGCGCGCTTCGAAATGGCCATTGCCGGCCTTGTCCAGGGTCACCGTGGCATGGCCGTCGTCGAGGCCCAACGCCAGTGGACTGCCGGGAACAAGGCCGGCCGTCACCCGGCTGGCGAAATCCTGCAATTCATAACGGTACTGGTAGCCGGCGATCAGTGCGAGCACGATGACGGCCCAGGTGCCCAGGCTGCGGGCCATCGTGCCCAAGGGTCTGCCCGATCTGAGCAGGCTGGCGCCGATGAGCGCGACCAGGGCGCCAAGCCAGATCAGCCGGCTGAAATGGTAATTCTCGACGCCGAATGTGCTGCCGGCGGAATCGTTAAGCATGAGCAGGACAACGCCTGCCCCGAGCAGGATCATCAAAGCCCAGAAGATCCGGTTCATATGCGGCTCACGAGAGAGCGTCGCGTTCGCGCGCCAGGCGGGTGCGGCGGGTTTCGCGGCGCGGTCTGCGCTCAACCGTTTCCAGCCGGGCCGGCAGCTCGGCCATGACGCTGCGGCGGATCTCAGGGGTCATCTCGATCCAGGCGCCGATTTCCTCGCGCGTGCGGCCGCAACCGAAGCAGAAGCCGGTTTTCATATCGATCGAACAGACCAGGACGCATGGGGATTCGATGGCCGTCATGTTTATTCTCTCAGGGTTCCGTCAGGAATCCCTCGTCTCGCCTCCACATGGTGTAACGGCAACGCCAATGCAAGCCCTCCGGAATGCGCCGCCGGCAGCCGCTTTCGCGTCAATGCAGGCAGTTGTGCCGGCCGAGCAAGGCGGCTATGCCGCTCACCAACTTCGGGAACGATCATCAACGACATGACCAGCGCGCTGCCCTTCGACGATTTTCGCAATCTTCTGGCAACCCTGCCACGGGCCGACACGGCAGCCGAAGCCCGCGTCCGTGCGCTGTTTGCCAAGGCCGACAAACCCAAAGGCTCGCTCGGCCGCATCGAGGACATCGCGGCTTGGCTGGCCGCCTGGAGCGGCCGCGCGCCGCCGGCAGTGAACCGGCCCCTGGTGGCGATCTTCGCCGGCAATCACGGCGTCGCTCGCCACGGCATTTCGCCACGGCATGTCGCTGCCACGGCGAACGCCGTCGAACTTTGCGCGGCCGGGGGTGCGGCGATCAACCAGATCTGCATCGCCAATAATCTCGGCCTGAAAGTGTTCGATCTTGCGCTGCACATTCCAACCGCCGACATCACCGAGGATGCAGCACTCGACGAGCGCGGCTGTGCCGCCACCATGGCCTTCGGTATGGAGGCGATCGCCGGCGGCGCCGATCTGCTTTGCCTTGGCGACCTCGGCGTCGGCAATTCCACCGTTGCCGCGGCCTTGCTTGCCGCACTGTTTGGCGGCAGTGGCGCAGATTGGGTCGGATCCGGATCGGGCGCCGATGGATCGATGCGGGTGCGCAAGGCGGAAGTGGTCGATGCCGCGCTAGCCTTTCACGGCACAAGTCTCAGGGATCCGCTGGAAGCGTTGCGCCGGGTTGGCGGCCGTGAGTTCGCAGCGATTGCCGGCGCCATCCTCGCCGCCCGCACGCAGAAGATCCCCGTCCTGCTCGATGGATTGGTTGCGACAGCCGCTGCAGCGGCGCTGCATGCCGCCGACGCCACTGCGCTCGATCATTGCCTGCTTGCCAGCCTGTCGCCAGAGCCGGCGCATGCTCGGGCCGCCGAGCGGCTCGGCTTGCGCCCGCTGCTTGATCTCGGCGTCAGCCACGGCGAGGGGGCAGGGGCGGCACTTGCGGCCGGCCTGGTCAAAGCCGCTGCGCTCACCGCCTCGGGCATGGCAGCGGCGCTTCACTAAAGCGCGTCGCGTTCGACCCCCTCATGCGACGCGCTTTCGGTTGTTGTTTTTACGCATGTCATTATCGCAAAACCGCTGCACACTTTTGCGCGACATGCATTAAGCGTCTATCGGCGGCGCGCAGCTACGGCCCTGGTCGGCAGCGCCGGCAATTCCTCCATCACCCGGCTCAACGGAAAGATGGCGATCGCCTCGGTGCCTTCGCGCAGTTTGGAATGGAGTTCGAACTCGCCGCCATGCATGGCGAGCAGGCTTTGGACAATCGGCAGGCCAAGCCCGGTGCCTTGCTCGGCGCTCTTGATGGCGATGGAACCCTGGCCAAAGGCGGACAACACGACCGGAATCTCGTCTTCCGGAATGCCGGGCCCATTGTCTTTGACGGAGAAGTATTGGCCGCCGCCCGCCGTCCAGCCGACGCGCACGCGGATCTCGCCGCCTGTTCCGGTGAACTTGATTGCGTTCGACAAAAGATTGAGCGCGATCTGTCGCACCGCGCGTTCGTCGGCGAACAGGCGCGGCAAGGCGTTTTCGAAATCCTGGACGATGCGGATGTCCTTGTTGCGCGCCTTCAGCTCCATCATGTGACAGCAATCCTCGACGACGGAAAGCAGCATCATCGGCTCTTCGTTGAGCTGGTAGCGGCCCGCTTCGATGCGCGATAGGTCGAGGATTTCGTTGATCAGGTCGAGCAGGTGCTGGCCAGAGTCATGGACGTCGCGAGCATAGTCGCGATAGGTCGGATTGCTCATCGGTCCGAGCACCTCGTTCGCCATCACCTCGGAGAAACCGAGAATGGCGTTGAGCGGCGTCCGCAACTCATGACTCATCGAGGCCAAAAACCGCGACTTTGCCAGATTGGCGTCCTCGGCGCGTCGGCGCGCTTCGTCCGACATCGATTTCGCTGTGTCCAATTCGGCAATCAGCGCGTCCTTTTCGGAGCGGAACGAGAGCAGCATCAAGGACGAGCGATTGAGGCGGCGCGCCACATAGGCGAAGAAGGGCAGCGCGACAATCAGCAGCCCGGCCATGATCAACTCGACCGGCATCCACTGCCTGGTGCCGGCATAGGCATAGGCGGCCACCGGAACGGCGAAAGTCGCCAGCAACGCACCGCGCAACGATGACGCCGTGATCGCGGTCGCTGCCATGGCAAGCAGCAGCACCACACCCTTGATCAAACGGAACTGGTCGACCTGGCAAGCGTCGCAACCGAGCCAGGCAAACCAGGCCCAGCCCAGGCCGCAAAGGAAATGGCCTATCAGGAAATCACGGTGCGTTTGCAGCGGGTTGAGTTCGGCAGCTTCCGTTTGGTCGACGCGCCTCGCCATGAACACGACGATGGCGTAGCAGATGAGTATAAAAAGCGCCCAGACGCCAATTACCTTACCGACACCAGCAAACAGACCGGCCGCGGCGGTCGCCAGGACGAGAAGCGGAACTATGATCGCGCCGCCTATCATCGCACGGGCGTGGAGTTTCAACAGCTCTCGGTCGAAATCAGGATTTCCGGCCTGCTGCGAAAGACGGTCGCGCGTCTTGCGCACCGCGCGCGCCACATCGCTGTTGCGATGGGGTTTTCGGCGGTCCACAATAAACTTGTCCGCTGTGGTCGAACGTTGCGAGGGCATGGAGACTTCAATTTATGCGGGCAGCGGTTTCAAATTGTTAAGCTACGTTCGAATGATTAACCAACGGTTTGCCATATGAGCCGTTCGTGGTCGCGGCGGCCGGGACTGCGATACGTCCCGCCGCAGCCGCGAAGCCTTTGGCGCCGGCTGGTGGACTATGCACTGGCCGTGCTTGTCCTCGGTCTGCTGATCCTTCTGGCGGCGCGCCTTGATCGGATCGAGACGCGCAAGGCTGAGGGTGCCGCCGTCGTCAATGACGGCGATACGATCACGCTCGGTACCGAGCGCATCCGCATGCGCGGTATTGATGCGCCAGAATATTCGCAGATTTGCCGCAAGGACGGCGCCGACTATCCCTGCGGCAAGCTGGCGCGGCAGTCGCTGGTACGTCTGATATCAGGCAGACCCGTCTCCTGCACCGGCTGGCAGCGCGACCGATACCGCCGGCTGCTCGGCGATTGCAACGCCGGCGGCAAGGATCTCAACCGCGCCCAGGTCGAGGCCGGCTGGGCAGTTGCCTATGGCGATTTCGAAACCGAGGAGGCCGCTGCCCGATCAGGCAAGGCCGGCATCTGGGCCGGCACTTTCGACGAGCCGCACGACTGGCGCGAGAGCCGCGATCACGAAGTGGTCGAAAGAAAGCACGGCCGTTTGGCTTCGATCGGCGATGGCCTGCGAGAAATTTTTCGCTTCTGGTGATGGTCAACCCTATAGTGTTGCAACAGAGCGACGTGCGTCCAGTCGGACGACACAAGCCATGCGCCAAGATTTTTTAATCTTCGCGTCGTGCTTTCCGGCAATCGATTCCGGCCGTCGGGCCGAGACGAAAGGAGGATGGGATGAAACTCTTCGACGGCGGCCGGGCGCCCAATCCACGGCGGGTTCGCGTCTTCCTCGCCGAAAAGCGGCTTGAGGTTCCGCTGGTGCCCGTCGACATGGGCGCGCTGGAGCACAGAGAGCAGCCGGTCAGTTCGCGCAACCCGCTGCAGCGTCTGCCGGTGGTCGAACTCGACGACGGCACCGTCATCACCGAATCCGTCGCCATCTGCCGCTATTTCGAGGAACTGCACCCGGAACCGGCGTTATTCGGCCGCGGCGCGCTCGGCAAGGCGCTGGTCGAGATGTGGCAAAGACGGATGGAGCTCAACTTGCTCAACTGCGTCAGCGCCGCGTTCCGCCACGTCCATCCGGCGATGAAGGAATGGGAAATTCCGCAAATCCCCGAATGGGGCGAGGCCAACAAGCTGAAAGCCGTTGAATTCCTGAAACTCCTCGACGACGAACTGGCGAACCGCGAATTCGTCGCCGGCGACGCCTATTCGATCGCCGACATCACCGGGCTGATCGCCATCGACTTCATGAAGCCGGCGCGTATCAAGGTGCCGGAAGACTGTGCCAACGTGCTGCGCTGGCATCAGGCGATCTCCAGCCGGCCGAGCGCCGCCGCCTGAGAATGAGCCCCAGACATGAGCGAAGAGCTGGAAAACTTCGCGGCGAGGGTACGCGCCTGCCGTATCTGCGTCGAAAACCCGGTCGGCCGGCCGCTGCCGCATGAGCCGCGCCCTGTGCTCAGGCCATCGTCAAGCGCCCGTATCCTGATTGCCAGCCAGGCACCGGGCACCAAGGTGCATATGTCAGGCATGCCGTTCACCGACGCCTCCGGCGATCGGTTGCGGGACTGGCTGGGCGTCAGCAGCGACGAATTCTACGACACGACTAAATTCGCCATCGTGCCGATGGGCTTTTGCTTTCCCGGCCAGGATGCCAAGGGCGGCGACCTGCCGCCGCGCTGCGAATGTGCAGCGGCCTGGCGTGCGCCACTGATGGCGCTGATGCCGCATATCGACCTGGTGCTGACGATCGGCCTCTATGCGCAATCCTGGCACATGGGCGCTGCGCGCCGGCCCTCGCTGACCGAGACGGTGATGGATTGGCGCACCATCTGGGATGCGCCCAGCACCCCGAAAGTGCTGCCCCTACCGCATCCGTCGTGGCGCAACACCGGCTGGCTGAAGCGCAATCCGTGGTTTGAAATGGATTTGCTGCCATTTCTGAGATCGGAAATCCGCTATCGCCTCGGCTGACGCGTAAGCAAGAAATCACTCGCTTTTGCGCCATCTGACAGAATTTCTTTCTTGTGAATGGCCAAAATAAGAAGGACTATAGCCAATCTATTCCTGATCTATCCCGTGGGAGCACCCAAATGGACCGCCTTGACAGAAAAATCCTCCGCCTCTTGCAGGAGGACGCGACGCTCGCGGTCGCCGATGTCGCCAAGAAAGTCGGACTGTCGACCACGCCCTGCTGGCGGCGCATCCAGAAGCTCGAGGAGGAAGGCGTCATCAAGCGGCGCGTCGCCATCCTCGATCATGAAAAGGTCAATGTGCGTGTCACCGTGTTCGTGTCGATCCGCACCAATTCGCACAGCCATGAGTGGCTGCGGCGCTTTTCGGAGGTCATCCAGGAATTTCCGGAAGTGGTCGAGTTCTACCGGATGAGCGGCGACGTCGACTATCTCTTGCGCGTGGTGGTGCCCGACATCGCTGCTTACGACGCCTTCTACAAGCGGCTGATCGCCAAGATCGAGATCCGCGACGTCTCGTCGTCGTTTGCCATGGAGCAGATCAAATACACGACCGAAATGCCGCTCGACTACATGGTCCTGGACAAGGAATCGGGCGCCAACGCTGCCTGAGGAGTTGTTGCTTAGTTCTTCTTTTTGTTGAGGAAACTCCACGGCGAGTTTGCCGGCAGCGTGATCGTGTCCGGCACACCATCGACATCCGTCACCTCCGCCTTGCGCACGGTGTAACCCGACTGGATCACGCTGACACCGTCGAGGATGAACAGCTGACTTTTCTCCATGCCCGGCTCCAGCGCGCCGGTCACGGCAACCGGCTGATAGGCTTGCGACATCCTGTAGGGGCGGGCGGGCGTGACGAGGACGATCTGATTGGGCGGCGGCGTCGGCATGTGGCTGCACGCCCCTGTCCACGGCACCAGCAGGAACTGATAGACGAGATCGCCGTCCCGGTCGAGCGGCAGGGCGTAGCCCGCCAGTTGGACGGCCTTGTCTCGCAAATTGACAGACAGCGTCTCGCCGCG
Source organism: Mesorhizobium sp. WSM4846 (assembly GCF_055811415.1). Taxonomy (NCBI): domain Bacteria; kingdom Pseudomonadati; phylum Pseudomonadota; class Alphaproteobacteria; order Hyphomicrobiales; family Phyllobacteriaceae; genus Mesorhizobium; species Mesorhizobium sp. WSM4846. The sequence goes on from NZ_JBVVPZ010000017.1 coordinate 28,985, forward strand.
GTCAGGCATTTTTGCCGCGACCATCGGCAATCCGACACTTTCGGCAGCGGGCTGGGTCGCCGGGCGCAGGTCCTTCCAGAATATGCGCGCGGTTTCGGCGGAAGCGCTGCCCGCCACTATGGAAATCAGCACGGCCGCCAGCGCCGCTGTCGATTTGAAACGATTGCTCACCGTGTGCTCTCCATTTGACAGGAGTAAAGCTGCCGTCGCCGACAGCGTCAACGTTCGAGCCGCATCACATGCCGGCGCGAGCCGGCCATGCCGATCTCGTGGAATCCGCGGGCCACGAACATCTCTCGAAAGCCCATGAAACGGTAACTCGGCGATGCCTGATCGACCGGATAGGCCTCGATGGTCCTGGCGCCTTTGGCAAAGGCGTGATCGATGGCCGCGTCGAGCAGGGCGCTTGCCAGTCCACGGCCGCGCGACGCCCTCAGCACATGGAAGCAGACGATCGACCAGACGCCTGCCTCGCTGTCGTCCTGCGCCTGCGACAGCTTGCGATAGGTCTCGCGTGGCGCCACGGAGCACCAGCCGGCGGTCTTGCCTTCGGCATGGGCGACGATACCGACCGGCGTGCCGGCTTCGATGAGCGCCACCATGGCCCGTCTCCTCGCGTCGTTGGACGCATGCTCGCGGTTTTCGAGGTGTCGCCAGGCCATGCACCAGCAATATTTCGGGCCGCCAGGCTGCTCGAACAGGTTCTCGAAATCGGCGCGCGTGGATCGCGTCACCTCAGTAAAGCGGATTTGGCTCCGCTCAGCCTTTCCTGGCGAGCCGCTCGAGCGTCTTGGCATCGGAAAGCTCCCGTGCAGCGTCCTTGCCGATCCAGCGCGCCGTCTTGTCGGTCGATCCGGCCAGCTTCTGTGCCAGGGCAAGGGCAGCGCGGTGCAAGTTCATCGATCGCTTGCCGATAGAGCGAAGCGCCCAGTTCACCGCCTTCTTCACAAAATTACGGCCATCGCCGGCGTGCGCTTCGATGATCGACAGGAGTCGAGGAAGGTCGCCTCTGGCTCCTTCTTCCGGTGGACGACCGACCAGGCCATCATCGCAAAAGCCGTGCGTCGAACAAACTCGCGTTCGTCGGCCGCGAACTCTTCTATCAGCGCCTTCCAGCAATCCGTATCGACAAAGAGATCGGAGACGCCGTCGACGATATCCCACGAGTCGAAAGTCGCCGCCCATCGTCTTGCATCCGCGGCAGAAAACCGCTTCGGATCGGCTGTGACGGAAGCGATGAACTGCGCTTCCATGATGCCCGACTCCCATAGTTCGAAGGCACGTTCATGGTCGCGCTTGATTTTCTTGGCAATCTGCCGCTGCACGCCATGCGAGATTCCGAGCGCACGTTCGATCTTGATGCCGTAGCGCAGCATGCCAAGGCGGTTCTCCTGCGAGCCGATCGAGCGCAGATGGGCGACAATCTCCTCGGCGCTGGATTGAGGCAAGAGCTCGGCCACGACAAAACCTACTTTTCCAATCGCGCCAGCAGCGAAGACGTGTCCCAGCGTTTGCCGCCCATCCCCTGCACATCCTTGTAGAACTGGTCGACAAGTGCCGTCACCGGCAGCTTGGCGCCGTTGCGGTCGGCCTCCGCCAAGCAGATGCCGAGATCCTTGCGCATCCAGTCGACAGCGAAGCCGAAATCATACTTGCCGGCATTCATCGTCTTGTGGCGGTTCTCCATCTGCCATGAGCCGGCCGCGCCCTTGGAGATCACCTCGATGACCTTTTCGACGTCGAGCCCAGCCTTCTTGCCGAAATGAATGCCTTCGGCCAGCCCTTGGACAAGGCCGGCGATGCAGATCTGGTTGATCATCTTGGTGAGTTGGCCCGAGCCGGCCGGGCCCATCAGCCCGACCATGCGGGCATAGGCATCGATGACAGGCTTCGCCTGCTCGAAGGCTTTCTGCTCGCCGCCGACCATGACGGTCAGGATGCCGTTTTCGGCGCCGGCCTGACCGCCGGAGACCGGTGCGTCGAGGAACGAAAAACCGCGAACTTGCGCCTTCTCCGCCAGTTCGCGCGCGACTTCAGCCGAGGCCGTGGTGTTGTCGATGAAGATGGCTCCCGTCTTCATCGACTGGAATGCACCCTCGGCTCCGATCGTCACCGCGCGCAAATCATCGTCATTGCCAACGCAGCAAAAGACAAAGTCCTTGCCATCGGCGGCCTCAGCCGGCGTATTGGCAACACTGCCGCCATGCTGGGCAACCCATTGCTCGGCCTTTGCCTTGGTGCGGTTGTAGACGGTAACGTCGTGGCCGCCCTTGTTCCTGAGATGTCCGGCCATTGGATAGCCCATGACGCCAAGACCGAGAAATGCAACCGATGCCATGTTTTCGAATCCCTTAGAAGCCTGTTTTCCGGCCTTCTTAGCGGATCAGGCAAAGCGATGGGAGTCAGCGTTGCAGATGGATCGTAATGCGCCGTTCGATCCATTCGACTGCGTGGCGCAGCGTTTCGACAATGATCAGATAGATGATCGCCGCCCAGACATAGGACTGGAAGTCGAAAGTCCGCGAATAGGTGAGCTTCGTGATGCCCATCAGATCGTAGACGGTGATGATGGCTACGATCGCCGAGCCCTTGATCATCAGGATGATCTCGTTGCCGTAGGGACGGAGCGCCACGATCAGTGCCTGCGGCAGGATGATCTTCCACATCGTCTGCAATTTGTGCAGGCCGAGCGAGGCAGCGCCCTCCCACTGGCCCCTGGGCACGCTCTCGATCGCGCCGCGCAGGATTTCAGCCTGATAGGCGGCAGTATTGAGCGAGAAGGCGAAGATTGCGCAGTTGAACGCCTCGCGGAAAAAGCTCCAGAGGCCAATCATATCGAGCTGCGGCCGGAAGGAGCCTACGCCGTAATAGACAAGGAAGGTCTGGGCCAGCAGCGGCGTGCCGCGGAAGAAGTAGACATAGGCGTAGGCAAGACCCGAAAGAAACCGGTTCTTCGACATGCGGGCATAGGCGATCGGCACCGAAAGGATCGCGCCAAGCACGATCGAGATGGCGACCAGCAAAAGCGTCACACCTAGCCCTGTCACATAGGATGGCGCATATTTCGCGAAAAGCTCGCCGTTCCAGGCGACAATGAGGTAGGCAGCAATCCCGGCAAGAAAAGCTATCCACATACAGACCAGCGCGTAGCCGAGAATACGTTGGCGCGGCCAGCCGTGTGGGATTGCTGGCGGTTTTTCGACCTTCGTCGCCACGTCGGCTGCTGCCGCGCTCATCGTTGCACCTGCTGGCGGCCGACCGCACGTTCGATCGCATTGATGCCGAAGGACGATATGATGGCGAGGAGCAGATAGATAAGCGCGGCAACACCGAAGAACAGGAAGGCGTGCTTGGTGACGCGGGCAGCGACGCCCGCTTGCCGCAATATGTCGGTAAGACCGATGGCGGAAACCAGGGCGGTATCCTTGAGCAGGATGAGCCACAGATTGGCAAGACCCGGCAGCGCGATACGGATAAGCTGCGGCAGCACCACAAGGCGCATCGTCTGCCAGCCAGACAGGCCAACCGAATAGCCGCCCTCATACTGTCCCTTCGGGATGGCGCGGAATGCGGAGAGGAAGACCTCGCTGGCGTAGGACGAGAAGACGACGCCGAGCGCGATCATGCCGGAAACAAACGCATTCACTTCGACCGCGGCGGTCGGGTCATACAGGCGCATCAATTGCTGGATGCCGATTTGCGCGCCGTAAAAGATGATGAACAGGGTCAGCAGTTCAGGCAATCCACGAAAGATCGTGGTGTAGATATTGCCGGCCAGCCGCAGCGACGGCTCGTTGGATTGCTTGGCCAGTGCAACCAGAAAGCCGATCACCAGACCCAGCGGCAGGGTCGCGGCTGCAAGCGAAACGGTGATGAAAACACCATAGGCGATGTCGTCGAGCCAGCCTTCGGGTCCCCAACTGAGCAGCGTCCAAACGCTTTGCATCCGCCTGCCTGTTCTCCTCTATGGCTTTTTTTGAGAGCGCGGCGTCAGCCCTGGCGCGCCGCCGCTTGCGCAAACGGCGGGGACGTCCCGCCGTTCGCAGTCAATCCGGAAGGATCAGGACTCGCCGCCGTAGACATCGTACTTGAAGTACTTATCGTTGATTTCCTTGTACTTTCCGTTGGCGCGGATGGCGTCGATCGCCTTGTTGAACTGGTCGACCAACGCAGTATCGCCCTTGCGTACCGCGATGCCGGCGCCCGGACCATGGATCTCGATGTCGGGCGTGATTGCGCCGATCAGCTTGCAGCAGGCACCGTCCGGCGTGGCAAGCCAGCCTTCGATAACGGTGATGTCGTCGTTGACCGCATCAACGCGGCCATTGGCGAGATCGAGCTGGTATTCCTGCGCGGTCGGGTATGGCTTGATTGTACTGTCGGCATAAGTCTTGGTTGAATAATTGAAGTGGGTGGTGGCCGCCTGCACGCCGATCGTCTTGCCGGCCAGGTCCTCCTTGGTCACGCCTTTGATATCGCTGTCCTTGGGCGCGGCGATGGCAGGCGGCGTGTTGTAGTATTTGTTGGTGAAGTCGACCTTCTCGGCACGCTCCGGCGTGATCGACATCGAGGCGACGATGGCGTCGAACTTGCCGGCCTGAAGCGCCGGGATGATGCCGTCCCAATCCTGCGCGACGAAAGTGCACGTCACCTTCATCTCGTCGCAAAGCGCCTTGGCGATATCGATGTCGAAGCCCACGAGCTGGCCATCAGCGGTCAGGTTGTTGAACGGCGGATAGGCTCCCTCCGAGCCGATCCTCAAGGTTTTCTCCTGAGCCTGGGCAACGCCCAATGTCAGCAGCGCCGCCGATGCGGCGAGCGCGATACGCAGTGCAGTACGCATGATAGTCCTCTCTGTATGTTCCCGGCCGTCGTTCCCGAACGGCTCTGTGGGCGGTTCTGTTGACCGCCCGCTGGCGCGATACTCCCATTCTTTCCCAAGAAAAAGCAACTGTAAAACCGGTGCTTGCGGGTTTCGCATTGCCGGACAATGCTGACGCTGCGGCAGGCATAGCAACGACGAAAAAGGGGGCGGCCGATGCTTCTTCGGCAGTCCCTCAGCGCGTCAAACCTGTCGCCCGCTCGATGAAGTCGGCTATCGATCTGGTGTCGTCGAGATCGAAGACGGGCAGGCTTTCGCCGGCTACGGCGAAGTCGGCGGCGATGGCGACGATGTGCGGATCATTTGCCGAAAGCGGTGCCCAGTCCTTGGCCTCCATCCGCCGCGTCTCGATCTTGCTGTGCGCCTCGCGCTTGTAGCCTTCGACCAGCACGATGTCGGCGGTGGCGAGCCGCGACAGGATCGCATCCAGCGTCGGCTCGTCCTCGCCGCGCAATTCGTGCATCAGCGCCCAGCGCCTGTCCGACACGATGGCGACTTCAGTGGCCCCGGCCTGCCTATGGCGAAAACTGTCTGCCCCCGGTTTGTCGATGTCGAAGGCATGATGGGCGTGTTTTACAGTCGAGACTTTCCAGCCACGCCGGACGAGCTCGGCGACCAGCTTTTCGGTCAGTGTCGTCTTGCCGGAATTCTTCCAGCCGGTGATACCGAAGACGCGTCTCATCATGGCTTCATGCTCTGCAACAGACCGTCGACACGGGCAAGGTCACTCGTGGCGAACGGCAAGCCTATATGCCGTCCGGCGCCATATCAGGTCCAGCGCTTTCGGCGGCTGTCTTGCGCCGGCCGACGATCCGTTCGCGGTAAAGTGCGTAGAGGCCGGAGCAGACGATGATGCTGGCACCGAGGATCATCGGCAGGTCGGGAACGTCGCCGAAGATGAACAGGCCAAGCAGGATCGACCAGAGCAGGGCCGTGTAGCGGAACGGCGCGATGAACGAGATGTCGCCCACCCGCATCGCCATGATGATGAACTGGTAGCCGATGACCACGAGCACTGCCGCCAATGCCAGGAACGCCGTGCTTTCCCCCGTCATCGGTGTCCACCCGCCCATCGGCAAAAGCAGCGCCGCGCCGAGCATTGTCATGGCGAGTGCCGTGGTGGTCGACACCAGCAATGTCGGAATGGCTTGCGGTATCCGCTTGGTGGCGAGGTCACGCACCGCACAACAGGCGACACAGGCCAGCGCCAGCAGCGAATAGATGCTGAACCCCTCGAAGCCGGGCCGCACGATGATCAGCACGCCGGCAAAGCCGATGGCGATAGCCAGCCAGCGCCGCCAGCCGACGCCTTCCTTGAACACAAGTGCTGCGCCCATCGTCACCGCCAGCGGCAGCGCCTGCAGCACGGCCGAGACATTGGCAATCGGCAGATGGGCAAGGGCGATGAGAAACGACGCGGTAGCGCCGGCTTCGCCGATCACGCGTATCGCCACCATCGGCTGCAGCATCGAGCCGGGCAGGGCAAGCGCACCGCGTTGCCAGGCAAGCAGGCCTACGAAAAGCGAAGCGAAGGCGCCGCGGATCAGCATGACCTGCGCCATGTTCATGGATTCCGACGCGACTTTGGTGATCGCGTCGTTGAGGGTGAAACCACTCATCGCCACCACCATGAACAGTGCACCGCGAAGATTTGGGGAAAAAAGCAAAGGCGTTACCACTGTGGTCCTGCATCAAGCCTCTACCAGCCGGCGGCAAGACAGCAACGTCAAAGGGCTGGTCCACGGCCTTCGGCGGCTCGTTACAACCTCCTCGCAAGAGCGGCAGGATTTATTTCGGCGGTGCGACCAGGAAGATCAGCCGCCGGTGACGCTCATGTGCCGCGATACCGACGGACGGTTGGTGCGGCGGTCAATGATGAAATCATGGCCCTTCGGCTTGCGGCCAATGGCTTCGTCGATGGCGTCGGCGACCAGTTCGTTGCCTTCGGATGCACGCAACGGTGCGCGCAGGTCGGCGGCATCTTCCTGGCCGAGGCACATATAGAGCGTGCCGGTGCAGGTCAGCCGGACGCGGTTGCAGCTTTCGCAAAAATTATGCGTCATCGGCGTGATGAAGCCGAGCCTGCCACCGGTCTCGGCGACGTGGACGTAGCGGGCCGGGCCACCGGTCTTGTAGGGGATGTCGGTCAGCGTGAACTGCCGCTCGAGTGCTGCGCGCAGCAGCGACAGCGGCAGATACTGGTCGGTGCGGTCGGCGTCGATCTCGCCCATCGGCATGGTTTCGATGACAGTCAACTCCATGCCGCGGCCGTGCGCCCAGCGCAGCATCTCGGGCAGTTCGGCGTCATTGAAATCCTTCAGCGCCACCGCATTGAGCTTCACCTTCAGTCCCGCTGCCTGCGCGGCGTCGATGCCATCCATGACCTTGTCGAGATTGCCCCAGCGGGTAATCTGACGGAATTTTTCCGGGTCCAGCGTGTCCAGCGAGACGTTGATGCGCTTGACCCCGCAATCGGCGAGTTCAGCGGCAAAGCGCGAAAGCTGCGAGCCGTTGGTGGTCAGCGTCAGTTCTTCCAGAGCGCCGCTTTCAAGATGACGCGAAATCTGCCGCACCAGATGCATGATGTTCTTGCGCACCAGCGGCTCGCCGCCGGTAAGACGCAGTTTCCTGACGCCCTTTTCGATGAAAACCGTGCATAGCCGGTCGAGCTCTTCCAGCGACAGCAAATCCCTCTTGGGAAGGAACGCCATGTCCTCGGCCATGCAATAGGTGCAGCGGAAGTCGCAGCGGTCGGTGACCGAAACGCGCAGATAGCTGATCGTGCGACCAAAAGGATCGATCATGTCCATGCTGGTGCGTTTCCCGTGGCTGCGAACGGCATCGTTATATATGGCTATGTGATACGATCCAACCTGCCATTCAAGACAAGAAGTTTCGATCCTGGGCAACATCGCGCCGACAGATCGTGTCGGAAGTTTCGAAGCGGCCTTTTCCCGCTGCGCGAAGCGGCGTAGGGAAAGGACAGATGATGCGGAACTTATCACCATGACGGCGCCGAAGGAACTCAGGGTCTCGAAGGACCGCAGGCTGCTAACCGTGACGTTCCCTGGCCATCAGCCGTTCGAGCTGCCGGCGGAGCTGCTGCGGGTGGCCTCGCCATCGGCCGAAGTGCAGGGCCATTCGCCCGAACAGCGCGTGACCGTTCCCGGCAAGCGCAAGGTTGCGATCCTGAAGATCGAACCGGTCGGCAACTATGCCGTCCGCATCACCTTCGACGATTTCCACGATACCGGCATCTTCACCTGGAACTACCTGCATACGCTGGGTCATGAGAAGGACGCACGCTGGGCCGCCTATCTCGCCGAGCTGGAAGAGAAGGGGCTAAGCCGCGATCGGTAGCTCCAGCCCGTCGTCAAAGCGTCACCGATTTGGAGTAGCGGCTGCGGATGCTCGGAGGCGAAAACATGTCCGTCATCACCACGGTCGAACAGCTCGAAGCGCTCTATGGGCTGCCCGGCGAGACGTCGCTGGTCAAGGAACTCGACCATGTCATTCCCGAATACGCCGCCTTCATCGAGGCCTCGCCTTTTGCCGCGCTCGCGACCTGCGGGCCGGAAGGGCTGGATTGCTCGCCGCGCGGCGATCTCGCCGGCTTCGTCCGCATCCATGATCCGAAAACCCTGATGATGCCGGACCGGCGCGGCAACAACCGTGCCGATTCGCTAAAAAACATCATTCGCGATCCGCGCGTCGGCCTGTTGTTCCTGGTCCCAGGCTGCGGCACCACGCTGCGCGTCAACGGCCGCGCCCACATCACCACGGATGCCGCGCTGTGTGCCTCGTTCAGCGTCGACGGCCGACCGGCGCGTTCGGTCACGGTCATCGATGTCGATTCGGTCTATTTCCAGTGCGCTCGCGCCGTCCATCGGTCGGAACTGTGGAACCCGGCGAGGCATGTCGACCCGAAGTCGCTGCCGACACCCGGAAAGATCCTGGAAATCACCAGCCGGAAAGGCATCGACGGCGAGGCCTACGACAGGGAATGGCCGGAGCGCGCGAAAAAGTCGATGTGGTGAGCGGGTCACGCTTCCTTGAGCACGTCGGCAATTTTGCGCATCTGCTCGCCGATCATGTCGCATTGCTCCGGCGTCGACTGGCTCATCGCTTTCTCGATCAGCGCCATATGAACCTTCAGCGCCTGCATCAGCAGTTCCGTGCCGGCTTCGGTCAGGGTCAGGCGCAGCACGCGCTTGTCCTTCTGATCGCCTTCGCGGCGCAGCAGGCCGCGTGTCTCGAGTTGCGGCAGCAGCATGGTGATGTTGGAACGGCCGACCAGCAGCCGGCGGGCGAGATCGTGCTGCGACATGCCGGGATGGCGATAAAGGTTCATCAGCACGTCGAGCTGCGCCGGCTTCAGGTCCAGCGGCGCTAGATTCACTGCCAGCGTGCGCTCCAGCACATGGCAGGCGCGCGCCACCGCGACCCAGTTGCGAAAACGTGGGTTGTCCCAGGGCAGCTCTTGTTTAATGTTCATGTTTGAACTATTATGTTCATGCTTGAACGAATGGATGGACCGCCACTATGGCATCATTTGGATTGAAGGTCATCCGGGGCGTGTTTGCCGCCGCCGAACATGTGGCTCCCCGCCTGACCGGGCGCGCGGCATTCGAATTGTTCTGCCGCACGCCGAACGCCAAAATCCTCAGCGACGGCGAGCGACGCGCCGTCGACCGCGCCGCCGGCTTCATGGCCGAGGCGCGCCATCATCGGCTGAAGACCAAGAACGGCTGCGTCATGGTGCATGAATTCAGGCCAGAGCCGGGCAGGCGGGCCGCCGGCACCGTGCTCGTCATCCATGGCTGGCGTTCGCGCACCGAATACATGCGCACGCTGATCGAAGCCTATCGTGACGCCGGTTACAAAGTTGTCTCGCTCGACCTGCCGGGCCACGGCCAATCGCAGGGCCGCCGGCTCACATTGGTCAGCGCTGTCGAAGCCGCACGGCTGACCGGCGAATGGTTCGGCCCGTTCGTGGCGGTGGTCGGCCATTCCTTCGGCGGTGCCGTCGCCGCCAATGCCGTCGTCGGTTCGGTCAAGGACGTTCCGCCGCTGGCGGCCGAGCGGCTGGTGCTGATCGCGGCACCGAGTTCGCTGCCGGAGATCTTCAACGATTTCAGCCGCATGCTCAGCGTCGGCCCACGCTCACAGGCCGCCATGGCCGACCGGGTCGAACGCATCGCCGGCCGGCCGCTGCACGAATTCACCGGCGACCGGCAGCTTGCCGGCACGCCGGTGCCAACGCTGGTCATCCATGCGCCGGACGACCGCGAAGTGTCTGCCGACCATGCCAGGCTCTATGCCGGCGCCGGCGACCATGTGCGGCTGTACTGGGCCGACGGGCTCGGCCACCGCCGCATCCTCGCCGACAGGGGCGTGGTCGAGCGTGCGGTCGACTTCGTTGCCGAACACCGGGAGCCGGTATCGCTGCATTAAACAGCGACGGCTTCGACCTGCGTGTAGAGATCGACCGCTTCGAGGAAGAGCGCTTCCTTGCAGCCGAATGCTGCTTAGAGGCTGGTTGAGCTGGCTCCCATCGCCGCGGCGCCATCGCCCGAACCTGAGCGCTATTTGCTGGAACCGGAGCGGGCCCAATTCGCTTCGGTTGCCACCGTTGTGAAACTGTTCTGCAACAGACCTCCTGAAATTTATGAAAGCTTAACGAAATCAGTATGAATCGGTGTAGTCGCGCCCTACATCCATGATGCGGTGGGCGAGACCGTCAAGCGATGCGGAACGGAGCCGGTTGCAGCCGGAGCGGGTGATCCCATGAAATTCCTCGGAAACAAAGCAACCGTGATGCCGCTTGCGGCGGTCGCGGCAATGCTGGCCTTCGGCGTGCCGCAGGCAGACGCGCAAGGGTTTTTCGAGAGGCTCTTCGGCGGTGGTGTCAGGCATTCGCCGCGAGCTGATTTCCCCCTGCCGCCATCAAGGCAGAAGCCGAAATACAAACCATATGCAGCAGCGCCCGCTGCCTCTCGGATCCGCAGCCCGTCCTATTACACCTACAAGAGCGATCCGCTTGTGCGCGTCGACTTCTCGACGCTGACGGCAGCGCCGGAGCCGGCAATGCCACAGGACGCCGCATTCCAGCCATCTTCCGCCACCGGCGCGGCCTTCCGCGAAGCGATTGCCGGACTGGACGACTACGAGCTCTACGCCGAGAAAGACATCGCCAAGGCGCTCGTCGCATATTACGCGGCCAATCCGGATTTCATCTGGGTGACGGGAGCCAGTGCCAACAGCCGCGCGCAAGATGCGGTCAGGGTGCTTGGCGAGGCGACGAGCTATGGCCTCACGCCGGCCGACTATACGGTTGAAGTGCCTGCCGCCGGCGCATCGACCGGCAGCGCCGATGCGCGGCTGAAGGAACTCGTCCGCTTCGAGATGGCGCTGTCAGCGCGCGTCTTGCGCTATGTCCACGACGCGCAAAGCGGCCGCGTCGATCCCAATCGCATCACCGGCTACTATGATTTCCCGGTCAAGCCGCTCGACATGGAAGGCGTGCTGAAAACGCTGACACGCACCCAGCAAGTGCGCACCTATCTCGAATCGCGGCATCCGCAGAACGCCGAATATCAGGCGCTGCGCGTCGAACTGGAATCACTTCAGGCCAGCATCGACGACGAGATCGTCGTCGATCCCAAGCTGTTGCTGAAGCCGGGGGAGACCAGCCCCGAACTGCCGAAGCTTCTGACGAAGATAGCGCGCAATCTCGACGACGAGATGGGCGGCGCCTATGGCGAGATATTGGCCCAGCTCGCCACCAGCGAGGTCTATGCCCCGGAACTGGTGCCGGTCATCAAGGCGGTGCAGAAAAAGGCTGGCATGAAGGGCGACGGCGTCATCGGTCCGCGCACCGTCGCGGCGCTGGTCGGGACGTCCACGGCCGACAAGATTCAAAAGGTGCATGTCGCGCTGGAAGAGTTGCGCTGGCTGCCATCCGATCTCGGCAGCCCGCGTGTCTTCATCAACCAGCCGGCATTTACGGCGAGCTACATCGAGAATGGCGAGGAGAAGCTGAAGACCCGCGTCGTCATCGGCAAGACCACCAACCAGACTTCCTTCTTCTACGACCAGCTCGAGCAGGTCGACTTCCACCCCTATTGGGGCGTGCCGCAGTCGATCCTCGTCAACGAGATGCTGCCCCGGCTGCGCAGGGATCCCGGCTATCTCGACCGCGCCGGCTACGAAGTGGTCAATGCGCGCGGCAAACGCATTCCCTCCTCCTCGGTCAATTGGGGCGCCTATGGCGCGAAGATACCTTATGGCGTGCGCCAGCTGCCTAGCGAGGCCAATGCGCTGGGCGAACTGAAGATCCTGTTCCCCAACAAGCACGCCATCTACATGCACGACACGCCGCAAAAGACGTTTTTCCAGCGTGACATGCGCGCGCTCAGCCATGGCTGCGTTCGCCTGCAGGATCCGCGCGGCATGGCGGCGGCCGTGCTCGGCACCTCGGTCGATGACATCGCGGAGAAGCTGAAGCACGGACATGCGACGGAGAAGGTAGCGCGCAGGATCCCGGTCTATGTCGCCTATTTCACCGCCTGGCCTGATATGTCCGGCAAAGTCGAATATTTCAGCGACGTCTACGACCGCGACACGCGGCTGCAGCAGGCACTCGACAGCACGGAAGCAGTGCGCTCGCCGGCGATCTGAGGACGCTAACGTAGGGAGAGCGGGCGCCGGAACCCGGCCGCGCCGCAGGGGATGCGGCGATCTATTTGGGCTCGGCTGTCACCGGATCGTAGGTGATTTCGACCTTCGCCTTGTCGGTCGTGTAATACGTAACGGTGTAGGCGCCGCTGTCCCAGGCGACCTCGTCGACGTAGCGAAAGTCGTCGCGCTGCTCGACCTTGGCGATTATTTCCGAAAGTTTCCTGGCATTCTGCGGCGGCAACGGACTTCCGTCTGCGGCAAGGGCCGGTTCACCGAAAAAGAGAACGACGACGCCTGTCGCCAAAACAAGTCTGAACATGGCTTTCCCTCACTTCTCGCAAAAGTAGAAACTCGCGGCCATGCAGGTTTGTTCCGGGCAGGTTTGTTTCGGGTTCCGGAATGGACACCCGCGAAATTGGCAGACGCATCTTGTTGTCGTTGCTCATGCTAATGCGTCTGCAACTCACCTTCGTCGGGGAAGAGGTGGGCCAAGGCCGTGTCGAACGTGAGCTCCAGGGCGTCACCGGGTTCAAAGACCTTGTCTTCATTGAAGGCCGCAATGAGTTCGCTGTTATCGCGAAGGGTCAGGTCGACGACCGTCTCGCTGCCCAATCGCTCGGCATGTGCCACGATGCCATGCAGCAAGCCTTTTCCAGATTGCACCGGCCGCAGGTACTGCGGACGGACACCGAGGATGGCCTTGCCGTCTTTCCGGAAGGCGCGCCTTCTGGTCGCTACCCTGATCGGCTCCAGGGATTGGTTGCCGACCATTGCCGCTTCGCCATCGAGGGCGAGGACGTCGACGTTCAGGAAATTCATCGACGGGGCTCCCAGAAAGCCGGCTACGAACCGGTTGGCCGGCTCGTGATAGAGCTCCATCGGCGCTCCGATCTGCATGACTTGACCGTCCTTGAGGACGACGATCCTGTCAGCCAGCGTCATCGCCTCGACCTGATCATGGGTTACATAGATCATCGTTGTGCCCAGTTGCCTGCGCAGCCGGCCGATTTCCATGCGCATGTCCATGCGCAGTGCGGCGTCGAGGTTGGAGAGCGGCTCGTCAAACAGGAATACGGCCGGTTTCCGGGTGATTGCGCGCCCGATGGCGACGCGCTGGCGCTGGCCGCCCGAAAGCTGACTTGGCCGGCGGTCGAGCAAATGTTCCATTTGCAGGATGCGTGCGGCCTCGGCCACCTTCTGCTGCTTTTCCTGCCTGGAAGCGCCCGCGATCGTAAGGCCGAACGCGATATTCTCGCGCACGGTCATGTGCGGAAAGATGGCATAGCTCTGGAACACCATCGCAACACCGCGTTGCTTGGGCTGCAGCTGGTTGACCACCCGGCCTCCGATCTCGAGGGTGCCTTCGGTTATGTCCTCGAGTCCGGCGATCATGCGCAGCAACGTGGACTTCCCGCAGCCCGACGGTCCAACAAAGACGACGAACTCGCCGTCGTTGATGTGGATATCGACGCCTTTGATGATTTCGACGCGACCGAAGGATTTCTTGACGCCCTTGAGCGAGACCTCAGCCATGAGCGATGGCTCCCGTTTCCTGATTCATGTGCGGCAGTTCGGGGTCTCCGATCGATTGGTCGGCCTTGAGGAATGGGGCTGACCGGCCGTCCCAGATCCACTGGCGTTTGAGCGCGAGAGCCATGTAGTCAGCCCTTCACGCCGGTCGAGGCGATCGACGCGATGAAGGCGCGCTGCAGCAAGAGGTAGAAGACCAGCACCGGGACGGTGATAAGGGTGAGATAAGCCATGACTTCGCCCCAGGCGACGTTGAGTTGAAAGAAGTAGCCGAGGCCGACCATGACCGGGCGATAGCCTTCCTGCTGCACCACGATGAGCGGCCAGAGATATTGGTTGTACATGACGAGGAATTTCAGGATGGCGGCAGTCGCCAGTACCGGCCCTGAAAGCGGCATGACGACGCGATAGTAGACCTGCCACCAATTCGCGCCCTCCACCCGGCTTGCCTCGATCAGTTCGCCCGGCAGCCCTTTGAAATACTGCACGAACAGGAAGATCGTCAGCCCGTCGGCGATCCACGGAATGATCTGCACCCGGTAGGTATTGAGCCAGCCCCAATGCAGCCCATCAAGCCCGATCCAGGGCAGTTTCGAGACCAGGAGCAGGAGCGGGATAGCGATGGTCTCGAAAGGGATGATCAGCGTCGCGATGACGATCGAGAGCAGGACATCGCGCCCCTTCCATCGCAGGAAAGCAAAGGAGAACGCGGCCAGCGAACAGATCAGCAGCGAGAGAAGGACGGTCACCCCGGTGACCAGAACCGAGTTTAGGACGAACAGGCCGACAGGCGCCCGCCGGAACGCACCGAAATAGTTGTTGAGGCTGATGTCCCCGACGGGCAGGAATGCACGCAGGCTGGAAGTGTCCGCGAGAAGCTGACTGTCCGGCTTGAAGCTCGAGTTGGTCATGAACACGAGCGGAAAGACGAAGATCAGCGCGATCAGGCACAGCACCAGATAGCGGACGAACAGCCTGAGGCCGTAATTGTCGGGATCGAAGGCCATCCTAACGCTCCCGTGTCAGCCAGCGCTGGATGAGTGAGATCGCCAGCACGATCGCAAACAGGATGACCGAGATGGTCGAGCCGCCGGAGATGTCCTGCTTGCCGTAGCCGCGCTCGACCGCCTGGAAGACGAGGGTCTGGGTGCTGTCGAGCGGACCGCCATTGGTCATCACGTCGATCTGGGCGAAAAGCGCGAAGCCCTGCATGGTGATCACGACAAGGACAAGCACGGCGGTGTTGCGCAGGCCCGGCCAGGTGACATAGCGGAAGGTCTGCCATCTCGAAGCCCCCTCGATGGCGGCGGCCTCGTAGAGCGTGGGGCTGATCGTCTGCAACCCCGCCAGCCAGATGACCATGTGGAAGCCGACGGCCTGCCAGATCGACAAGGCCATGACTGCGGGCAGCGCCGTCGAGGGATTGCCCAGCCAGTCGACGGGCTGGAAGACGCCGAAGGTGAGGGCCTGGAGGATGCTGTTCAACAGCCCGTTCTGGCCGTCATAGATGAACCGCCAGAGCA
Source organism: Mesorhizobium sp. WSM4846 (assembly GCF_055811415.1). Taxonomy (NCBI): domain Bacteria; kingdom Pseudomonadati; phylum Pseudomonadota; class Alphaproteobacteria; order Hyphomicrobiales; family Phyllobacteriaceae; genus Mesorhizobium; species Mesorhizobium sp. WSM4846. The sequence continues at coordinate 44,600 of NZ_JBVVPZ010000017.1, forward strand.
GCGAGACCACGACGATGGAGACCACCACCGGCATGAAGTAGATGGTCCGGAACAGATTGATGCCCCTGACCTTGTGGTTGATCAGCAAAGCAAGCATCAACGCGAGGCTGCCCTGTACCGGCGCCACGACTAAAACGAACAGGAAGGTGTTTACCAGGGCCTTCATGAACACAACGTCGTTGGCGATGACGATCATGACGTTCTCGCCGGACTGCCAGCGAAACCACTCGCGCATGCCGCGATACTGAGGATAGTCGTCGCTACGGGTGATCTCGCGCAGGCGGGGATACTGGATTTCGCCGGCCTCGTTTCGGGCCACTTTGCCAGCATCGTCGCGCTCTGGCTTCAGGGTCACCACCGCAAGGCCCAGGAGCTGCCGATAGTTTTCCAACCCGACGAACTGGGTGGGGTTCGGTGAAAGCAGCCGCTGATTTGTCAATGACAGACCGATTGCGAAGAAAAACGGCAGCACGATGAATGCAAAGATGAGTGCGAAGCCCGGCAGGGCGAATGTCCAGCCCGCCCGGTTCGACAGGGTTAGTTTCGACGCCATTTGCGGTATCCGCCCAGCAAGCCAGAGAGGGTGGAGTCCGCGGCTGGCGAGGACCCCGGCGCGACAGAACTAGCGGTGACCGTAGCCACCGTTGCTTTCGATGTCGGCGTCGATCTCGTCGACCGCCGCGTCAAGCGTGTCGGCCACGTCGGCGCCGTTGGCGATATCGGCCAGTGCCTTGGTGAGGACCTTGGCCTGGACCACGTAGCCCGGGGTGACCGGGCGCACCAGGGCTTGTGCCTTGGAGAGGTCGAAGAACACCGCGAGCGCGCCGCCATCCTTGTAGTTCTTCGTCATCTGCGCCGCCGAGGGCGTCGGCGGGATCAGGCCGATGCCGTCGGAGAAGGCGGCCAGGTACTTGTCCTGCGCGGCGAATTTGATGAACTCGGCAGCGCCTTCCGGATGTTTTGACTTGGCCGAGACGCCGAATTGCCAGGATCCCGCGCCGATCTTGTTGCCGGCGCCGAAATCGGGGGCTGGAAGGAAGACAACGTCATCCACGGCTTCCATCGTTGCCACCGCGCGCCAGTTGCCGTTCCACTGGAAGGCGAACTTGCCGCCGATGAAACCGGTCTGCTGATCGGCCGGGTCCTCGCTGGTGCCAGGCGCATAGCCTCCGGTAAACAGCGCTTGCCACCACTTGCCAAACGCTTGCGCAGCCTCGCCGTTCAGCGCGCCTTCCGCCGTCTTGTAGGTCGAACGGTCGACGATGTCGCCGCCGAAGCTCTGCAGGAACGGCGAGAAGGCGTAGGAGTACCACTCGGCCTGGTCGTTCATGCCGAGATCAAGGGCGAATTCATACTTGCCGGAGGCCTTGGCGGCATCGAGCGCGGCCATGAATTCCTCGCGCGACCAGGGCTTGTCGAGGGTCGGGGTGCGCAAGCCCAACTCGTCCAGCGTCGATTGGCGTGCGAAAAGCGCGACTGCCGCGTCCCACAGACCGACCGAATAGAGCTTGCCATCCCACACGCCCTTGGTGCCGGGCAGGAAGTCGGCGAACTCGCTCTCGTCGATCGGCAGCGGCTGCAGATAGCCGGCCCAGGCCCAATTGGGCATGACAGGCCCGTCCACATCCAGGATGTCGGGCAGGTTGCCCGCCAGGGCCGCCGCCGCGACGGAATCGTTGTAGCTCTTCTCGGGGAAGCTCTCGATGGTCACCGTCCAGTCGGACTGGCTGGTGTTGAAGTCGGAGATGATCTGGTTGAGGATTCGCGACTCCACCTCATTGCCGGCGCCGTGATACCACATCGTTAACCTGGTCTGCGCCAGAGCGGGCGCACACAGACAGGTCGACGCGATCACCACACCGGTGAGGTGTTTTGTCAGTTTCATCTGATATTCCTCCCTTTTGACTTAAGGACGCTGCTGGATCCAAGGTCGAGGCCGCCAGGACAGCGGGGCCGGGAAGCCAGCGCTCAGTTTCGGGTCGGCCGCTACGGGCGCTTGATGGGGTCCAGCAATGTTCGCGGAAGCCGGACGCATTTGCAATTGCGCAGTTTTACCAATCGGAGCAGGAGGTCGACGGCGATTTCCCCTCGTCAGTTCGCGGGCCACTGAGATAGCAGTTCACCTAGGACGATTTTATCCTGCGTCAACTTTCTCCCGGCCGCGTTCAATGTGCAGCTTGAGCGATTTGAAGGGTAACGAGCGCCTTGTGATGTGTCCCCGGCTGCCTGGCGAATCGCATGAACCGGGTCATGGCAAACCTTGCGATGAGGCGGAAGTTCGAAGCGTAGGCGGCTCCGAAGCGGATGGTAACTTTGTACGGGAAGCGGGTATTGGTGGGCGATGCAGGGATTGAACCTGCGACCCCACCCGTGTGAAGGGTGTGCTCTCCCGCTGAGCTAATCGCCCGCTCGTTGCCCGGAGGCCAAGCGCGCCGCGATATAAGGGAGGCCGGCCGGGGAAGTCAAGGCGATGTGCTGGCGTTCCGACGAAGACCGAATGCAACTCCGCCGGGAGCGGCCCGGGTCGCCGTCGCGCTCAGTGCCCGGCAGCGGCAATCAGACGTTCGGCCAGACCAAGCGTCAGCGCATCGAAATGCGAGATCACTGCCGACGGTTCGAATTCGCGCACATGGCGGTCGGTGTAGCCGAAATCCACCGCCACCACGGGAATTCCGGCCGCCTTCGCCGTATCGATGTCGGTCTGCGAATCACCGACCATCAGCGCGCGGTGCGGATCGCCGCCGGCGAGCACGATGGTTTCGGTCAGATGGCGCGGGTCGGGCTTGCGGAACGCAAACGTGTCCTGACCGCAAATCGCCGCGAAATGCTTCGCCAGGCCGAGCGCCTCGATCAGCGCCAGCGAGTTGGCTTCGTATTTGTTCGTGCAGACGGCCAGGAGATAGCCGGCTGCCTCGAATCGCGCCATCGCCTCGACGACGCCGGGGTAGGGGCGCGATTTGCCCGGGATGTTGTCGGTGTAGTGATCGAGGAACAGTTTTAGCAATCGGTCGTGTTCCTCCACCACCAGCGATCTCTGCTGCGCGGCGTGCGCGCGCTCGATCATAACCCGGCCGCCATGGCCAACGAAGCGCTTGAAGCCGGCCTCATCGACGGCAGCGAGTTCGCTGGCGGCAAGGCTGTGGTTGAGGCTGTCGAGCAGGTCCGGCGCTGTGTCGACCAGCGTCCCGTCGAGGTCGAACACGATGATCGGTCGGGTCATGGCCTGTCCTGTGACGATTGCGCTGCCGGCAGGCGATAGCCGCTGCAGCCCATCCAGGCAAGCCATGCCTGGTCAATCCACAGGGCAAAGTCTTTGACCGGACGGGCAAAGATGCTAGGAGCGCCGAAACAAGCGAAATCCGGGGCAAGCATGGATGCGAGGCAACTGAAGGTCGAGGCCGCACGGGCGGCACTTGCCCATGTCAGCGATGGCATGCGGCTTGGCATCGGCACCGGCTCGACGGCCGACGAGTTCGTGCGGCTGCTCGCCGAAAAGGTCGCCACCGGCCTTACCATTATCGGCGTGCCGACCTCGGAGCGCACCGCTATCCTCTGCGGTGAGCTTGGCGTGCCGCTGTCGACGCTGGAAGAAACGCCCGAGCTCGACCTTACCATCGACGGCGCCGACGAGATCGATCCGGAGCTGACATTGATCAAAGGCGGCGGCGGTGCGCTGCTTCGCGAAAAGATTGTGGCGGCGGCTTCCGCCCGCATGATCGTCATCGCCGACCGTTCGAAGATGGTCGAGACGCTCGGCCGTTTTCCACTGCCGATCGAGGTCAACCCGTTCGGCCTGCGTGCCACGGAAATCGCGGTCGCCGCGGCAGCCGGAAGGTTCGGCCTTTCCGGCCCCGTCACATTGAGGATGACGGGAAGCCAGCCTTTTGTTACAGACGGCGGCCATTTTATCCTCGATGCATCTTTTGGCCGCATTCCGGATACAAGAGCGCTTTCGAATGCTCTCCATGCCATTCCGGGCGTGGTCGAGCATGGTCTTTTCATCGGGCTGGCATCAGCGGCCATCATAGCCGGCGACGGCGTCCAAACCGTCCATGCCGCCCGAAAACCAGGGAGTTCTACCGATCATGATGTTGCATAACCGGGTTCGCCGTTTTTCTGCAATTCTGGCAGCTTCAGCCGTCTTTGCGTTTTCATCGCCGGCGTTCTCGCAGGACGTCAGCGAAGGGCATCTGAAGGCGGCCCGCGCCGCAGTCGCGGCGATCCACGCGACGGATCCGTTCGACAGCATCCTGCCGCAGGCCGCCGGCGCGCTTCAGCAGCAGCTCATCCAAAAGAACCCGGACATGCAGGAGCTGATCGGCAGAACGATTAGCGAAAAGGCTCTGGCGCTGGCCTCGCGCCGCGCCGATCTCGAGAACGAAGCGGCCCTGGCCTATGCCAAGGTATTTTCCGAAAAAGAGCTTACCGAAATCGCCGCTTTCTACAATTCCGATTCCGGCAAGAAGCTGCTCGACAGCGGCCCGGCGGTGACACGCGACCTGCTCAAGGCCGCCGACATCTGGCAGAACGGCGTCGCTCGCGATCTCGCCCAGCAGGTCGGCGAAACGCTGGCCGCGGCAGCAAAGGCCACAGCACCGGCAAATGCCGCGGCTCCGGCTGATGGCACGCAGCCCGAAGCACCGAAGAACTGAGCATATTTTCCGGCGGCGTCATCGCTGCTGGACCGGAAAGCCCGCCTCCGTTGCGCGTCCGACAGGATGCGCTGCGTCCGGGCTTTCCTTTTGGTGGTTTGCAGCCTACCTGTCTCGGACATTTTTGAAGGGCAAGGAGCTGCGCCATGGCCGTCTTTGACTACGATCTTTTCGTCATCGGCGGCGGCTCCGGCGGGGTGAGGGCGGCGCGCGTGGCGGCGGCACTCGGCAAGCGCGTCGGCATTGCCGAGGAATACCGCTATGGCGGCACCTGCGTCATCCGCGGCTGCGTGCCGAAAAAGCTCTATGTCTATGCCTCGCAATTTCCCGAGCACTTTGCCGACGCCGCCGGTTACGGCTGGACCGTGCCGCAGGCGAGCTTCGACTGGCAGACACTGGTTGCCAACAAGGATCGCGAGATCAGCCGGCTGGAAGCCATCTACAGGAAAAATGTCCAAGGCGCCGGCGGCGAGACGTTTCAGTCACGCGCCATGCTGGTCGATCCGCATGCGGTGCATCTTCTCGGCGAGGACCGCACCGTCACCGCCGACCAGATTCTCATCGCCACCGGCGGCCGCCCGGCACCGCACCCGGCTCTGCCCGGCCATGAGCATTGTATCTTTTCCAACGAGGCCTTCGATCTCAAGGAATTGCCTGACGCGATCATGATCGAGGGCGGCGGCTATATTGCCGTCGAGTTCGCCAACATCTTTCACGGCCTCGGCGTCGACACAACGCTGGTCTATCGCGGCAAGGAGATCCTCTCCCGCTTCGACATGGATCTCAGGCGCATGCTGCACGAGACGATGGAAAAGAAGGGGATAAAAATCCTCTGCCATGCCGTCTCCGAATGGGTCAGGAAGCGTCCCGACGGGCGCCTCGACGCTGTCGTCACCGGTGGCAAGGTGCTGACGGTCGATCAGGTCATGCTTGCCATCGGCCGTCTGCCCAATACCGAAAACATGGGGCTTGAGGGCGTCGGCATCGAGATGACCAGGACCGGCGCTATCCATGTGGACCAATATTCGCGCACCAGCATCGACAACATCTGGGCGATCGGCGACGTCACCAACCGCGTGCAACTGACGCCGGTGGCGATCCATGAGGCGATGTGTTTCGTCGAGACCGCCTTCAAGGGCAACCCGACCGCGCCCGACCATGAAACGATCGCCACCGCGGTGTTCTCGCAGCCCGAGATCGGCACGGTCGGCCTGTCGGAAGACGAGGCCATAAAGCGTTTTTCCGACGTTGAGATCTACCGCGCCACCTTCCGGCCGATGCGCAACACGCTGTCGGGCCGCGACGAAAAGATGCTGATGAAGCTGGTGGTCGACGGCGCCTCGAAAAAGGTGCTCGGCGCCCATATCCTCGGGCCTGATGCCGGCGAGATGGCGCAGCTTCTCGGCATTCCGCTGAAGGCCGGGCTGACCAAGGATGACTTCAATCGCACGATGGCCGTGCACCCGACCGCGGCGGAAGAACTCGTCACCATGTACAAGCCGACCTACCGGGTGAGGGACGGCGAGCGCGCCTGACGTTTTGCCCGTATCGTCACCAATGGTGCATCTATGCACGAAGGCAATGGTGCAGCGATCCGAGCGAGGTGAGTGTCCTCAAACCCTGTTGCGGACACTATCGATTATTTCTGCCTGATGCGGCGAGGGAAGCGCAGCCATCTTTCCTCGACCGGCCTTGTTTCCTCGACTGGCCTGGGGTGCGCGAGGATGGTGGTGAGCTCGACCGGCAGGCTCGGCGCCAGCGGCTTTTTGGTCGCGACACCGTCCGCGATGGCAACGATGCTGTGGTAGAATTCGGCGCCTGAAAGCGACCTTGGCGGCACCGCCTCGTGCATGATCGAGATCACCGTGACATCTGGGCAATTGTCCTTGATCGCTTGATGGAAAGCGATCTTCCCTTCCGGATCGAGCGCCCCGGTCGCTTCGTCGAGGAACAGCAGCCCCGGCTGCTGCAGCACGATGCGCGCGACAACCAGCTTCTGTTTCTGGCCGCCCGAAAGCACCTGGTCCCAGCTCATTCCGTCACGGCTTTCATCGGCCATGTGTTCGATGAAATCGCCAAGGCCGGCTTTGTGCAGGGCCGATGCAACCTGGGCGTCGGTGTGATCGCGCTCTGAACCGGGCAGGCAGACCAGTTGCTTCAGCGAGACCTGCTGCAGCTTGACCTCCTGGGCGGCATAGAAACTCTCGACCCCTTCGGGGAAGACGATGGAGCCGCGGCCATAGGGCCACAGACCGTTGATCGCCTTGATCAGCGATGTCTTGCCGCAGCCTGATTCGCCCTTCAGGAACGTCCACTCGCCACGCCGGAAGCGCAAATTCGCAGCACTCAGGAAGGGCGTGGCGTCCTCGCCCTGATGGGTCAGCTCGAGTTTCTGGATGGTCAAGCCGAAAACCGGGTTCTGACGGTCGTAGCGGAAATCGGAACAGCCGGTGAGACTGTAGAATTCCTGCGGGTGTTGGACGTTTTCGATCGCGTTGGCGAGTTCGGTCACACGTTGGCTGTTGGCGCGCAGCGCCGCAATGGAAGGCATGACATGGATGAACCACGAACATTGATTGATGAGCGAGTTGACCATCTCGGAGCCGGTTATGTAGCCCTTGAGGTCGAAACGATTGTGGATATAGGGCACCAGGCCCGGCGCATAGGCGACTATGCGGGCGCCGATGAAAGTGTAGACCAGTTCGAAAGAACGATAGCTGGTGTTGACGATGTTCAGCCTTGCCCAGGTGCGGTCGATGTCGACATAAAGCCGTTCGTGCATCGTCTTTTGCACATTCTCGCCCTGGGAGGCGGCGACGTGGAAACTGCGGCGCAGGAACGTGGTCAGCTCGCCGCGATAACTGCCTTCGGATTGCTGCATCCGGATGTTGATCCGTTCCAGCAACTTGCCGAGCTTTACCGCGATCCAGGTGTTCAGCGGCACGTAAATGGCGACCGCCAGGAAAGCCAAGACCGCGCTGCCATAGCTGCCGAGGAACTCCAGCCCTTTCACCTCTGCCGAGGTTTCAAGCAGTTTCCGGCCGACGAAATAAAGCGATGTGGCGACAGCCATGACCCCGATGGCGAGGCCGATGGCTCCGCCGGTCATGTCCTTGATCGATTCCTGGACACGCTGGTCGATGTTGTCGGGGGCAGCAGCGCCGGAGGAACCGTGCTGAGCATGGAAATGCGTGTGATTGGTGTCGAGAAGCGCTGCGTTGAAACGGCTGTCCAGCCAAGCGCGCCATTTGCGATGCAGCGTCGCGGAAACAAAAGTGCGGATGCCGGTAAAGCCCGCGTCCTTGAGCACGACCAGAAGGATGAGCACGCCGGCGTTGGTGAGCAGCGATGCGAGCGGCGTGGTGTTCGCGGCATCATGGTAAAAGGCGATCGAGTTGACCAGTTCCCCGGATGCTTCGGCGAACCAGACGCCAGCCTTGCTGGAGAGCGCGGTAAACAGGGCGATGACCAGCGTCAGCGTCCAGGCCTCCACCCAGCGGTCCGAGAACCAGTAGGCCCGCATCAGTCCCCAGAAGCTGCGCATCGAGGAAACCGGTGTCAGGAGCGGCGACCTTGCGGCGCCGCGGAGCCATTTTTCCGATATTGAATGTCGCTCTGGTCTACCGACCCGAATCACAATCCCGCCCAAACCTCATTTAGTTTTGTTACAGACAGTAACACCAATTGATCATTTTCAATTATCTTTTCTCGGGCTGTGGAGGATTGAACCCTGGCCGTTGCCATTAAGCAACAGCGGCAACGCCATGCGATGCCGCTCTCGACTCAAATTATCAACATAATTTCAATGAGTTGCTGGTTCACGTAGGCAAGCGTCAGCATCTTCCCCAAGGGAAAGCTTTTGCACAGTTTTGTGAGGCAAGAGCGTGGTCGATCGGCCGATTTTTAAGCTGCGGAAGACGAATCGACGCAAAGATACGCCGTCATCTTTGTTGCCTTATCGACCTGGCGGCAGCCGGAAAGTGACCGAAGGGGCGTTGGCCCGGAGGCGTTGGCTGCTTTGGCAATGTCGCCAAAGGCGCCTATGGAAGGACGTCCATCAGTTCGCTTTCTCCAACTCGCCCCGCGCCTTCGCCGCCGCAACCTGGCGAATGGCGTCGGTGAGCGTGTCAACGTCTTGCGCGCCCATCACCGCATACTTGCCCTCAAGCAGAAAGCACGGCACTCCCGTGATACCCATGCGCGAAGCAGTGGCGATTTCGGTGCGCACCGCCTCGACATCGGCGTCCGTCGGCAAAAGAGTCTCGACGACGGACGCATCCATGCCGGCCTCGCGGGCGGCGTTGATCAGCACGACATGATCGCCGAGATTGGCGCCTTCCTCGAAATTCAACTGGAACAGACGTCGCACCAGCCGGTTCTGCATGACCTCGCCGGCGGCACCAGCCCAGCGGATGACGCGGTGCGCGTCCAGCGTGTTGGGCGCGACCTTGATGGCGGCGAAGGCGAAGTTGATTCCCTCGGCTTCGCCCAATGGCTCGATGCGGGCGTGGATCTCGCGAATACGTTCGTCGCTGCCGAACTTGGCCATCATGTATTCGCGGCGATCCTTGCCTTCGGGCGGGATGGTTGGGTCGAGCTGGAACGGCCGCCAGCGAATATGCACCTCGACCTCGTTTGCCGCGGCGATCGCCTTGTCGAGCCGCTTCTGGCCGATGAAGCACCACGGGCAGACGATGTCGGAGACCACATCGACGGTAATCGACTTCTCGTCGCTCATCTTGATCTCCTGTTCCAAAGAGGTCACTTCGGCTTGCGCCACCATGTCGGCAGTCGATAACCGGATATGGGGGTCTTTCGCGGATGTTCCAGATAGCTCCAGTAGGCGAGCCATTGCTGCGTGTTGTGCTGCATGGGAACCATGTAGTGGCCGGAGATCAACAACCTGTCGAGGACCCGGACGGCGGCAACATAATCTTCGCGGCTGCGGGCGTCGACCATCGCCTCAAGTGCTGCATCTATCGCCGGATCGGCGACGCCGGCAAGGTTGAACGACCCTTCGGCATTGGCGGCGGCTGATCCCCAGCGCCCGAACTGCTCGATGCCCGGCGACAGCGAGTTCTCGAAGCCGCTGGCGCCGATCAGCACCTCGAAATTGAAACGTTGCTTGCGTGACTGGATCTGGTCGCCGTCAAGGCTGCGGATGGTGACATCGATGCCGATCTTCGCAAGCGTGCGCTGGTAGATGGCGGCAAGGCGCTCCTCGTTCTGGGAGGCGGTCAGGATCTCGAAGCCGAAGGGTTTCCCCTCGGGATCGAGCATCACTCCATCCTGCAAGGCATAGCCCGCGCCCTTGAATATGTCGAAGGCAGCTTTCAGCACCCTGCGGTCCTGGCCCGAGCCGTCGGTGACAGGTGGCCGCCAGGTGCCGTCCATGACATCGGCCGGCACACGACCCGGGTAGGGTGCCAGGAGCGCCTTTTCCCTGTCGTCGGCCGGATGGCCGAGTGCCGACAGCTCGGAATTCTGCCAATAGCTCATGGTGCGCATGTACTTGCCGCCAAACAAGTTCTTGTTGGCCCATTCGAAGTCGTAGAGCATGCCGAGTGCGCGTCGAACCACCGGATTGGAGAACTTCTGCAGCCGCGTGTTGAACAGGAACCCCGTCACCACTGGCGGGATGCCGGTGTCGAAATTTTCGGCGATCACGTCGCCCTTGTGGAAGGCCGGGAAGTCGAGATCGCGCTCGCGCTTGACCGGATCGCTGTCGTCAGCGATAGCGCAGATGCCTTTCTTGAAAGCTTCCAGCTTGGCGTTGGCGTTGAGAAAATATTCGATGGTGATCTGGTCGTAATTGTCGAAACCGCGCTTGGCGGGGATGTCCTTGCCCCAATAATTCGGGTTGCGCTTGAACACGATACGCTGGCCAGGCGCCACGTGCGCCACGGTGTAGGGGCCGCTGCCGATCACCGGTTTCAGCGTGGTCCTGTCGAAGGTCGCCTTGTCGAAAGCGTGCTTCGGCACGATCGGCGTCATCGCGATAACCAACGGAGTCTCGCGATTAGCCTTGTCGTTGAATGTAAAGCGCACGCTGCGGTCGCCGGTCTTTTCCAGTTTGGCGACCATGCTCATGCGGGCGCTGTAGGGTGGCCGGCCTTTCTCGGTAAAGACGTCGTAGGTGAACAGCACGTCTTCCGCGGTCACCGGTTGGCCATCAGACCATTTAGCCCTCGGATCGAGGTGGAATTCGATGCTCTTGCGCTCCGGATCCATGTCGGCAGTGTCGGCAAGCAGGCCGTAAAGACTGAAGGCCTCATCGTCGTTGCGCTGCATCAACGGCTCGAAGACGAGATTGCCGAAAATCCTGTCGATCATGCCGCGTGCCGTCGTGCGCAGGCTTTTCAGGATGAAAGGGTTGAGATTATCGAAGCTGCCAACGACGCAATAGGTGATGCTGCCGCCCTTCGGCGCATCGGGATTGACGTAGTTGAAATGCGCATAGTCGGCCGGCAGCGCCGGCTCGCCCTGCATGGCGATCGCGTGTTTTGGCTCCGACAAGGCCGGCTGGGGCGAAAGGGTGATAATCGCGGCGATCAGCCAAACAAGAACGCGGCCCATGACCGTCTCCTTACCGGGTCGGCTTGATGATTCGGAGCGCACCCTAACATGAGCCGACCGCCTCCCGGCTAATCGCGAGCTCAAGAATTGCTTGTATCGGGCTGGATTCGGCACCGCTTGCAGTGTAACACGCCGTTCGAAGTCATTCTGTTGCCTCATTTCGGCAACAGTTAGCTGGACCACACGGCGCGAAGAAGCCGGTCCCGGGATCATTGAGAGGAAGTGCACGATATGACGAGCCTGAACAGCAACGCGTACCGCCTGGCGGTCATGGCCGCTGGCGTGGTCGGCTTTTTGGGCGCACAGCTTCCCGCTGCTCTTGCGCAGCAGCAACAGCAGATTCCGCAGGGCTGGTTCAAAGCCTGCACCAAGCAGGAAGACGTCGACATCTGCAATGTCCAGAACATTACCACTGCCGGCAACGGCCAGCTCGTCACCGGCATCAGCCTGATCGAATTGAAGGGCAAGGTAAACCGCAAGGTGTTCCAGGTGACGGTTCCGAGCGGTCGCCTGATTCCTCCGGGCATTGGCCTCCAGATCGACACCGCGAAGGCGCAGAAGCTCGACTATGTGATCTGCTTCCCCGACCGCTGCGTGGCGGAAGTGCCGCTGACCGACCAGCTCATCAATTCCTTCAAGAAGGGTTCGAACCTGACGCTGACCTCAGTCAATTTCCAGAACCAGCCGAACCCGATCAAGGTCGCTCTGACTGGCTTCAGCGGCGCCTTCGACGGGCCGCCGCTGCAGCAGTCGGACATCGAGGATCGGCAGAAGAAGCTTCAGGATTTCGTTGCCAAGAACAACCAGGACTTCGCCAAGAAGCTCAAGGAAGAGCAGGACAAGGCGAAGACCGCCAACTGATTTCCCCTGAGGGCAAACAAGACAATTTCCAACAAAAAAGCGGGGTCATGCCCCGCTTCTTTTGTTGCGGCCGCCATTTCCTGATCCCATCAGGCCCGGGATTTTCGTCAGGGCCCCGCAACTTTCGTCAGGTCCCGCGATTTCGTCAGGTCAATGTCTTGACTGGTGTCTCGGCTCGTAGCGTCCATCCGGTCGCTTGTCGAACATCTCGCCGATCTCCGGATGCCGCACCGGCTCGCCAGACCGGTCCTCGAGCAGGTTCTGCTCAGACACATAGGCGATGTATTCCGTTTCCGAATTCTCGGCGAGCAAGTGGTAGAAGGGCTGGTCCTTGCGCGGCCGCACATCCGCAGGGATCGCCTCGTACCATTCGTCGGTGTTGGCGAATTGCGGGTCGACATCGAAAATGATGCCGCGGAACGGAAACAGCCGGTGGCGGACCACCTGTCCGATCGAGAATTTGGCTGTTTTCATCATGGTACTCACCACTAAGTCCTAGAGCGCCGCACCCCTGGAATGCGCAAAGACGCTCTAAGACCTTGAATTTACGCGTTACGCTTCAAAAAATCGAGCCCGACTTATGGCCGATATCCTATTTGGCGTAGACGCCGCATGAATTCAATGCCGAAGCGCTTGACGCCCGACCAAGCTGCGGGCCAGCGCGCCCTGAGCTACCGCCGGATCTGTTTCCTCAAGCCGCCGGCGAGCGCCGCAAAACCACTGCCGGGCCGCAGCCCCTCGCGCATGAAAAAGGCGCGGAGCGGCGCGAAGCCGCCGAGCACGCCAAGGCCGGCGCTGCGCGCCATCTGTGCCGGCAGCATCTGCGAGAGCAGCGACTTGTTGAGCAGGTTGACCGCATTGCTGCGCGCCAGGATGTCGGGCCGGCGCTTGAAATCATAGGCTGCGAGGGCCTTGACGGCGCCTGGATCATCCCTTTTTTCGCAAGCAATTCCAATTAGATCATCGATATCCCTGATACCAAGGTTTAGGCCTTGCGCACCGATCGGCGGAAACACATGGGCGGCTTCGCTGACAAGTGCCACCCGGTTGCGCGCGAAGCACCGCGGCGTCACGCCGGAAAGCTGGTAGACCTGCCGCCCGGGTTCGACGGAAACCCGGCCCAGCATCGATTGCATCCGCTGTTCGACCCGCATCGAAAGCGCCGCGTCGTCCAGTGCGGCGAGTTCCTTCGCCGTTTCCGGCTCTACCACCCAGACGAGGCTCGACCGGTTGCCGGGCAGGGGAACCTGGGTGAACGGGCCGGTCTCGGTGTGGAACTCGGTCGAAGTGAACGCGTGGTCGCTGCGGTGGCCGAAATTGAGAACCAATGCCGCCTGCGGATAGGACCGCACCGACGTCGAGATGCCGGCAGCCTCGCGGGCCGGCGACAGACGGCCATCGGCCGCGACGGCCAGCGATGCCGTGATCTCGCTGCCGTCAGATAGGATCGCATGCGCATGGTCGCCCTCGAGGCGCCAGGTCTCTACCATCGCTTTTCGCCATTCGATGCCGGAATGGGCGGCAACAACACGGGCAAGTGCGGGGTTGAGCGCACTGTTGGGTAAATTCAGTCCGAACTGCTCCTCGCCGATTTCGCTGGCGCGGAAAATGACCACCGGGCTGCGGATCAGCCGGCTGGTTGCATCGACGATGCGCATCACCTTCAGCGGTGCGCCCTGGGACCTCACCGCATCGAGCACGCCCAACCGTTCGAGGATCTTCAGGGCCGGGTTCATCAAGGCCGTCGTGCGGCCGTCCTGGCCATTTGCCTCGGGACCGACGAGCGTCACGGGAAAGCCGGCGTCTGCGAAACCAAGCGCTGCAATCAGCCCTGCCGGGCCACTGCCGGCAACCAGTATCCGTGCTGTTTCCCGACGGTCCAATTCGGCTTCCCGGTTGCGATGCGAGGCGGTCGGTCAGACCTGATGAGCATATAGATCAGATCATGCGGCTTGATCAACGCGGCGATTCGGCCCATTCGACTGCCATGACCGCCGAAGACCATGATTTCAGTCATCTCGACCGTTTTGGCCGCGCCGCGGGAAACGTCTCGCGCAATCCTCGACTGGCGGTGAACATCGTTTTGGGCGCAGCCGTCGTCCTGGCATGGCTGCTGCTTGGCGCCATGGCCATACGTGGCGCCGAAAGCCGGGTTCCGGGCGTCGATGCACCCGGCGACACGATGCTCAGGTACCTGCCGGGGCTGCCGCTGCCGGATCTTCTCGAGCGCTTCTTCAGCCTTTGTCTTGCACCTGCGCCGCTCGACGGGGGCGTCGGCGCGCAGGCCGGAGCGCTCATCATCATGTGGTTCCTGATGGCGGTCGCCACCATGCTGCCTTCGGCGGCGCCGATGATCCGCACCTATTGCGAGATTGCCGACACCGCGCGGATCAAGGGCGAAGCGGTCGTCCATCCGCTGATTCTGGTCGCCGGTTACCTCAGCGTGTGGTTGGCTGCGTCGGCAGTGTTTGCGGCGCTGACGCTCATCGTTCACGCCCTCGCCTCATCTGTGCAGATGCTCGATCCGGTGGTCGGAGCGACAGGAGCGGCTGCGCTTCTGGTTGCTGGCCTCTATCAGTTCAGCGGCCTGAAGGAAGCCTGCCTGACAAAATGCAAAAGCCCGTTCTCGATCCTGTTTTCGAACTGGAGCGCGAGGCCCGGCCGCATTTTCCGGCTCGGCATAGAGCAGGGTGTCTGGTGCCTCGGCTGCTGCTGGGCGCTGATGCTGGTGATGTTCGCCGTCGGTGTGATGAACGTGTTCTGGTTGGCGTTGATCGGCCTGTTCACCTTGATTGAAAAACAGACGGCGGGCAGGCTGCCAACCCGGCTCGCCGGTGCGATACTGCTTGTCTGGGCAACCGCCCTGCTAGTAGTCTCGGCATAGGGAGAGAATTCTATGGCGGATCAAGGCTGGGCAATGAAAGGAGAGTTGGTGCTCTCCTGCAATTGCACGGTTTTTTGTCCTTGCGTGCTGTCTCTCGGCAATCATCCGCCGACCGAGGGCTATTGTCAGACCTGGGCGGGGTTCCGCATCGATGCCGGCCATTTCGGCGAGGTCGAGCTGTCCGGCCTCAATCTTGGGCTGGTCATGGAAATCCCCGGCTATATGAGCCGCGGCAACTGGACCGCCGGACTGTTCATCGACAAGCGCGCCTCAGTCTACGCGGTAAAGGCGCTGACCAGGATTTTCACCGGCAAGGCAGGCGGGACCACCTCGCTGCTCTCCATCCTGGTCGGAAAGTTCCTCGGCGTCGAGCAGGCGCCGATCACCTATGAGACGCGCGACAGGACGCGGATCTTCCAGATCCCGAAGATCATCGATGGAGCGGTAACGCCGATTTCCGGCAAGGACCGCGACAAGGATACGGTGATCAGCAATTCGGAGTACTGGATCGCACCGGAGATCATCGTCGCCAGGTCCGACAAGAGCAAGATGCGGGCCTTCGGCCGCAACTGGAATTTTGCCGGCCGCTCGGCCGAAATCTGCAAGCTGGACTGGCGGGGCCCGTGAGCAAAAAAACAACGGCCAGAAAAATCACGGCCGGAAAAATCACGGCCAGGAAAATCGCCGACAAGATTCCGAGGCCGAAGAAGAAAGTCACATGGCCGCAGGCGCGCGCGTTTTCGGTGCATCTGCTGACCGCGTCGGGCTCGTTCCTGGCGTTCCTGTCGCTGGTGGCGGCGAGCGAGCAGCGCTGGACGGCGATGTTCTGGTGGCTGGGGCTGGCGCTGTTCGTCGACGGCATCGACGGGCCGATCGCCAGGAAACTCGAGGTCAAGGAAATCCTGCCGACGTGGTCGGGCGAACTCCTCGACAACATCATCGATTACGTCACCTATGTGCTGATACCGGCCTTCGCGCTTTACCAGCGCGGCTTCATGGGCGAGGGCCTGTCGTTCCTGTCGGCGGCGATCATCGTCGTGTCGAGCGCGATCTACTATGCCGACACCGGGATGAAGACCAAGGAGAATTTCTTCAAGGGGTTTCCCGTGGTCTGGAACATGGTGGTGTTCACGCTGTTCATCATCGAGCCGGGACAATGGGTTTCCTTCGCCGTGGTCGTGGTGGCCGGCATCCTGACCTTTGTGCCGATCAATTTCATCCACCCGGTGCGGGTGGCGCGGCTGCGGCCGATCAACCTTGGCATGACGCTGCTATGGTGCGCTTTCGGAGCGCTGGCGCTGGCGCAGGCAGCTCTTGCCGCCTTCTACGACCAGATCGGCGTCCTGGGCGAGCAGGTGAGTGTCTTCACCAAGATTGGCATCACGGTCACCGGACTTTACCTCGCATGCATCGGGGGTATCATGCAGCTCTTTCCAACGCTCGGCGCCAAGAAAACCTGATCCCATAGAGTCTGGTCCCAAGAGAGCCTCATCAATGTCCAAAGCAATACGCATCCACGCCCATGGCGGTCCGGAGGTCCTGACCTATGAGGACGCCGATCCGGGCCAGCCCGGCTCGGGGCAAATCCTGGTCAGGCACACGGCGATCGGCCTCAATTTCATCGACGTCTATCATCGCTCCGGCCTTTACCCGCCGCCAGGCGGTTTCCCGCTGATACCCGGCGGCGAGGCGGCCGGGGTGGTGGTGGAAGTGGGCGCGGACGTCGACTGGCTGAAGCCGGCCGATCGCATCGCCTACGCCGTGACGACTGGCGCCTACGCCGAACAACGCGTGATCGCCGCCGATCGCGTCGTCAAGGTGCCGGACGGCATCAGCGACGAACAGGCGGCCGCCATGATTCTGAAAGGGATGACGGCGGAATATCTGCTGCGCCGTACCTTCGAGGTGAAGGCGGGCGACACGATCCTGTTTCACGCGGCGGCCGGCGGCGTCGGGCTGATCCTCGGCCAATGGGCCAAGCATCTCGGCGCAACCGTGATCGGCACCGCCAGCTCCGCCGACAAGATCGAGCTCGCCAAGGCGCATGGCTTCGACCACGTCATCAACTACCGCGAGCAGGACTTCGTCGCCGGCGTCCTCGCCATCACCGGCGGCAAGAAGTGCGACGTCGTCTATGATTCGGTCGGCAACGACACCTTTCCGGCTTCGCTCGACTGCCTGAAGCCGCTCGGCATGTTCGCCAGCTTCGGCCAATCGTCGGGACCGGTCCCGCCGTTCAGCATGTCATTGCTGGCGCAGAAAGGTTCGCTGTTTGCAACCCGTCCAACACTGTTCGTCTACAACGCCAGGCGCGAAGACCTGGAGGCGTCCGCCGCCGCGCTGTTCGAAATCGTGCTCAGCGGCGCGGTCAAGATCAAGATCAATCAGCGCTACGCGCTCCAGGACGCCGGCAGGGCGCATTCCGACCTCGAAGGCCGCAGGACGACCGGGACAACCATTATTGTCCCCTGAGCCTTGCCATCGCTTGGAGCGACCTGCGTCCACTTGGACGCACAAAAGCACGCTCAGACATTTTGAATCTGCGCATCGTGCTTTCCGAAAATCGATTTCGATTTTCGGGCCGATGCGTTAGGTTTCCGCTGAAATTCTTGAAGCTCTTTCAAGACGGGTGCCGCTTTGCGACGACAGCAGGCCACGCATACCATGCCTGCGGGAACACAGAACATATCTGGCAAACCAGATGGGAGGCACTGTGAGTGCAAATCAGGACGACGCCAACCTGCTTGAGGTTCGTGGCCTTACCAAGACGTTCGGCACACTGACAGCGTGCGACCATATCGATCTCATCGTCGCAAAAGGCGAAATCCATGCGTTGCTCGGCGAGAACGGCGCCGGCAAGTCGACGCTCGTCAAAATGCTGTTCGGAACGCTGGAGCCCAATTCGGGCGAGATTTTCTGGAACGGCCAGGCGGTCACGATCACCAATCCCGGCTTTGCGAAGAAGCTTGGCATCGGCATGGTGTTCCAGCATTTTTCGCTGTTCGAGGCACTGACGGCGGCCGAGAACATCGCGCTGTCGCTGGACGACGGTTCGCCGATCAGCACGATCGCCGCGAAGGCGAGGGCGCTTTCCTATAGCTACGGCCTGCCGCTCGATCCGCAATCGCTGGTCGGCGACCTCTCGGTCGGTGAGCGCCAGCGTATCGAGATCATCCGCTGTCTGCTGCAGACGCCGCAGCTCATCATCCTCGACGAGCCGACCTCGGTGCTGACGCCGCAGGAAGCCGACAAGCTGTTCGAGACGCTCGAACGGCTGCGCTCGGAAGGAAAGTCCATCCTCTACATTTCGCACCGGCTGGAAGAGGTCAAGCGTATCTGCGACCGCGCTACCGTGCTGCGCCACGGCAAGGTCGTTGGCCATTGCAATCCGCGCAAGGAAACCGCGGCATCGCTGGCGCGCATGATGGTCGGCAACGACGTGCAGGCCGTGGTGCGCGCGCCGGCCCAGGGTATCGAGACTGCGCAGCCGCTGCTTGAAATCCGCGCGCTCAGCCGCAAGCCCGCAACGCCGTTCTCGATCCCGCTCAGAAACATCAACCTGGCCGTACGCGCCGGCGAAGTGATCGGCATTGCAGGCGTCGCCGGCAACGGCCAGGGCGAGTTCTTCGAATCCGTTTCCGGTGAGGTGCCGCAGCAGGATGCCGCCTCGGTGCGTATCCGCGGCAAGGACGCCGGCCACCTCAGCATCACCGGCAGACGGCTGATGGGCGCTGCCTTCGTGCCGGAAGAGCGGCTCGGCCACGGTGCAGCACCGCGCATGAAGCTTTCGGAAAACCTGCTGCTGTCGCGCCATGCCACCGACGGCAAGGTTTTTGTCGGCGCCGGCGGAATGGTCAAAAGCGATGCGATCTATGCAGCTGCCCAACGCATCATCAAGGCGATGGATGTGCGCAAGAGCGCTGCGGACCCGGAGGCGGCAGCGCTTTCAGGCGGCAACCTGCAGAAATTCATCGTCGGCCGCGAACTCGACCGCAGGCCAAGCGTCATGGTCGTCAATCAGCCGACCTGGGGCGTCGACGCCGGTGCGGCCGCCCATATCAGGCAGACGCTTATCGAATTGGCGCGCAGCGGCTCGGCAGTGCTGGTCATCAGCCAGGATCTCGACGAATTGTTCGAGATATCCGACGCGATCGCGGTGATGCACAATGGCGAGTTGTCGAAGCCTTTGCCGATCGCCGAGGCGACGTTCGAAAAGATCGGACTGCTGATGGGCGGGGCCGAGCCGGGCCACGCCGAACACGCTCTGGAGACGTCATGATGCGCCTCGAACTCGTCAAACGGCCGCAGCGCTCGATGCTGTTCTCGGCGCTGTCGCCCTTCATTGCATTCGTGCTGACGATCATTGCCGGCGCCATCCTGTTCGCGCTGCTTGGCGTCAATCCCTTGAAGGCGTTCCAAATCTACTTCCTCGAGCCTGTCAGTCAGGTCTGGCAGCTGCATGAGCTGGCGATCAAGGCGGCACCGCTCATCCTGATCGGGGTCGGCCTGTCGGTTTGCTACAGAGCCAACATCTGGAACATCGGCGCGGAAGGCCAGTTCATCCTGGGCGGCATCGTCGGATCAAGCATTCCGGTGCTGTTTCCGCAGTTTGAAGGGCCGCTGGTGCTGCCGCTGATGCTGCTGTTCGGCATGGTCGGCGGTGCCGCCTACGCCGCCATTCCCGCCCTGCTCAAGGCGCGCTTCAACACCAACGAGATCCTGACCAGCCTGATGCTGGTCTATGTCGCGCAGCTGTTCCTCGACTGGCTGGTGCGCGGGCCGTGGCGCGATCCGAAGGGTTTCAATTTCCCGCAGACGATACAGTTCAACGACTCGGCGATATTGCCGGAACTGATGCCGGCCTCCGGCCGCGCCAATTGGGGTTTCGTGTTCGCGCTGGTCGCGGCGGTGCTGGTTTGGATCCTCATGAGCCGCATGCTGAAAGGCTTTGAGGTCCGCGTGCTCGGCTCAAGCCCCAGGGCAGGGCGCTTCGCCGGCTTCGGCATCCACCGGATGGTGTTCTTCGCCTTCATGCTGTCGGGGGCACTGGCCGGACTTGCCGGCATCTCGGAAGTCTCCGGCGCCATCGGCCAGCTGCAGCCGGTGATTTCGCCCGGCTACGGCTTTGCCGCCATCATCGTGGCGTTCCTCGGCCGGCTCAATCCATTAGGCATTGTCGCGGCGGGCCTGGTGCTGGCGCTGACCTATCTTGGCGGCGAGGCGGTGCAAAGCGCGCTCGGCATCTCCGACAAGGTGGCGCGCGTGTTCCAGGGCATGCTCCTGTTCTTCGTGCTCGGCTGCGACACGCTCATTCACTACCGCATTCGTCTGATCGGCCTGGCTGCGCCGACGCTTGAAGCCGCGCCGAAGCTGGAGGAGGCCCGCTGATGGACATCACCGTCAACATTCTTTTGACCATCGCAACCGCGGCGACGCCTTTGCTGATCGCGGCGATCGGCGAGCTGGTGGTCGAACGTTCCGGCGTGCTCAATCTCGGCGTCGAAGGCATGATGATCATGGGGGCGGTCGGCGGTTTCGGCGCCGGCTATCTCACCGGATCGCCATGGATCGGGTTGTTGGCGGCGATCGCCCTGGGTGCGGTGTTTTCACTGCTGTTCGCCGTCATGACCTTGTCGCTGGCCACCAACCAGGTTGCGACCGGCCTGTCGCTGACACTGCTCGGCCTAGGGCTTTCCGGCATGATGGGCACCAGCTTTGTCGGCCAGCCCGGCGCAAGGCTGCCAAACCTCGACATTCCCGGCCTGACAGCGATGCCCGTCATCGGCAGGTTGCTGTTCGGCCAGGACCCGATCTTCTACATCTCGATTGCATTGACCGCCGCCGTCATGTGGTTCCTGTTCAAGACCCGCACCGGACTGACGCTGCGCTCGATCGGCGACAGCCACACATCGGCCCATGCGCTTGGCATCAAGGTCATCCGCTACCGCTACCTGGCGGTGATCTTCGGCGGCGCCTGTGCGGGCCTTGCCGGGGGCCACCTGTCGCTGGTCTATACGCCCCAATGGGTGGAGAACATGACCGCCGGGCGCGGCTGGATTGCGCTGGCGCTGGTCGTGTTCGCATCATGGCGGCCATGGCGGGTGCTGGCGGGCGCCTATATCTTCGGCGCGGTCTGGATCGGCCAGCTTCATGCACAGGCTTTTGGGATTCCGGTTCCCTCGCAACTGCTTTCTTCGTTGCCCTATCTGGCAACCATCGTGGTTCTCGTTCTAATCTCGCGCAACAAGCGTTTGACGATGATGAACACACCGGCTTCCTTGGGGCAGCCATTCGTTCCGGATCGTTGACAATAAAAGACAAACGGGAAGCTCCAAGGCTTAACTCAGAGAGGTAACACGATGAAAAAACTGCTTATTGCGCTGATGACCGCGGCGGCGGCATTGTCGCTGGCGGCGACCGCCGAAGCGCAGGAAAAGCTGAAAGCCTGTTGGGTCTATACCGGCCCGATCGGCGATTTCGGCTATTCGTACCAGCATGACCAGGGCCGCCTGGACGTGGAGAAGGCGCTCGGCGACAAGGTCGAGACCGCTTATCTGGAGAACGTCTCCGAGGGTCCCGATGCCGATCGTGCCTTCGAGCGCCTGGCGCGCGAAGGATGCAAGATCATTTTCGGCACGTCCTTCGGCTTCATGGACCCCGAAGTGAAGGTCGCCAAGAAATTCCCCGACGTGATGTTCGAACACGCGACCGGCTACAAGACATCAGAAAATCTCGGCATCTACAACGCACGTTTCTACGAAGGCCGCTACATCCTCGGCCAGATCGCCGCCAAGCAATCGAAGTCTGGCGTCGCCGGCTACATCGTTTCGTTCCCGATTCCCGAAGTGGTGATGGGTATCAATTCCTTCATGCTCGGCGCCCAGTCGATCAAGCCGGATTTCAAGGCGAAGATCGTCTGGATCAATTCATGGTTCGATCCGGGCAAGGAAGCCGATGCCGCCAAGGCTCTGTTCGACCAGGGCGCCGACATCATCGTCCAGCACACCGACTCGACCGCTGCCCTGCAAGTCGCCGAAGAGCGCGGACTGCAGGGCTTCGGCCAGTCTTCGGACATGATCAAGTTCGCCCCCAAGGCGCAGTTGACCTCGATCGTCGACGATTGGGGCCCGTACTATATCGGCCGGGTGAAGGCCGCGCTCGACGGCACATGGAAACCCGGCAATGTCTGGCTGGGCATCAAGGACGGCGCCGTTAAAATGGCCCCTTACACCAACATGCCCGACGACGTGAAGGCGATGGCGGAAGCCACCGAGAAGAAGATCGTCGAAGGATGGAACCCGTTCACCGGCCCGATTGCCAAGCAGGACGGCACGCCGTGGCTGAAGGAAGGCGAAGTCGCCGACGATCCTACGCTGCTCGGCATGAACTTCTACGTCAAGGGCGTCGACGACAAGCTGCCGCAGTAAGTGCAAGATGGGCCAAAATCTTGACAGGCCAAAATCTTGACAGGAAGGGCGCCGCGCGGCGCCCTTTCGTTTAGCAAAAGCCCGAAATCGGGATCGATTTCGGGAAGGGTCATGCGCAAAATCAGGTGTTATGCGGCGTCCTTTGCCGCCCGAAAGGACGCAGCGCCATAAAGCGAGATGCGGTCAGACCGCCGAGCCGTAGAGATCGTAGGCGTCGGCACGGTCGATCTTGACGGTGACGACATCGCCGGCACGCAACGGGCGCCGCGACTGGATATGCACGGAGCCGTCGATTTCGGGTGCGTCGTATTTGGTGCGGCCCTTCGCCGAGGTGCCATGCGCCTCGTCGATCAGCACTGGCAGGCGCTTGCCGACCTTCCTGGCGAGTTGCGTCGCCGAGATCTTCTGCTGACGCTGCATAAAACGGTGCCAGCGCGCCTCCTTGATTTCCTGCGGGACCTGCTCGAGGCCGAGGTCGTTGGAGCGGGCGCCCCTGACCGGCTCGTATTTGAAGCAGCCGGCGCGGTCGATCCTGGCTTCGTCCAGCCAGTCGAGCAGCATCTCGAAATCGTCGTCCGTCTCGCCGGGGAAGCCGACGATGAAGGTGGAGCGGATCGCCAGATCCGGACAGATTTCGCGCCAGCCGCGAATGCGGTCGAGCGTCTTCTCGCCATGGGCGGGCCGGCGCATGTTCTTCAGCACTCGCGGCGAGGCGTGCTGGAACGGGATGTCGAGATAGGGAAGGATCTTTCCTTCGGCCATCAGCGGGATGACATCGGCGACATGCGGGTAGGGGTAGACATAGTGCATGCGTACCCAGACGCCGAGCTTGCCGAGTTCCTCCGACAGATCGAGGAATTTGGCCCGCACTTCGCGATCGCCGAACATGCTGGTCTGGTATTTGATGTCGATGCCGTAGGCGCTGGTGTCCTGCGAGATCACCAGGATTTCCTTGACGCCGGCCTTGGCCAGTTTCTCGGCCTCGCGCAGCACGTCGGCCGCCGGCCGCGAGACGAGATCGCCGCGCAGCGCCGGGATGATGCAAAAGGTGCAGCGGTTGTTGCAGCCCTCCGAAATCTTGAGATAGGCATAGTGGCGCGGCGTGAGCTTGACGCCTTGCGGCGGCAAAAGGTCGACATAGGGATCGTGGCTCGGGGGCGCGGCCTCATGCACCGCAGCCATCACGCTCTCGTAGGCCTGCGGACCGGTGATGGCGAGAACGTTGGGATGTTTTTCGCGGATGACGTCCGGTTCGGCGCCGAGACAGCCGGTGACGATGACCCTGCCGTTCTCCGAAAGGGCGGAGCCGATGGCATTGAGCGATTCATCGCGAGCCGAATCGAGAAAGCCGCAGGTGTTGACGACGACCAGATCGGCGCCGTCATGCTTGCGCGCGATCTCATAGCCCTCGGCGCGCAGGCGCGTGATGATGCGCTCCGAGTCCACGAGGGCTTTCGGGCATCCAAGGCTGACGAAACTGACGCGAGGGGCAGACATTTGCGGTTTCCAATGGACGCGGGCCGGAAACCCTTAGGCCCGGCCCGGAAGTCTCGATGCATGTTGATCTTTTGAACTTTCGCAGAAGCTCAATTCGCACGGCGCAATAGCATAGTTCCGCAATCAGGCAAACCGAGGAGTGGCTTGGCGCCTCGGGCGGGCCTGCACGCTAAGACCGGCACTGCTCAGGTTTCAATGACCGCCCGGCCCGAACCAGGGTGCCAGGAACGCAAACTGTTCGGGCCACTGCTGCACAGCACCATCCAGAAGCATCTTCACGGCGACATAGAAAATGATCACCAGGCCGATATAGGCGATCCAGCGGTACTTATGCAGGAGGCGAGCGACAAACGAAGCGGCGAAGCCCATCAGCGCAATCGACAGCGCCAAGCCGATGATCAGGACCGTCGGATGGTCCATCGCCGCGCCGGCGACGGCAAGGACGTTGTCGAGAGACATCGAAACGTCGGCAATGACGATCTGCCAGGCTGCCTGAGCGAAGGTCTTGCGCGGTCCCTTGCCGCCAATCGTCCCGCTTTTGTCGTAATCGACATTCGACAACGCTTCCGTCGCGTCATGTTCCTGCTCGTAGCTGACACGCAACTCGCGCCACATCTTCCAGCACACCCAAAGCAGCAGCAGGCCGCCGGCTATGAGGAGAATGGGGCCGATGGTGAGGAGCCACTGGGTGATCAGAGCGAAGAAGATGCGAAGCACGGTGGCCGCCGCAATGCCGACGAGAATCGCCTTCTTGCGCTGATCCGACGGCAGGCCCGCCGCAGCAAGGCCGATGACGATGGCATTATCGCCGGCAAGCACAAGGTCGATGGCAATGACCTGGAGCAGGGCCGCGAGGCCGGCGGCGGTAAAAATTTCCATCAGCTGGAATTTCCTTGCTTGGTCGCCAATCGTTCGTGCCCGGACGCCCTAACGTGTATGGTTCCCGTGCGTCAAGGCTCCATGGCGATAAAGACGGCAAACTGCCTATCGCGGGCGACATCGCCAGCAGCCGGTGAAAGCTGCCAATCGAACGGCGCCCCGGTCGTCAAGACGCATTGCACCGCAGACGCCCGCTCACAGTGCAGGCCCCAAACGAGGGTTGGAGCACAGAGGACAGGGTTGAAGCCCGCCGCCAGCGCAATAGATTTTGGGGACCGAAGGGCACGATGCCTAAAGTTCCTCACAGGAGAGGCTCGTGACGTCCGACAACACACCCGTCCCTTCCGGGGCACCAATCCTTTCCGGGGCAATCGGGGAGTACCGCGAGTTCGATCCTGCGGCCGCACTCGACGGGCATTTCCAGTGTGCCTGGTCCAATACATTGCGCCCGGACGCGGCGAGCCTGTCGGCCGTGGTCCCCGACGGCTGCGTCGACATCACCTGGATCGACGGCGATCTGGTCGTGGCGGGCCCCGACGTGGCCGTTGCCCTCTCTACTCTGACACCTGGCTCTACGGTGATCGGCGCCCGCTTCCGACCGGGTGCGGCAAGCCGATGGCTCGGCCTGCCGATGTCGGAAATCGTCGGCGGCCGGGTGGCGCTCAGCCACTTCTGGGGAGCGCTTGCGCGCGAAATCGCCGAAAAAATTGGCGAGGCGTCCTCGACGATAGAGCGGATGCGGGCGATGCAAGCGGCACTGTGCAGGCTTGCGCCGGATGTCGAGCCGCCGCCTGCGGACATGGGATTTGCCTTCAACGCGCTGAAAACCGAATCCGCCGGTCCGGGCATGGCGGTGATCCTCGACCGGCTCGACGTCAGCCCGCGAACGCTTCGCCGCCGCTGCCAGGAGGCTTTCGGCTATGGCCCGAAGACGCTCGACCGCATCCTCCGCTTCCAGCGGTTCCTGAACCTGGCGCGGCAGTCCACCGAGCCGCGCCTGGCCGGTCTGGCGTTCGAGGCGGGCTATTCCGACCAGGCGCATCTGACGCGCGAGGTGCGGCGCCTGTCGGGCTTCTCGCCGGCGAGGGTTCTGCGGCAGCTCGGCGCCTGAGCTGGCCGTTTCGTTCAATACGCCACCGCCAACGCGGCCTAGTCTGCCTTCGTTGAAAGGAGGCAGATATGACGATCTACAATCCCGCATCATCACCGTGTCCATCGACCGGGACTGGCGCGAAGTCTATGACTTCGCCTCCATCCCTGAGAATTTCCAGCGCTGGGCGGCAGGCCTCGGCAGGCGCTTCGAAAGATCGGGCGAGGAATGGACCGCGGAGGACCCCGACGGCGGCCCATCCGCATCCGCTTCTCCCGGCCGAACGAATACGGCGTCCTCGATCACATCGTCTTTGCCGATGACAAGGAAACCCGCAATGCGGTGCGCGTGGTTCCTAACGGGACCGGCGCGGAGGTCATGTTCGTGCTGTTGAGGACGCCGGACATGACGGAGGAGATATTCGCTGCCGACGCCGAGGCCGTGCAGCGCGACCTCAACAGCCTGAAGGCAATGCTCGAGCGCTGAGCATCCAAAAACCGCGAAAGGAGAAGATCATGGCCAAATCCAGCAACGACAAGCGCATCGATTATGTCGAGTTTTCCGTCGGCGACATCGCGCGCTCGCGCGACTTCTATGGAAAGGCGTTCGGCTGGTCCTTCAAGGACTACGGGCCGAGCTATTGCGAGTTCAATGACGGCCGCCTGACCGGCAGCTTCGCTCTGGGTGGCCAGGGCAAGGCGGCAGGCGGACCGCTGGTGATCCTTTATGCCGACAAGCTCGACGAGACCCAGCGCCATGTCGAGGAGGCCGGCGGAAAGATCGTCAAGCCCGCCTATTCCTTCCCGGGCGGACGCCGCTTCCACTTCTCCGATCCGGACGGCTACGAACTGGCCGTGGTCGGATACGTGAAGAAGGTGAGGGGGCGCCGAGCCGAGCCCGGCCGACTGGTTTAGGCGGGCCGCTCCCGGCGCCAGGAGCCGAGATAACACTGACCGGGCGAGCCACCGGTTGCGCGACTGGTGTCCCTGCGCGGAACCGCTTTGGAGATGCCTGCCGCTGCTGTTGTAACAAATTGTTCTTGCATCGTATAAGGCTGGCCTGAGGACCATCTCATACCACACGGCGCATGACGGAACCGACACGAACGACAATACGGCAAAGGCTGTATGCTTTTTTGATTGCAGGCCTGGGCGGGCTGGCCGCATCGGCAATCTCGTTTTCAATGACGCTCTACGAAGCTGCCCATCCGCCAAAGGTGCCGGTTGTGCAGGCAGGCCAGCAAATCGATGCCGGTCGCTGGTTTGTGACCTTGCGAACGGCACGTGTCGGAACCGTGTCGCCGACAGGCGTTCCCCCATCGCGGCCCGTGCAGCTTGTGATGGTGGATATGGAGGTGGTGAACCGTTCCGCCACCCCCAACAACGTGCTCCATCGCGTCGTCACGCTCAGCGCGCCGGCGCAAAAGCTGCCGATGCCAACGGCTTATCTCGATCGTGACAAGTATCTGGCGGGATATTTCAATCCCAACATGCCGGAACGCCTGACCATGGCCTGGGAGTGGCCGGCCGGTGTGCCCGTGCCCGACAAGGTGACGATCACCGTCACCGGCCAGATCTACAAGCTGCGCGACAATGTCTACGGCGCAAGCGGGTGGTTCGACCGTGATCCGGTTGCGACGGTCGACCTGCCGGTGGAGAAGGCGCCATGATGCGCATGCTGCGTTCGGCGCTGGCGCTGCTGTTGGCTGCCGCCGTGCTCTACGGCATGCAGCACACGCGCCCGCTGTACAGCGACATTACATCGCCGATAGTCGCTTCGGGCGGCATGAACAAGCGTGTGGAGGCCCGCGCCTTCGCGCTTTCGCTGGACAGCGCCAGGGTGGCGCGTGTGCTCAACGTCGAGACCTTCGGCAAGTCAAAGACCTACACGAGTTCCGGCGTATGGGTTGTCGTCGAAGGCGAGGCCGAGGCGAAATTCAAAACCCTGGGTCTCACATCGGGCGAGTGGCTGAGCCGCAGCGGCATCCGTTATGTCCTGACCGACCGCTTGTGGGCGACGATCGAAATGATGCCGGGCGATGTCTACCAGCCCGGGCTGCCACGCCGGGTCCTTCTGGTCTTCGAAGTGCCGGAGGATGCCGTCGCCGGCGGCACCGTCGTGGTCGCACCCACAAAATTGCTGCCGCTCGACGACGAGATCCGCATCGCCACGAATGTTTCCGGCAAGGACATCGAGCCGGCCATCATCATACGCCGCAACGAAGAAAGGCCGCCATGGACAGTTCTCCCGCAAAGGTGACGTCAACGCGGCGAGGCTACTGGCTGAGCATGATGGCGCTGGTGGTCGCACTGCCTGCCGCGCTGGCCGTGCAGACGTGGGGAAGCATCAAGGACTGGCGCTCCCAACATCTGCGCCAGCCGCTATCTGCGAGCCTGAGACAGCCGATCGATTATGCCGGCGCCAGCTGGACCGTGACACGCTTCACCAGACTGGCAGGCAGCGCGGGCAGCGCCGTCGTGCTTGCCGAATTCGAAGCTCTCGCTGCTAACCCGAAAGCGCTCGGCTCGGTACCTTGCGAGGTGCGGCTTTCCGATGGCAGCAGTCGCGAATGGCGGCCAACCCTGTTTGCCGATCCGGTGGTCAGGAAGCAGTATCCGGAGGCCGAGCAACGGTCCCGGTGCGGCGGCATGGCATTCGCGACGACGGAGCCCGGCAAACCGGCACGGATGGCTGCCAGCTTTTCGATCCCACCTGCGGCGAGCAGCCTCACGCTGTCGATTGCCCTCTACTCGGCGTTGCCGAGTTATCTCAGCGTCAGCGAGCCGCGGTCCTGACGCCATTCGCTGCGCCAGCCATGGCGACCGCGGTCTCGAGCACGGCTGCAAGCAGCGCGACCCGGACCGGGTCGAGCAGGATTCCTCCGTCGAGTTCGCTTGGGCTGCCGATGAACAGGCTGATGGCATCGGCGAAGATCTGCCAGGTCCCGAGATCGTGCGCTCCGATCAGCCTCGTCAGGCCATACCATGTCCAGGCGCCGGCCCAGGAGATGGCCTGATAGGCGATGACGAAGGTGACAAGCGTGGCCAGGCCGGCACTGAGCGTCAGCTTGACGCAAGTCCAGACCGGCGAATAGCGGCTGCGGTAACCGCCAACGAAGTGAGACGCGAAATCCTTCAGCCACTTCTGCCAGGAGGTCGCTCGGGATGGCGCACGACCGGGAGCGGCCGGCGCGGAAAGCTCATAGCCGTTGATGATCGCCGCCATCACCAGCCAGACAATCGGCAGCAACGCGAAAAAGAATAGATTCTGAAGCTGCTCGCCGAAGGGAAGCGGCCGGAATTCCACTGGAACGAACTGCCCGGCCGCGGCCGCCTGACTTACCGGCGCAAGCAAATCGAGGCTGAGTTGTTGCAGAGCGGCGCCTGCGCCAAGCCAGCGGATGAACTGGTCCTTCCATACGCCGAGCGCGTAGAGGCCGATGAAGACCCAGGTTGCGTCCGTCGCCACGATCAGCAGCCGCCAGTAGGGGTGAGACGCCCGCGCATTCAGTCGCTTGGCGGCAAAACGCACCAGCCAGCATATGACGATCGACAGTGCCACGCCGCTCGACTGAAGAATGGCGAAGATGTCGACGCTCTTGCCGAAATCGGCCTGGGCGAGCGCCATGCGCGAATATTCGCGAACCGTATCGCCAAGAAAACCCCAGGCGGCATAATAGGCGAAGAACGGCAAGATCGCAGCGGCGGTAATCGCCAAGACCGGCTCGCGCTTTGTTTCGTCCACTCCCTTTTTGGCTTTTTGCCTCAGTGCCGCCACCGCCGGCATATGCGGCCGAAGCACCACGAACATCATGACCAGCACCGTCAGCTTGGCGAGGACCACCAGCGACAGCATGACCATTCCGCCCAGCGGGAATTGGAGGCCGATCGTCACGGCGCCCTGAAGCAGCAGACCACGAGCGATCATACCCAGGCAGCCGACAAGCAATAGCTGCGGCCAGCACTGGACAAGCAACCTCGCGGTTAAGGCAAGCGGCCGATATATGTCCCCAATTGCCGTGGTCATCGCGTCGGCTTCGTGGTCCGATCCTGGATTTTGTTTCACCAAACGGTCCGCTTTCAGACCGTTGCGATCAAATTGAAACCACCTGGGGTTGAATACGAGCGGACGTATCGCAAGTTCACCTGATCCGCCTTGCAGGTGATGGCAGCTGCGGTTCAATCACGGCATTCGGTGTCCGTCAAATCCGTTCATGGCGCGACCATGCTCGGCCAAGTTGTTTCCGGGCGATCGGGGATCCCCGTCATCTTCCAAATCAATTCATCAATTCGCCAAAACCCTTTGGAATCACGTAGAAATCGAACCTGGCTCTTAACTGCGTTGAGTTATTGCCATCGCCCATGCGCAGTCAATAGCTTGTGCTTTTCGAAGATCGCCAGTTTCTGCGGATAAGTGATCCGCACCTTGGCGTTGCACCCGTCGCACTTGAAGTGGGCGATCGTTTTCAGCGCAGAGCCCTTCCTTACCGCCGGATGCGAGCAATCCGGACAAGCGAATGTGAGGGCAACATCAGACAGGTTTTCGGCCAAACCCATTTCCATCTCCTTCGCAAGCGCTGTGGCTACACTCTGGCGAGACTCAAAAGGCAATTACGATGCCAATCCGGCTGTGCCAAAGCGGGACTGGAACGATTCGTCAGGGAAACCCGCCAAGCTAGCGCGCCTGTTCTGCGCCCTTTGAACGACGAAGCGACCTGACCTCCTCCAGCAGTTCGCGCTCACTGGTCGTAATGTTTCGGAAGATTGCGACAATCATCACCGCCAAGGCTTCGGCATCCCGGCTCAAAGGGTCGATGTGTTCATCTGCGCAAACCTGATCGTACACGCGTTCACAAATAGCCAGATCGTGAGGGCTGAGGCGGGTGCGATTGAAACGCCGGTGCGGCATTGCGAACCTTCGAGGCTCGCTGCCCGTGCAAAAGAAGCGGGCCTTTGCACAAACGCGAACCGTCGAGTGGTTGTTCCCGGCTGCAAGCTTCTGTTGCACCGACCACCGGCAGGATCCGCGTCTCGCCTCCACGCAATTACGCCAACGTGCGTCGTGGGATGGCGTATAAATCCGTCTGTGGTCGTCATTTGACGACTGTTCAAAGCGGTATCCGTTGAGCATTCTCAGCGCCAAGCGCGGGGGCGGAGATGTTTTTCAAACAGAATCCACAGAATTCAATGGATCATCTAACAGACGATCCCATTATCCGCTGCGATATCGCAGATCGGGTATTAAAGGCCGCCGAGAGCGATGGGAATCTGCCGATTGCGTGGCGCGTGTACAGATCGCCGCAAGTTGCAGAAAAAACCCGTCAAACCCGCGCGTCTCCTGGTCCAATGCATGTTGCCCAAAAGCATGCCCTCGGGGCCGGACACGAGTGTGCGCAGCCGAGCGGCCGGCGCCGCTTGGGGGCGTGGGGTAAGAACGCTTGACGGCGCCGGCCAGGCGGATTGGGGGTCCGCCGCCGTTGGATAGTACCGATTTTGGCATATCAAGTAATTCCGTTATCGCGGAATGTCACGAGCCGGTCGACAACGCTCAGTCCTTTGCATCGTCATCGTCTTGCACAGAGCCATCGTTTTCATCTGCCGGGCCTTCAAACCCGGCCAGCTGCCGGTCGGCCACTTCTTTGGCGAGGCCTACCAAGGCGTCGACCTCTTGCATCTGGTCCACATGACCGCCATTGGCGACGTGTTTGCGGATCCTCTTCAGTTGGTCGGAGGTTCGTCGCAACGTTGCGCGATTGACGGCTTCTTGGCCACGCCTGCATCTCCTGCATCCCAACCAACCATCCAGACGAGCAAGCGTTCCGGCGGGAAGGCTTTTGCGGCAAAAAAGTCGATACTCCATCGACCGGCTCGATACAGCCCTCGCAACTGCGACAGGCGGTCGTGGCATCAAAGGTGCGCCGCAATGGGTCAACATGTCTGGCACCGCAATTGCATGGGCATTGATGGGGGGCGAGTGGGGGCCCCGCCGCTTCGCAAATGGAGCGGCGGGGCTTTTTTGCGTTCTTCATTGGCAAGTGCTCAATGATGCAGCATCTCGCCAAAGATGATGCCTCTGGTGTGCTTGTTGGTTCTAATCCTGGAAGTCCGCGCCTTCCATTGAGCAAGTTCGAGTGGCCCGGCAGCTCTACTGGGGGATGTCAGCAGGCCGCCGGGCCAAGACCAGCGGGCTTAAGAGGAGGCGCTGTGCTGGCAGAGCAAAATCTGCGCTCAAGACAACGCAATAGCATCATTCGAACGAACACTTCCGTCCATCCAGATCTCGTTGTTTTTGATGCCGGCTTCGACGCAGGGCAGGTGAGGGGCGGGCGCCGCTGACCTCTTAGTCGTCTGCGACGCCAAGGCCCGCTTTCCTTAGCGAGCCGAGGAAAAACTCGACATCTTGCGAACGGGCCAACCGCGCCGAAACCACCTGGCGCATGTTGTTCACCAAATCAGGTTGATTTTGGTTCAGCCATGCGACCTCGCGATCAGCCGCGATTTTGTATCCTCCCTCGCCGAAAACGGCAGCGGCAAGCAGATGATAGATCGGATTCGACGGAAATGGCGATTTGTTGATCCACATAGCTGCCTGCGTATAATCCCCGCTGAAATACGAGCAAAGAGCCAGATCCACGTCATAGTAGCCTGACCCCGGGTTCTTCTGACGCGCCTCCGCTATCAACTGGCAACCGTCATGCCAATTTCCAGAAACCGCCAGGCGCTCTCCATATTCGCCCATAAACTCGGTGTCGTTCGGGTTGATGGTCAAAGTCTGCTTGCCCACTTTCAATGCCGCATCGATCTCCTTGTGGAAATAGAGCGCAACCATTTCCGCCTGGCGTCCCCGGATGTTGACAGGATCAAGCCCCACAGATCGCCTGGCAGCCGCCAAGGCGCGATCGAGCGCAGCGGCGGACTCTGCCGGGTCGCCTGAAAACTCGAATCGGTAGTCATCTATGTAGATCAGCGAGAGAAGACCCCAGGCGGTGGCGTAGGTCGGAAAGCGGACCACCGCCTTCTCAAGGCACGCGCGTACCGATGACCGGCTTTCTGCATCGACACCGACCCGATATGCATAGAAAGAAAGCGTACAAGAGTAGGCGGCCCAATCGTCGGGCGGATTGACGACGTGGAGATTGGCGTCTGCCTGGAAGATGACGCCATATGCCTGGGCCAGGCTCGATGACACATTGCGCGCGATGTCGGTCTGGACCTCCATAAGCTGCGCCACTTTCAGCCCGCCATCATAGCTTTCTGCCCACAGAACCGAGTTGTCCGCCCGGTTGAGCAGCCGGACCCGAAGCCGGAAGGCATTGGTCGACAGGTTCACGCTTCCGGCCAGGACAAATCGTGCCGGCGAGATCGATGGATCCTCCCCCTTTGCGGCCGACTCCACGACCACGATATCCTTGAACTTGGAAAGCTGGCTGACGACTTCCTGCCTCAATCCACTGGCGATCGCCCTGGAGGCTTCCGTTCCTGAAAGGTCGTCAAACGTCTCGACCAGCAGTCGCGGGACCTCAGGCGAAGTCGGGCGAACGTCGCTCCTCGCCAATCCCAATGCCAGAACAGCCAATGCCGCGACGATGGCCGCAAGAGCCACCGTCAGCCATGATGCCTTCATCAATCGAGCAGCCGGCGGGACTTTCTCTGCCCGATTGAGCGGCAAGGCCGGCTCAATGGTCTCGAGGGGCGATCGCACCGAGAACGTTGGAACGTACCCGCCTTTCGCGATCGTGATGAGAATAGGATCGTCCTGTCCGGCAGTCAGGTAGTAACGCTCGAGCCCGCGCCGGAGGTGGCCAGCCTCGATGCGGACGATCGGATCCGTCTGCGGGTCGAAAGACATATCGCGTCCGAACACTTCGACTGCGATCGAATAGGCCTTGATACGATCACCGCGACCCGCCAGCGTCTCCTCCACCACATGGCTGAGGAAGCGGCGCTCGCGACCGGTTGCATCGAAGTCCGCGCTGTTGAGGATCCGGGCAAGCTGGGCACGACAATCCTCTGGGGCGAGCCGATGCTCCCTCCCTACGGCTGGTTCCGCCCGGATCACGTTGGTTCCCTCACCTGACGTTCTGGGGGTGACCACTCCCAGTTATATTTCATTTTTCGCCGGTTACCCTCGCTGCGCAATTTATATCCGCGAGCCTGTTCTTGCAATACTCCCAGTAGTCTGAACGGATAACGCTGGGACGACGGCGACGGTTCGCGCAATGCGCCGGCGGATGACAACGGATCAAAGAGTTAGGCGGCCTCGCCGGCAGCGCAGTTTGAACTTGCGATTTTACAGGCTTGGTGCCGACCAAGCTCGCTATGGATGTTGAGAAATTACCCTGTCGCCCACGTAACTTACATTCCGCAGCCGCCTCCATGCGATAGGTTACGGTGGTCCAGGGAAAACACGAATCTGCGCCATGAGGATGGACGACGAACCGGCTGATAAAAAAAGAGCGGTCTCGGCGGCGGTGCGTCGGTTCCCGCAATTTGAATTGGCGATCCATCGGCTGATGGGCCGAAGTGAGGGTTTTCAGGATATTTGCGAGGAACTTGCTGAGGCGGAACTCGCACTCTTGAGGATCGACAAGGTCCCGCCGGCATTGCGCGAGTCCAGACGAGCCGAATGGCAGGAACTGGTGGATCGGTTGGTTGGGGAGGTCGGAGCGGTGCTGCACGCGGATGCCGCCCGGAAACCGCATTTCACGCCTTGGCCGCCACGCCAGAACTAAGTTGAGGCCGGCTTGGAATCTCTGTCTGGCGATCGACCTCTACGAACTACAGCAGCCGTGTTTCCGGCCCTGTTTGTCGTCACGGTAAGCCCCGATAGCGGACCCGACGGCTTCGGATTCCGCGCGGGAAATACCCTGCTGTTCCCGAAGTATGCCCGGCACTGTCCGTCCGTGACGTGCACGAACAAATGAACCGTCGACATGAAAACGATCGGAATCCGATATCCATTAGCAGAGCAGCGCGAATACAGATATGTTGTCACTGCTGGCGCGATCGCATCGGACATGAAGTAAAAGAAAGACGGAATTAGAGGGGACTTCGATATGGGAACCATCCGAGCTCTCGTGTTGGTTTCGGCTGGAACAGCGGCAGCGCTGTTTGCGGTGCCGGCGATCGCTGCTGACGCTGCGACGCAGCTTCCTGAGGCCGCACCCGTGCCTGCTGAAGCCGCGCCAGCCTGGACCTTCACCGCAGAGCCCTATTTCTGGATGGCAGGCATGAAGGGCAGGGTCGGCGTCAGGGGCCTGTCGCCGGTCGATATCGACGTCGATTTCGGCCAGATCTTTGACCACATCGATTGGTCTCCCCCGCCGGTCATGCTTGCCGGTGAGGCGCGCAATGGCCGCTACGCTCTGTTCACCGACTTCATCTACCTGGGCCTCGAGGCCGACGGCACGTCGCCCGGCCCGTTGGCTCTTTTTTCGGCCGAAGCGAACATGAACACGGTGGTGTGGACCTTCGGCGGCTCCTATCGGGTCTTCGACAATGGCACCGCGACCTTGGACGTTCTGGCCGGCGGACGGCTTTGGCACCTCGATGCGGATCTGACCGTTACTGGCCCTCTCGCCGTAAGAGAGGCCAGCGGCAGCCAGACCTGGGTCGACCCCATTATTGGCGTGGCCGGCGACGTTGCTCTCGGCAACGGATTCGGACTCCATGGCGAGGCCGATATCGGTGGCTTCGGCCTTGGCGCCGACCTCGATTGGCAAGTGCAGGGCACGATTCAATACCGGTACAGTGATTCGGTCACGCTGGAAGCGGGCTATCGCTACCTTGCCGTGGACTACGACCACGACGGATTTATGTTTGACATAGCAATGCAGGGACCAATCATCGGCGCCAGATTTCGGTTCTGATTGGATCTGAGCCTGGGATGACTTCGAACGGGAGAAGAGTTTGGGAAACTGTTTCGTGAGTCTGTCCAAAGTCAGGCGGATCAGTAACGTTTTGTTGGCGTCGGCGTTGGTTGGCCTGCTGTGGGGGTGCGCCTCCCGTCCGACGAATGTGCTGCTGCCCGTGGCCGATACCTCTCCTTCTTCAAGCAAGGTGGAGATGCTGGTCACAACGACACGCAGTCGTTCCTCCAATCCGGCACAAATGTATACGGGCGAGCGCGGACTGGCCCCCTCGTTCGCGGAAATTACGGTGTCGATCCCCCCGGCGTCGGTCCGCAAGGTTGGAGAGGTCGCATGGCCCAAGAAGCTGCCATCAAACCCCGCGACTGATTTCGCAGTGGTGAAGGCCGAAGAGATAACACGGGATGGCGCGAAGGAGTGGCTCCGCGCCTCTGTCAGGAAGAGTCCAGACCACAGCGTATTGGTCTTCATCCACGGCTTCAACAACCGCTTCGAAGACTCCCTCTATCGATTTGCGCAGATCGCCCACGATACGGGCACCGACAGCGCTCCGATCCTGGTCACATGGCCGTCCCGAGGCAGTGCGCTGGCCTATGGCTACGATCGTGAAAGCACCAACTACACGCGAAATGCGCTTGAACTGCTGTTCCAATATCTTGCACGCGATCCCCAGATAAAGGAAGTTTCGATCCTCGCCCATTCGATGGGCAACTGGCTTGCGTTGGAAGGCTTGCGCCAGATGGCCATCCGCAATGGCGGCCTTCCGGCGAAGTTCAAGAACGTCATGCTGGCCGCGCCAGACGTCGACGTCGATGTTTTTCGCACTCAGATTGCCGACATGGGCAAACAGCACCCGCAGTTCACCCTCTTTGTCTCGCAGGACGATCGCGCGCTCAAAGTTTCGCGACGGGTCTGGGGCGATATCCCCCGGCTCGGATCGATTGATCCGGAACAAGCTCCATACAAGGAAGATCTCGCCAGCAACAACATAACCGTCATCGATCTGACGAAAGTCAAATCCGGCGATCCTTTGCATCACGGCAAGTTCGCCTCGTCACCGCAGGTCGTGCAACTGATTGGGGCGCGTATGGCCGGCGGCCAGACGTTGACCGACAACAGGATAGGCCTGGGCGATACCATCATTCACGCAACGACCGGTGTGGCGGCAGCGGCGGGCAGCGCAGCAGGGTTGGTGATTGCGGCACCTGTTGCAGCGGTCGATCAAAACAGCAGGGAAAATTTGGGCAATCACATCGGCGCCTTGACGGGTTCCCAGGCCAACCAGAAATCGAGTGCTGGCAAAGAATGCGTTGGCTCCGCCACAAAAGGTTGCAAGAAGTAGGCCCTCGGTTGGCCTGCGCGGAGTAATTTCGAGGTTGGCGCACGACTCCTCACACGCTCGGCTGCGGCTTTGTTGTTGCCCTGTTACGTGCTTGCCCACGTAAATTACATTCCGCCCCGGATTTTTGGGCCTACCATCCATGCAGAGCGAAAGAAGTAGTCGTCGAGGTATCACACTCGAATGGCTCTGATGCGAGTTGCTGTCGTCCTGGACCGAACCATGGATGCGACGGCAGGGGGCGCAGGAAAGCGTATGATATTGCTCAGGGAGCCTCTGCTGCATTTTGCTGTCATCGGTGCGATCCTGTTTGGCGGCTATTCCTGGCTGAACGACAGGCAAACCGAAGCGACAGCCGCCGAGCCGATCCGGATCGGTGAAGGCGACGTGCGCTGGCTCAAGCAGACTTGGTCGAGCCAATGGCTGCGTGAGCCAACCGCCGATGAGCTCAAGGGTCTCGTCGACGATCTGCTGAATGAGAAAGTGATGGCGCGCGAAGCGCAGGAGATGGGCCTTGAGCAGGACGACACCATCATCCGCCGCCGCCTGGCGCAAAAGCTGAAATTCCTTGTTGAGGACACCGCCCAGCTTGCCGAGCCGACCGAAGCGGAACTGCGGCAGTTCCATGCGGCCAACCCTGCACCCTTCGAGACGCCCGGAAAACTCTCGTTCCGGCAGGTCTACTTCAACCCGGAGCATCGCAAGGATGCCGCGGCGGACGCGACCGCCGCGCTGGGTGCGCTGTCAGCGAATACAGAGGACGGTTCGACCGCGGGCGACCGGCTGCTGTTCGGCGACAGCTTCGCCGATACCGACGAGTTGGCACTGTCCGGAATGTTCGGTGCCGATTTTGCGCGCGCGGTGTTTGCACTCGAAGCCGGCGGATGGCAGGGGCCGATGAAATCCGGCTATGGCTTTCATCTGGTGCTCGTCACGCAGCGTACAGCGACCACCCTGAAGCCCTTCGAGACGGTCAGGGATGCGGTCCTTTCTGAGTGGCGCTCTGCGAAGCAGACCGAGGTCAGCCGCGATTATCTGATCGCGCTGCGCAACAAGTATGGCGTCGAGCTGGACGACACCACGAAAGCGGTATTGGGGCCCGAGCCCGCACCGAAAGTGGCCACGCAATGAACCCGCTGACTAAATGGTCTGCACTCGTCCGAGGTGCCCGCGCCGCGACGGGGTGCGTTCGGCTGGTCGTGCTGACAGCGGCCATCGCCATGCTGTTCTCGCAGGTTGCCTCGGCGCACGAGGTGCGCCCAGCCTACCTCAGCGTTCAGGAAGAGGCGCCGAACGAGTTCAGCGTGCTGTTCAAGACACCGATGCAGGGTGACGCGCGTCTGGCGCTGTCGGCAGCATTCTCGGGCAAGGTCGAGAACCTCACGCCGGTCGTCTCGCGCCCGACCGGCGACGCAATGGTGCAGACGTGGCAGATGCGCGCGGTCGAGCCGTTGGAAGGCCAGGTGGTATCGATTGACGGCCTGCAAAACACGATGACCGATGCGCTCGTGCGCGTTGAGTTCGCCAGCGGCGACGTGTGGATCGAGCGGCTGACGCCCGGCGCCCCGGAAGCGACGGTTCCTGCAATTCCAAGCCGCTGGTTTACGGCCGCCACTTATTTCAAACTTGGCGTCGAGCACATTCTGTCAGGCTTCGATCATCTGCTTTTCGTGCTTGCCCTGCTCATCATCACCGAGGGCTTGTGGCGGCTCGTCAAGACGGTCACCGCCTTTACCGTTGCGCACAGCATCACGCTGGCGCTGGCGACGCTCGGCTTTGTTAGCGTACCCTCGCCGCCGGTCGAGGCGGTGATTGCGTTGTCGATCGCGTTCGTCGCAGTCGAGATCGTCCACGTACGGCAGGGGCGCAGAAGTTTAGCCGCTCGAGCACCCTGGCTGGTAGCATTTGCTTTCGGGCTTCTCCATGGCTTCGGTTTTGCCGGCGCCCTTAGCGAGATTGGACTGCCGGCGGGACAGATTCCCGTTGCGCTACTGTTCTTCAACCTCGGAGTGGAAGTCGGACAGCTTCTTTTTGTCGGAGCCGTACTTGCGCTTGTCACACTGATCCAGGTCCGCAGGCGATCGCTGCCGGCCTGGCTGGATCTCGTGCCGCCATACGCTATCGGCACGATTGCAATGTTCTGGGTGATCGAACGTGTGGCGACCTTTTGAGATTGTCGGGAAGGGCGGCATATGAACACCTCGCGCAGGGATCGGCGAACCGGGCTGACAAGCGCAGCACTGGCATCGCTGATGTGCATGATTGCCGCGGCGTTCCTACTGACCGCGACGCCGGCGCATGCCTGTGTGCTCTGTATGCCCTATCCCAAGGTGACGAATACCGACCAGGTCGTCGGGAGCGGCACGGCGGTCTTCGCGCGCGAGAATCCGGCAAGACCTTTCTCCTACGCAGTGCTGGAAACATTCAAGGGACGCTACGACGGCAGCACCATCCCTCTGTTCCTCGATTCGACGACGGCCCGCGCCCTCCAGCTGTATCCGGCTCTCCAGGTTATTCTTGTCCAGAACGGCCCCGGCGGGGCCTGGAGGGCGCTTGGCATGGCGGGGCGCGAGTATCAAAGTGTAATGCGCCAGGTGGCGCAATGGGACAAGAGCTCGAAGACGCTGGCCGAACGCGCGGTGTTCTTCGCCACTTACCTCCGGCACGAAGATCGCAGGCTCGCCGAACTGGCCTTCCTCGAGGTCGCGCGCGCGCCCTACGCAACGCTGCGCGATCTCAAAACAAGAGTTGCGCGTGACGACATCTATCGAATCGTCAACGACTTGTTTCATGTCGAATGGCATGGGCTCTACATCCTCATGCTCGGCATGTCGGACCGCCCGGAAGACATCGCCTTCGTTCGCGGAAAACTGAGGACCGCGGCGGAGTATGGGCTGACGATCAACCTCGGTGCCTACGCCACTGCACTCATCGAGATGACGGGCGCGGACGGGGTGACCCAGCTCGCGGAAGAATACTTCGTCGAGCCGGGCCGAAGTCATGCAGAGCTGCTCGAAATCGTCAAAGCACTGTCGGTACAGGGGACGGGCGGGGCAGTCGAACTGCGGTCAGCGATCATCGAAGCTTACGGTCGCCTGCTCGCGCATCACCCCGAGCTTGCCGGGAATGTCGCAAATGACCTGTCCGATTGGAAAGTGGTTCGTTTCGTGCCCAGGCTCCGTGAAATTCTGAATGCGGGCGTTGGCCTGGACGACGCATCGCATTTCGCGATCGCTATGTACCTTTCAAGCGCTGATGAAGGCGGGAGTTCCAAGGCCGTGTTCACGCGGTCCAGTGGTCCCCGATGAGCAGTTTTCCAGGGAATGATTGGCTTGGCATGCACCAAACAGTTGGAGGAGGACTATGATGAGACCGCTCGGACTTTTGCAGTTTGTTTCAGTCGCCGCTCTTGTAGCTGCAAGCCTGACAGGCGCGCTGCCCGCTGCAGCGCAGGATACCCTGCTGGATTCCGGTTCCTTGGACAAGGGAACCGCCGACCAGCTCTATCCGGCCAAACGGGCCTATTCTCCCTGGGCTGGCCGAAACTTCCCGACGAGGCCGCTGTTCGGCGACACCCACACCCACACATCTTTCTCCTTCGATGCCGGCGCCTTCGGTGCGCGCCTCGGACCGCGCGATGCCTATCGCTTCGGCAAAGGTGAGGAGATCATGGCCTCCTCGGGACAACTCACCAAGCTGTCTCGACCGCTCGATTTCCTGGTCGTCACCGACCATTCCGACAATATGGGCTTCTTCAACGACCTGTTGGCCGGCAAGCCTGATATCGTGGCGGACCCCAAGGGACGACGGTGGTACGACATGATCCAGTCCGGCCAGGGCGCCGCTGCCGCGATCGAGCTCATCACTGCCTTCGGGGCAGGGCAACTCACCGGGCCGCTACTTTATTCGCCCGACTCCGCCCCTTATCGCTCGGCATGGCAGGAGACCATTGACGCGGCGGAGGAGGCGAACGATCCAGGCCGCTTCACTGCTGTGATCGGCTACGAATGGACCTCCAACACGAGCGGCAACAACCTGCATCGCAACGTCATTTTCCGCGACAATGGCGATCTCGCCCGCCAGATCGTACCTTTCACCGTGCTCGCACCGGGCAGCGACAATCCCCGCGACCTGTGGAAGTGGATGGCGGCCTATGAGGAGAAAACCGGCGGCGACGTGCTCGCCATCGCCCATAACGGCAACCTTTCCAATGGCCGCATGTTCCCGATCATCGAGCCGGGCGTCGACAAGCCAATAGACCGCGAATATGCGGAGACGCGCGCCAAATGGGAGCGTCTTTACGAGGCGACACAGATCAAGGGCGACGGCGAAACGCACCCCTTCCTGTCACCAAATGACGAATTCGCCAGCTTCGAGCGCTGGGACAAGGGCAATCTCGACCTGACCGTCGTAAAGACGCCCGATATGCTGGAGTTCGAGTATGCGCGCTCGGCGCTGAAGAATGGGCTCAAGCTGGAGCAGGAACTCGGGGTGAACCCCTACAAGTTCGGCATGGTCGGCTCGACCGACGCGCATACCGGCCTTGCCGCTGTCGAGGAGGACAATTTCTTCGGCAAGACATCCAGCAGCGAGCCGGGGCCGGCCCGCGCCACACACCCGTTCGTCAAGACCGAGAAGGCGACCATTATGGGCTGGGAGCAGACTGCTTCCGGCTACGCGGCGGTCTGGGCGACCGAGAACACCCGCGAGGCGATCTTCGACGCGATGGCACGCCGGGAGACTTATGCCACGACCGGATCGCGGATGCTGGTGCGGCTCTTCGGCGGCTTCGATTTCGTTGCAGCCGACGCCAATACTCGCAGCCCCGCCTTCATCGGCTATACCAAGGGCGTGCCGATGGGCGGCGATCTCACTGCCGCGCCCAAAGGCAAGGCGCCGACCTTCCTGGTCGCAGCGCTGAAGGATCCGATCGGCGCCAACCTCGATCGCTACCAGATCGTCAAGGGATGGCTCGATGCCGCCGGAAGGGTGCAGGAAAAGGTCTATGACGTTGCGTGGTCGGGCGACCGCAACCCGGGCGCCGACGGCAAGGTGCCCGCTGTCGGTAGCACAGTCGATGTCGCCGACGCCATCTGGACCAACACGATAGGTGCGCCGGAACTGGTCGCCGTCTGGGTTGATCCCGAGTTCGATCCGGCCCAGCGGGCGTTCTATTACGGCCGCGTGCTGGAAATC
Organism: Mesorhizobium sp. WSM4846; assembly: GCF_055811415.1. Taxonomy (NCBI): domain Bacteria; kingdom Pseudomonadati; phylum Pseudomonadota; class Alphaproteobacteria; order Hyphomicrobiales; family Phyllobacteriaceae; genus Mesorhizobium; species Mesorhizobium sp. WSM4846. The sequence continues at coordinate 86,869 of NZ_JBVVPZ010000017.1, forward strand.
CCGACGCCGCGTTGGACGGCCTACGACGCCAAATATTTCGGCGTAAAAATTCCGCAGGAAGCGACGATGGAGATGCAGGAGCGCGCCTACACCTCGCCGATCTGGTATACGCCGGCCGACTAAAGGAGACGCCGGTTTTTGCTTGGCTGGTGTGGGGCAGGCGGATCGTGCGCCGCCTGCCAAGACAGGAAGGCTCAAACATGCGACAAGCTCCTTCCTCAAAACGACCCGCCTGATTGTTGTGTTGCCGGTCTGGCTCGTTGTTCTGGCGCGTTCGCGCTGAGTCGGATCAAGTCCGCGATCAAGCCGCTGATGACCGACCGCGACGACGAGGCGGAGGCAGCCGGAAAGCGTGAATCGGACTTCGTCGATGGTGATTTAAGCCAGCAAGGCCCAGTCAGCCGCATAGTTAGGAAATCGCCCGACCACCCAAGGCAAACGCATGCTCCAGCGCTGGCCTTGGGAACGAGCGCCACCGATATGCCGTCCACGATCCGGTGGACTTGGGCACGACAGTCTTTCCGCGCAGGGGTTTGAGCTTCCTTACTGCGGAGGCACCCGACCCGGATCACCGTACCCTCGCGTGTTGAGGTTTTCGACCGCCCGCGCCTCGTTTCTTCGTCAATTACGGGTTGGTCCACGTAATTTACATACTGCGGCTGGCACGGCACGAATGCCGAGCCTAGGTGCTTTGAATAACGTGGCGCAATGCCAGCGAGTATCGGCCAAAAGGCAAGAAAAGCATTTTCAGCGCAGCGAGTCGGTTCCCGATCCGTCGGTTGATGGACCGGACGCTTCTGTTCCCGAAAAAATGAGAAGACCGGCCGCCCCGCGGCCTGAACCGCTGTGAAGGATGAAAGCCATGAAACCCTACCTGAAATTGGCCGGCTCTACTGCGACCGCTGCACGCACGACGAGACTGCTTTGCGCCACCGCCGCGGCGGTACTGATGGGCATGAGCACCGCTTCCGCCGAAGCGCCGAAGATGAAGATGACCACGCCGATACCGGATTCTATCGTCACGCCGGAGAGTGTGGACACCAGGATTGGCAAACTGAAATTTTTCGATGGCTTCCCGGATGACGCCACTTCGGAGAAGATCTACGACAATCTCGATTTCATGCGCGGCGTCGATGCTTTTCTCAACGCCATGCCCGGTGCATCCGTCGAAGCTATGCGGGTTGGATTTGCCAGCCAGGGAGCCGACAACAACCAGACCATCCTGGTGTTCGAAAACCTGGCGGACTCGCATTCGCTGTTCCTGACGGCCAACACCGAAAGCATCTACAATCTCATGTGGCTGGACACCAAGGCTGGCCCGCTGGTCATCGAGACACCGCCCAATATCCTGGGCATGATCGACAATCACTGGTTCCAATATGTCGGCGACGTCGGCAATGCCGGACCTGACAAGGGCAAGGGCGGAAAATACCTGCTTTTGCCGCCGGGTTACCAAGGCGAGATACCCGAAGGCTATTTCGTGTTTAAGACGTCGACCTACGGAAACCTGTTCTTCTGGCGCGGCTTCCTCGAGAACGGCAGCACCGCCACTGCTGTCGAAAACACCAGGAAATTCGCCAAGATTTATCCTCTTTCGGAAGCTGACAACCCGCCGCCGATGAAGATCATCAATTCTTCCGGCAAGGAGTTCAACACCATCCATGCCAATGATTTCCATTTCTACGAGGAAGTGAACGACATCGTCCAGTACGAGCCGGAGGAATCCTATCACCCGGAAGTGTTGGGACAACTCGCCGCCATCGGCATTGTAAAAGGCAAACCCTTCGCGCCGGACGAGCGGATGAAAAAGATCCTCACCGAAGCCGTTGCCGTCGGCAACGCGACTGCGCGCACCATCACCTTCAAGACCCGCATGAAGGATGCCTACTACTATCCGGACAGTGCCTGGTTCACCGGTTTTGTCGGCGGCAGCTACGAGTTTCTTCTGCAGCCCGGCGTGCGCTATCTGGATGCGCGTGTCCTGTTCCACTACTATGCGACGGGCATCACCCCGGCCATGGCGATAAAGCGCGTCGGCATCGGTTCGCAATACGCCGCTGCCACAACCGACAAGGACGGCAAGCCGTTCGATGGCGGCAAGACCTATAAGGTGCATCTGCCGCCAAACATTCCGGCAAAGAATTTCTGGTCGTTCGTCTTGTATGACAACCAGACCCGTTCGATGCTGCAGACGGACCAGCAATTCCCCAGCATCGGCAGCGACAAGAAAGACATCGTGATCAACGCGGACTCCTCGGTCGATGTCTGGTTCGGCCCGACAGCGCCGGAAGGCCATGAGACCAACTGGGTCCAGACGGTTCCCGGCAAGGGCTGGAACGTTCTTCTTCGCCTCTACGCGCCGCTGGAGCCATGGTTCGACAAGACTTGGCAGCCGGGCGAGATCGAACTCCTCCCCTGACAAGTGGGTACGGTTGGCCATGGGGCGCGGATCCCATGGTCCCGCTGGCGCTCTTCTCATTCAACGTCGGCGTCGAACTTGGCCAGCTGATGTTTATTGCCGTCGTGCTGGTCGCCATCCATCTAGTCCAGCGCGTTTATGAATTGCCGCGGCAGGCGGTTGTCGCCTCAGCCTATGTCATCGGGACGACCGCAGCGTTCTGGAGCATTGAGCGCCTTGATTCAATGTTCATGGAGCGGGCGTGGGGCGACCCCAAGGGTACAATGAAATCCGAGCAGCGATCCGACCCACACGAAGGCTCTGACCCGTGGTGAATGCTCGCATCGATGCCTTTCTCAGAGAGGTCAGGCCGAGTTCGGATGACGTGGACAGGACCGCGCAGCTCTATGGCGTGTCCCTCACCGCCTCCAAGGGGGCCTTGCTCTTTTTCAGGGTTTGGGTTGCCTGATGAGCAGCGGCCGCAGTTTTCCCCGCCACTCTCGACGTGAACGGTGGGAACCGCCATCTTGATACCGTTTTCCGCGAATGCCGCCTTGATCATCATGTATGCGCGCCGCTTGATGCCGAATTGGGTCCCGGGCTTCGTCGTCAACTTTATCCTCAGAACGATCGCGTATTCCCCAAAACTGTCGATGCCCTGCATCTTGAGCGGCTCAATCGTGTCGGCCGCAAATTCCGGGTCTGCCGCCAGCTCCTGGCCGATCTTCTTGATGAGCTTGCGGCCAGGTCCACGTCGGAATCGTAGGTAACGTTGATCATCATCTTGTCGAGCACCCAATCCCTGCTCATGTTCTGGACCGCCCCGAGCTCACCGAATGGGACGGTGTAGACGGGGCCGCGATGATGCCGCAGACGCACCGAACGCAGGCTGAAGGATTCGACCGTGCCTTTATAGCTGCCGCTCTGGATGTATTCACCGACTCGGAAGGCGTCGTCCATCATGTAGAACACGCCGCTCAGCACGTCCTTGACCAGGGTCTGCGAGCCGAAGCCGATGGCAATGCCGAAGATGCCGGCGCCGGCAATCAGCGGGAGTATCTTCACGCCGAGCCCGGCGAGGATCGTTAGCACGGTGACCGCGGCTATGAACAAGGCAAGGGGACGCTCGTCAATGTCCCCGGGGCGGCGCATCTCCTACCCTTGGAGCAGCCGGAGGAAGCCGCGTCTCGAATAGTCGGTTTCCTCCGAAAACTTGACGGCTAGTGCCATCTACCCTTATGCCGTCGTCCAGTTGCCGGGTGCGTGGCGAGGGTCGCCTGCGCGCTGGCGCTACGGCAGCTTTTGGCGCTTCCTGCCGGTTCTGATCGACGAGGCCGACGACGGCCTTCCACCCTGCGACGCTCAAGACGGCGTTGGAATTGCACCTTTCTTCTGCCCGCAGATCGGCGGACCATGGTGCTCCGCGCCACCCAAGAAACACACCCGCGCCCGGTGCCCAATTAGGCATCGGGTGGAACAGAATTGCCAATTCAATTCTGTGTTTTAAACGCCAACCTCGCGTTCCGGACCCATGAAGGCAAATGAGTGGTCACAGCGGGGGTCACTGCGTGAGGCACTTGCGGCCCATTGCCATTGCCTTGTAAGTCCCCTTCAGATCGACGACAAAGGCCCCCTTGGTTTCCGGAAACACGGTCATTTTATATCTCTTCGCCACGGCGCGCTTGAATTTCGGATCGTTTGTCAAGATGTAGCCGCCAGAATATCCGCCCTTGAGTTCGCCGCTCGTGCTAGTGGCGACACCCTTAAAGAGTTGGCCGTCGATAGAGACGAAGATATCTGACGTCTTCCCGTTCTGAAGGCCGATGTCCTCCTTGGTGAACACGCCAAGATACCCGACCTCCTGATTTGCGGTAACGCCCATTTGCACCGCACTTGGCCCATCTTGGCGCACGATCAAGCAATCTCCGCGGGTTTGATTGGCATAGACCGTCCAGCCCTCGATGTCGTCCCCGTATCGGACAAGCACATCGCTGGCCTTGGGAAGGGGGTTTTGATCTTGTGCGTAGGCTGCCATCGCAGACGAAAGTGCTACTGACGTTGCCGCGATGAGTGTCATGAATTTTCGCATTGATATTCCCCTTGTATGCAGGATTGTTTCTGGCTATGGGCGCCCAATTTCGATTGCTCAGAGGCTGCTGTCCTCTTGCGGGACGAGGCGATATTACGCGCTGTGAGTGACCCTGGCCGATCGGCTCACGTCAGGCAACGTAAATAACTGTAACCTACGGGCTAATGCTGGCCAGCGCACTGCGGACCGTTCAGTCCTCGACGCCATCGACGACGGCATGATGTCCGGTTTGACCCATTGCGGCCGTCCTGAGAGATAGCCGACATCCGGCGAACGACCATCACGCGATAGCCATTGCCCTTTGGTCGGATGTCGGTGGCACGGCCCGAATTCCGTTTTCTCGGAATGCGTTGTGAACCGCCTTCGGTGCCGCCCGGCGGATTGCGGATTGCTTGCCCGGTTTCGCCGTAAACTTTGCCCAAATGACCAGGGCGCCGTCCTCGAGATCGGCATACCTTTGCTCTTGAAGGGCTCCAATAGGTCGGGGGCAAGCTCCGGGTCCGCCGCAATTTCCTCACCGATCTCATGGAACAGCTTGAGTACCAATTCGACGTCGGTCGAGCCACGTACACGGTCAACATCGATCCTTTCTAAGAGGGGTCAGGCCGAGTTCGGATGACGTGGACAGGAACGCGCAGCTTTATGGCGTGTCCCTCACCGCCTCCAAGGGGGCCTTGCTCTTTTTCAGGGTTTGGTTTGCCTGATGAGCAGCGGCCGCAGTCTCCCCGCCACCCTCGACGTGAACGGTGGGAACCGCGATCTTGATACCGTTTTCCGCGAATGCCGCCTTGATCATCATGAGTGCGCGCCGCTTGATGCCGAACTGGGTCCCGGGCTTCGTCATCAACTTCATCCTCAGAACGATCGCATAGTCCCCGAAACTGTCGATGCCCTGCATCTTGAGCGGTTCGAGCGTGTCGGCCGCAAATTCCGGGTCTGCTGCCAGTTCCTGGCCGATCTTCTTGATGAGCTTGCGCGCCAGATCCACGTCGGAATCGTAGGTAACGTTGATCATCATCTTGTCGAGCACCCAATCCCTGCTCATGTTCTGGACCGCCCC
>NZ_JBVVPZ010000017.1:92515-117600 GCF_055811415.1 Mesorhizobium sp. WSM4846
AATCAGCGGGAGTATCTTCACGCCGAGCCCGGCGAGGATCGTTAGCACGGTGACCGCGGCTATGAACAAGGCAAGGGCGTTGCGGAATATCGGCAACAGCGTGCGCAGCCGGCCGCTGCGGGCCAGCTGGTCGGCGCTGCTCGCATCCGCCGGCGCGAGGTTCATGCGATATTCGATCAAGGCCTTCGACAGTTGCCAGAGCAGGTCGGCGATGAGCAAAATGATGATGCCGTTGAGCAGCCCGGTTATCAGGAAGCCGCCGGTTTCGCTGCCGGCGAGGCTCGCGGCCCTGATCCGCCAGATATAGGCGAGCCACGCCACCGCCGCGGCAATGACCGCCGCCCTGGCGCCCCTGACAATGAGCACGTTGAGTACGACGCCCATCGCGCCGCTGCGCTTCGACCTGCCGGCGAAGGCCTGTGCCGCGGCGCCGACGCCGCGCAAGGCTGTCGGCAGCACCAGGGCGAAAATCCCAAGCCACAGGACGCCGAGCAGGCCGGCGACCCAAGCCACCCAGAGCACGATCAGGAACAAGGTGAGAAACGATTGCTTGACCAGAGAGCCTCGCCCGTCGGGCCGGTGCCAGACGACGTCAATTGCGGTCGCCAGAATACCAAGCCCGAACAGGAAGGCGGCGAGCCCTGCAACCTCTGGAGAGAAGCCCAGGCCAGGCATGAGGCTGGCGATCGCCCAGCCGAACAACAGGAACCCGGCCACAAGGCTGACTCGCCACCGCCAGAAACGGGTCGAAGCCTCGCTTTCGAAAAGCCGAGTCGGCCTGTCCGAGGGGTCGCTCGTCGCCCCGCCGAACGCAAACAGCAATCGGGCTGCCGCGCGAACGATACGGAACGCGATGAACGCAAGAAGCAGGGTCAGAATGGTCCTGCGGAGCAAGGGTGGCCATCCGAGTGCCAAGAAGGAACCGGCGCTGGCGAGCGCAAAGGTCAGCAGGGCGACAGTCTCGAAGAGGATCGCTTGTCCGGCGTCTTCCTGAGCAACCGCGCTCCTCGTCCTGGCGAGCGCTCGTCGGACCGCCCACTCGGCTCCGAAACCGACTGCGATCAAGACCGCCAGGATGCCCATGACCAGCCCCGGCCTGCCGGAGTTCACGTCACGCGAGACAATGTCGGCGGCGCGCGACAGTTCTTCCGGCAGGCGCGGGATCGCGGCGACGAGCGCATCGATACGGGCACGAATACCCCCCTCCAGCCTCAAGATGTCCTCGGAAATGGACGGGCCGGGCTCGTTCGTGGCCGCTGGAATCTTTGCCTCGAGCCATGCCTTTAGTTGCGGATCGGACAAAAGCTCGAGGAACTGCTTTGCCTTTTCGGGCGGTAGGTCGGGGGAGGGCTGTTGAGCTAGCGAAGTTCCCTGCAAGACCGCCAGCAAGAGCACGACGATAACTGGCAAGAACCCGAGCCGTAGCTTGTTCGTCATGAGCGCCTCGAGTTTTGAATACCCCGCCCTTTTATGGGCAACTGTTCTGGCGGCATGCTACATCTCCGGGGAGAGTGGCTGCAAGCTAGGGGCGCAGTCAAAATCCATCGGACTCTTTGTGCCGCTAAAACCGGACCACGAGTCCCAGAATTGGACCTTGCTGCACGACATCGAAGAGGAAACCGCCGTCGTTGCTGTAGTCGACGCCCAGTGCCCGGTTACCCGATAAGATGCGGTCGTTGAAACGATAGCCGATCGCCCCGGCGACATCCCAGTCGATGTCGGCTTCGCCGGCGCCGACGAGCCCCACCGGTCAGATAGACCTTGGGCGTGACCGGATAGTTCCGCGAAGATCGGCCATGGCATCCACCCAGGTTGCGCCGTCGCTTCGCGAGACACCGTCGAGAAGGCCGGCGTTGAAGGAGAAGTCGGTGTCGACGGACCATACCCTACTGTCGCGGAACGTCTCATTTGCGGGTCGCAAATTCGGCATGCGGCAGGCGTCGCTTGCCGCCGAATATCACTGCTCCCTGCCAGGAGTTTTGCCGTTTGATGCCATAGCGCGCCATCCCTTATGCGCTAGAATGCGCATAGTCTTTTTGATGGTGCCAGTATCACTATGTAAGTTACGTAGTCGGACTGTTGCTTGGTGAAGCTGTATCCGCCGATGGCCGAGGATTGACACGCTTGTGGCAGCGGTCCCCAAAGAACCCGCAATGTCTTCCCGATCCAACCCAAGGCTATTGCGCGATATATCGGCGCCGGGAATTGGATCTCCCTACGGTCATTTGTCCCGTCGAGCTAGACAGTATCCTGGATAGCTCCGCTTTCGATGCAACCGAGCGGATTCTGCCAGTAGGTTACCGTTAATTACCTTCCGCCCCGAGCGGCAATAGGCAAACCTCACGAAGGACGATTTTGTCGAAGGCATAGCTGAGGCGTCCTGCCACCAGTTTCGTCTCGTCGATAGAACGCGGAGCATCCCAGGGAACCGAAAACTCGGGTCATCTTGGAAAAGCGGTACAATCAAAGGAGGACGTCAGATGAGTGACAAGCAGGCGAATCCAGACCGACAACCGAACCGGCGCGACATTTTGCTGACCGGAGGATCTGTGCTCGCCATTTCAGCTGTCGCATCCGGAATAGCCACGAGCGCGAAAGCTCAAGCAGCCGGTGCAAAACCCAACATCCTCGTCATTTTCGGCGATGACGTCGGTTATTGGAACCTCAGCGCCTACAACCGGGGCATGATGGGCTATCGCACGCCGAACATCGATCGTATCGCCAGCGAGGGGGCGATCTTCACCGACCACTACGCCCAACAGTCCTGCACAGCCGGGCGCGCCGCATTCATTACCGGCCAATCCTGCTTCCGCACCGGCCTGCTGAAGGTAGGCCTGCCGGGTGCCAAGGAAGGGCTGTCGGAGAAGGACCCGACACTTGCGGAACTGCTCAAGCCGCAGGGCTATGTTACCGGGCAATTCGGCAAGAACCATCTCGGCGACCGCAACGAGCATCTGCCCACCGTTCACGGCTTCGATGAGTTTTTTGGCAATCTCTATCACCTCAATGCCGAGGACGAGCCTGAGCATCCCGACTACCCGAAGAACCCCGAGTTCAAGGCAAAGTTCGGTCCACGCGGCGTGATGAAATGCAAGGCCAGTGCAACCGACGATCCTACCGAAGATCCGCGCTTCGGGCGGGTGGGCAAACAGGAGATCGAGGACACCGGTCCGCTGACGAAGAAGCGCATGGAAACCGTAGACGAAGAGTTCCTCGGCAGCGCGCTCAACTTCATCGACCGCTCGAACGCCGACGGGAAGCCGTTCTTCTGCTGGTTCAATTCGACCCGGACCCACATCTACACGTTTCTCAAGGAGGCCTCGAAGGGCAAGACCGGCTTGGGCATCTATGCGGACGCCATGGTGGAGATGGACGGCATGGTCGGCCAGCTTCTGACAAAGCTCGATGACCTCGGCATCGCCGACAACACCATCGTCCTTTGGACGACCGACAACGGTGCGGAGGTTTTCTCGTGGCCGGACGGCGGCACCACGCCCTTCAAAGGCGAGAAGAACACAAACTGGGAAGGTGGCTACCGCGTGCCGTGCATGATGCGCTGGCCCGGCGTCATCAAGCCCGGAACCGAAATCAATCACATAACGTCACATGAAGACTTCGTGCCGACGCTGGTCGCCGCCGCAGGCGAACCTGACGTGACGTCTAAGCTGTTGAGGGGATACGAAGCCGCCGGCAAGAGCTTCAAGGTGCATCTCGATGGCTACAACCAACGCGACGTGTTGGCCGGCGAAGGCGAAGGCAAGCGCCACGAATACTTCTACTGGACCGATGACGGCAATCTCGCCGGCTTGCGTTACGAACGCTGGAAGATGGTCTTCCTCGAGCAGCGCGAGGAGGGGCTTGCCGTGTGGGAGAACCCGCTGATTCCGCTGCGGTTCCCGAAGCTCTTCGACATCAAGGGTGACCCCTTCGAACGGGCGCAGACGGACGCCGGGGAATACGACAGATGGCGTGTCGAGCACGCCTTCGCGCTCGTGCCGGCGCAGGCTTATGTCGCCAAACACCTGCAGACCTATGTCGAGTTCCCGCCGCGGCAGAGGCCCGGCAGCTTCGCGCTCGACCAGGTCCTGGCGAAACTGCAGGAGGGTGGCAGAAACTGAGTCTTCGCTCTGAATGGGCCGCGCTCGCACTATCGGCAGGCGCGGCCTCCAAGCCAACTCGGAAGCAGATCAATGGCAGTCGCGAACAACAATCCTTCGACCGAGACCATAGCTCAGAGGGCAAAGAACGAGCTGCGCGAGTACGCGATCCTGTCCTTGTATCTATTCGTCTGCTTTGGTGCGCTCATTCTCTACAAGGCGGCGATCCTTGGCGAGGAGGGCATCAGCTATCTGCCATCAGGCCTTGCGGCCATCAAGGCACTGATCCTGGCGAAGTTCATAATGCTCGGGCACATGATCCGATTGGGCGACCGGCGTCGAAGCAGGATGGTCTACGTCATAGCCTACAAGGCCCTGTTATACCTGATCCTGCTTCTCGTCCTCTCGGTCATTGAGGAAGTCATCGTCGGGCTGGTTCACGGGCGAACGAGCGCTGCCTCCCTCGCTGAATTCGGAGGAGACAAGCTGCCGCAGACGCTCGGGACAAGCCTGATCATGCTGCTGATATTGATCCCCTATCTGGCGTCCAGGGAAGTCGACGTTGCGCTTGGAGAAGGCAGGCTTTGGACGCTGCTGTTCGACGAACCTCAGTCAGCCGTTTTGGCAGCTACCGCGAAAGAGTCAGGCCCAACGAACCCGAGCGATCACCTTTCCCGGTAACGCTGTTTGATGATGGCGCTCCCGATGGGCGCTGACCTACAGGAGACATCAACCCATGACCAATCTTGCTTGCGCCGCGAAGCGCTACCTGTTGTCCATCCTCCTGTTATTGGGGGTCGCAGGCTCTGGCACTGCGCAGGGCGCCGATCAGCTGCCTTCCTGGAATGATGTCCAGGCCAAGCAAGCCATCGTCGCCTTCGTCGAACGTGTAACTGCGGAAGGCGCGGCAGACTTCGTGCCCGAAGCAGAGCGTGTCGCCGTCTTCGACAATGACGGCACGCTGTGGGGCGAGCAGCCGCTGTACTTCCAGCTCCTGTTCGCAGTCGATCGGGTCAAGGCAATGGCGCCGCAGCATCCGGAGTGGAAGGACAAAGAACCATTCGCCTCATTGCTGAAAGGGGACATCAAGACTGCGCTTTCCGGTGGCGAGCCAGCGATCATGGACATCGTCATGACCACGCACTCAGGTATGACAACGGTGGAATTCGACCAGATCGTTCGCGAATGGATTACCACCGCCAAACACCCGAAGACTGGCCGGCTCTACACCGAGATGGTCTACCAGCCGATGCTGGAGCTGTTCGCCTATCTTCGCGCCAACGGTTTCAAGACTTTCATCGTCTCCGGCGGCGGCATCGATTTCATGCGTCCATGGACGGAGAAGGTCTATGGCATACCGCCCGAGCAGGTCGTCGGCAGCAGTGGCAAGACCAAGTTCGAGATGCGCGACGGAACGCCGGTGCTGATGCGGTTGCCGGAAATCAACTTCATTGACGACAAGGCGGGAAAGCCTGTCGGCATCCACCAGCACATCGGTCGCCGGCCAATCGCGGCGTTCGGCAATTCGGACGGCGACTTGCAGATGCTGCAATGGACATGCTCGGGAACTGGGCCGCACTTCTGCCTTTACGTGCACCACACCGACGGTGAGCGGGAATGGGCCTACGACCGGCAGTCAAGCATCGGCCGTCTGGACAAGGGTCTCGACGCTGCAGCCGATTCTGGCTGGACGGTTGTCGATATGAAGAAGGATTGGAACCGGGTGTTCGCCTTCGAGAAGTAAGGATTCGGAGCAAGACGATGAGTCAAGTTGTGGAACGCCAGGCTCAATCTACACAGGTCGAAGAGCCATTCCTGAACATGGTCTGGATTCCCGGCGGTACATTCCTCATGGGATCGGACAAGCACTATCCCGAGGAGGCGCCCGCGCATAGGGTGACAGTGGGCGGCTTCTGGATGGACGTTTGCACCGTCACCAACCGCGAGTTCGCTCGCTTCGTCGACGCAACTGGTTACGTCACCTCGGCCGAACGTCCCGTAAATCCCGACGATTATCCCGGAGCGAAGCCGGACATGCTGGCGCCATCGTCCGTGGTGTTCAGCAAGGCCAAACAGCGTGTCGATCTTCGCGACCACTACAATTGGTGGGTCTATGTGCGCGGCGCCAATTGGCGCCATCCGCGCGGGCCGGCGAGTTCGATCAAGCGGCTGGCCGACCATCCGGTCGTGCATGTGAACTTTGAGGATGCCGAAGCCTACGCATCGTGGGCGGGCAAGCAATTGCCCACCGAGGCCGAGTGGGAATTCGCGGCGCGTGGCGGGCTCGACGCGGCCGAATTTGTCTGGGGCGGTGAAATGGCGCCCGCTGGCCGACACATGGCCAATACCTGGCAAGGCGAGTTCCCATGGCAGAATCTCTGCGAGGACGGCTACGAGGGGACGTCACCCGTCGGCTCCTTTGCCGCCAACGGCTACGGCCTCTACGACATGGCTGGCAATGTCTGGCAGTGGACCACGGACTGGTACCAGGAACACGGCAAGATCGACAGCCCGTGCTGCACGGTTGACAACCCCCGCGGTGCCAAACGGGACGACAGCCTCGATCCACGGCAGCCGCAGATCAGGATACCGCGCAAGGTGATGAAAGGCGGCTCGCATCTTTGCGCGCCCAACTATTGCCGGCGCTACCGCCCGGCCGCCCGAATGGCGCAGCCGATCGACACGTCGACGTGCCATCTGGGGTTCCGCTGCATTGCACGCAGAACGTGACAAATACTGCTAAAAAGACCCGGCACGAGACCGATCTGGGCCCGGCTACCCGAGGCGATCGTAAAACATATCGACCGCTTCAATCCCGGTGACACCTGGGAAGTGGTGGCCGATTGAGGAAAACCGCGTTCCATCTGCCAACGCTAATATCAATGTATCGAGAAACGGATTATTTTCGAGTCGATCGGTAAAACGCTGTGCTGTGGCAGAAGAGGTCTCCAATGCGATCTGACCTGAAGCGCCTTGTTCTTTATTTTGCTTGCCGCGCCATGCTCACATTCCCTGTTCGCGCTGCAGATGTCATTTCTGCCGCAGCGGGTTAGCGGGTTAATTGATGTCTTCTATGGAGGCGGCTGGATCGTTTCGACCCGCGCGCTGGGGCTTGGCGGCGAAGCTGTTTACAACCCTCGTCCTGCTCGGCGCTATCGCGGTGCTGGTGACCGGGGTGCTCGGTTACTTCCGCGCACAGAATGCTCTCGAAAAGGCAGTCTTCGACCAGCTCACGGCCGCCCGCCAGACCAAGACGCGCCAGGTTGAAACCTACTTCCGTACGATACAGGCCGATCTGCGCCTGCTCGCCACCTCCAAGATGGTGGTCGATGCGACGCGCGAGTTCCGGATTGCAGTCGACCAACTTGACCGGGCGGGCGTGCCGCCCGAACTGCAGAAGAAGGTCGGCGATTGGTACGCCGCGAACTTCATCCCCCAGATGACGCGTATCCTGGGCAGGGAACCAGCCCTGTCGGACTACCTGCCGGTCGGTGGCGCCCCCTACCATCTGCAGTATCACTACATTGTGGAAAATCCGAACCCGGCGGAACGGCGCAAGCTTCTGGACGACGCCGGCGACAGGAGCGACTACAGCAGGCTGCACGCCGTTTATCATCCATTGATGCGCGCCGCGGCTACGACCGTCGGCTTTTTCGATTTCATGATCGCCGATCCCAAATCCGGTCGCCTGATCTACACCGTCCAGAAGGAGGTCGACTTCACCACGTCCTTCCAGTTCGGTCCGTACCGCCGCTCCAACGCCGCCGCCGTCGTCGCCCGCTGCGCGGAGAGCGCCGACCGATCGGCCGTCTGTCTCGAGGATTTCGCTCCTTATGCGCCCTCTGGCGGCGCGCCGATTGCCTTCATGGGAGCACCGGTGATCGACCAGGGGATCGTCATCGGCGTGCTGATCGCGCAATTGTCGAACGAGGAGATCGACGACGTCGTGACCGGCGGTCGCCGCTGGCGGCAGGAAGGATTCGGCGACACGGGTGAGGCCTATCTCGTCGGTCCCGATTATCTGGTGCGCTCCGGCCCGCGGGCGTTTTACGAGAATCGAGACGGCTACTTCGCCGAACTAAAGTCCGTCGGCGCCGACGACGAGCAGCTCGACGCCATTCAGCGTTACGGGACTCCGGTGCTGCATCAGCGCATCGACACCAAGGCCACCCAGGCGGCACTGGCCGGTGTCGAGGGTACCGGCGAGATCATCGGATACCGTGGCGTCCCGACGCTCGCTTCGTGGGGGCCGCTGGCGATTCCCGGCGTCAAGTGGGCCCTCGTCGCCAAGATCGACAGCGCCGAGGCCTTCGCGCCGATCGCCCGGCTCCGCCAGGATCTGCTGCTCGTAGGGGGACTGGCGCTGCTGGTGGTGGCCGCCACCGCCGCGTGGCTGTCGCGCGCGCTGCTCGGACCGCTGCGCGAGCTCACTGCCGGAGTAAAACGCTTCGCTGCCGGCGACTACGGGGCCAGCGTGCCAGTGCGCACGCGCGACGAGATCGGCCAGCTGTGCGCAGCTTTCAACGGAATGGTCGAGGAACTGCGTGAAAAGAATGTCGTCATCGAGAACAAAAACCGCGAGAATGAGGATCTGCTGCTGAACGTCCTGCCGGCGCCGATCGCCAACCGGCTGCGGGGCGGCGAGGACAAGATCGCCGACGGCTTCGCGGAGGTCACGGTGGCCTTCGCCGATCTTGTCGGTTTCACCGCTCTCACATCGGAGATGCCGCCGCAGGAGGTCGTGACGTTTCTCAACGGGCTGTTCACGCGCTTCGATACCGCGGCCAACGATCTCGGCATCGAGAAGATCAAGACTGTGGGCGATGCCTATATGGCGGTGTGCGGCCTGCCCGTGCCGGTCGCAAACCACGCCGAGCGCATGGTGCGCATGGCCATCCGCATGGTCCACATTACCCGCGAGCACGCCATGGAGCACAACGTCCCGATGAAGCTCAGGGTTGGCGTCAACAGCGGGCCGGTGGTGGCCGGCGTCATCGGCAAGAGCAAGTACATCTACGACCTGTGGGGTGACACGGTGAATCTCGCGAGCCGCATGGAATCAGGTAGCATTCCCGACGCGGTTCAGGTGACGCGGGCCGTCTACGAGCGGCTTAAGGACCAGTTCGTTTTCGAGCCGCGCGGCGCTATAGAAGTCCAGGGCAAAGGGAAAGTAGAGGCCTGGCTCTTAAGGTTGTAGAGTCGCCTCGATCGAAGTGGAGGACATGGTCACCGGCCGCCGCTTCACTTGGCACGGCAAAATTCAGCACATCCATCTCGATCCGTTTTACAAGCCCTATGCGGTGTGGCGACTTATCCCGCCGGGAGCACACGGGCGGTCTCGACCAGACGCTTGAGGCGGCTTCGAACCAGCCTTCTCGACGCTCCGAGTATTCTGCGGGACATCTCTTATCGGCACGATATGTCGAGCATTGGATCCAGAGTAGGCACCGGCGAGATGCAGTTTTCCGCTCACCGCCAATTGTGCGGTCGCCCGCATTTGGCTGCTCGCGTTCGACGTAAATTACATAGAGTCGCTGGTGCAGCAGGGTCTATTGGCGCATCGTTTCAGCCTGCGGACAGGCGTCCTCGTTGGTGCCGGCCTTTCGGCGCAAAGGCTGCCCGGACAGAGACCGACAGGGAGGATCGAGCATGACGGGCAATGACTTGTTGAAGATCGGCGCTGCGGCGCTGGCGCTGCTGCTTGCCGGGTTTGGTTCGGCGCATCCTGTCCTTGCACAAGAACAGGTCGCGGCGGCTGACGCATCCACCGATGCGGCGGCCTCGCCGGAGCCGTTGAGCGCCGACGAGATGGAGGTGCTTGTGGCACGCATCGCGCTCTATCCGGACGAGCTGATCGCGGTGATCACGGCAGCAGCGCTCTATCCGCTAGAGATCGTCGAGGCGGCGCGCTTCCTCGACCGCTACGAGAAGGACAAGGGCCTGAAGCCGAAGGACAGCTGGGACGGCTCGGTGGTGTCGCTGCTCAACTATCCGGACATCGTCGAGATGATGAGCGACGACCTCGAATGGACGCAGATGCTCGGCGACGCCATCGCCTACCAGCAGAAGGACGTGCTGGTTGCCATCCAGCAGCTGCGCGACGAGGCGGTCGCCAAGGGCGTCATCAAGACCGACGACAAGATCCAGGTGGTCAAGGAGAACGACAACATCGTCATCAAATCGGCGAGCCCCGAAGTGATCTACGTCCCGCAATATCCGCCGCAGATGTTTTATGAGCCCAACTATGTGTGGGAGCCGATCCGCTATTATCCCGACCCCTATCCCTATTACTGGTATCCCGGAGCGACCTTCTTCGCCGGGGCGGTGACCGGCGCCATCTGGGCCGCCGCCGTCGACTGGAACGACTGGGGCGTATGGGGCGGTCGCTGGAACGGCAACGACATCAATATCGACTGCAACAACTGCTTCAACAACCGCGATTTCAACGGCAAGATCAACATCAACGACGTCGACTGGAAGAACATCGATCGCAGCAAGATCAACATCGACCGCAACCAGTTCAACAAGTTCGACCAGACCAACATCAAGAACCGGATCGAGAAGAATAGCGATAACGCCATCCGCAACCGCGCCCGCGACATCAAGAAGAACGACAAGCTCGCAGACAGGATGCCGGGCAAGACGGCCGCAACGAGAGACATCCGCAAGAGCACGCTGGACGGGCTGAAGGCGAAGCCCGCCAACGTCACCCGCCCCGCCAAGCCCGCCAACATCCAGAAACCTGCGGACAGGCCTACCGCCAATCGCCCGGCGGCGAAGCCGGCAAAGGTCAACCGCCCGGCCGGCAAGCCGAAACCGGCGGCAAGGGTCGACAACCGGCCGAAGAAGCCTTCGGGGCTTGGCAACGTTGATCGCGGAAAGGTGACCAAGGTCAGCTCCAACCGCGGCCACCAATCGATGGGTGGCGGCAGCCGTGGCGGCAGCCACAAGCAGATCAAGCGCGGTGGCGGCGCACGCCGGCGTTAACGGTACGGGAGGACAGGACCATGACACAGATGTTCAGCACCACCCGTCACACGGGAGTTTTTCATACAAGCCTTCTCCACTCTGTCTGCACCCTGGCACTTGCAGCCGGCATCGCCGTCTCCCAGCCAGCCGCCGCACAGGATGCGCCGGAGGCGCCGGAGATCACCGCCTTCATGGCCGCTGCCGAGCCGCCGGTCTTCGACACGCCGGAAGCAGCTGTCGAGGCGTTCAAGAAGGCGCTGAACGACGCCGGCAACGGTGCGGTTGCGGCCCTTCTCGGCCTCGATGCGGAGAAGCTGAAGGCCGACGAGAACGCGGAGGAGACGCTGGCGGCGATCAAGGAGGGTGTGGCCAAGCAGCTTGTCCTCGATGGCGAGGGCGACCGCCGCACGCTGCAGATCGGCGACAAGCTGTGGCCGCTGCCGTTTCCGCTCGTCAAGGGCGAGGACGGCAAGTGGGCTTTCGACACCTATGCCGGGCTCGAAGAGATCGTAAACCGGTATGTCGGCGAGAACGAGCTCACCGCGATCGAGACGATGCGCGCCTATGTCGATGCGCAGGAGGACTATGCGGCTCAGGACCGCGACGAGGACGGCGTGGAGGAGTATGCGCAGAAGCTTATCAGTACTGAAGGCATGACCGACGGGCTCTACTGGCCGACCGACGATATCAACGGTGAGAGTCCGGCCGGCGGCAATATCGATCAGGCCGAACTTCAGGACGCGGCCAAGGGCGAAGGTTATTTCGGCTACAAATACAACATCCTGACCGGCCAGGGCGATCATATCGCTGGCGGCGCCTACGACTACGTGATCAACGGCAACATGATCGCCGGTTTCGGCCTCATCGCCTGGCCGGCCAAATATGGCGAGACAGGCGCAAAAACCTTCGCCGTCAACCAGCACGGCGTCGTCTACGAGGCCGATCTCGGGCCAACCACCGAGCAGATCGTCAAATACATCGACCGCTTCAATCCGGACGATACGTGGCAGGTCGTGGGCGACTGAGAGAAATGGATCAAAAGCCGGGTTATTTTCGAGTCGATCGGCACCAGGTCCTGCTGGTTTCTGACGCTTATCGTCAGCGTGATCACTTTGGTACCGGCCGGACCACAGTGCTTCAGGGCATAGTACACTTGGTCATCTTCGCAGTGTTCTTGTTTTTCGCTGCCGTGCCGTGAGGCCTCACCGCCTTCAACGCCCGGGATGGTCGTGAACGGCATACGTCCAGGCGCTGGCCTTCGCCAGCCGCGCCCCTTCACCGCCGTCGCAAAAATTCCAGCTTCAGCCGGTTGATCTGCTCCGCGGTCCATCCCCGAACGTCAGTCACTTCGATCCAGGCATCGATGTAATGCTCCGGCGCATAGACATGCCCGTACCCCATCGGGGCCGTTGTGGCCATCGCCATGTCGACGGTGAGCTGGAGAAGCGTCACGACCGGATACCATTTGAGCTCGGGAGACACGTCGGAACCGCGCGGTCCCGCCAACCATTCCGGCTGTCGGTACAGGGACCGGTAGTCGAAGAACGTCACCGGGTCGCTCGCATATTGAAGATAGACGATCCGCATCGGTCCCCAATGTGCGTCCGGGATCGCCAGGCCGTTCTCCTGGCTCGTGAACCGCACATACGACCCGTCCCTGAAGCGTGGCAGCCAGGCTGGCGATCCTCGCTCGCGGTCGTCGGTGACGGAACGCCAGATCCTGCTCGGAAATGGCGGGCCGCTCCAAAGTGCCCCCTGATACGGGTCGCCGATCACTTCGAACAACTCGGCTGATTGCTCGGAGCTCAAGGCGCCAAGGCTCAGCCCATGCAAATAGAGCCTGGGGCGCCTTTCCTTGGGAAGCGTGGTCCAATACGCGTAGACTTCCGCAAACATGGCGCGAGCTCCCTCGGCGCCATAGCCGGGCTCGACCAGGAGAGACAGCCAGCTTGTGAGATACGAATACTGCATGGCGACGCTCGCGATGTCGTCGCCGTGGAGATATTCGACGGTGTCCATTGCAGCAGGGTCTATCCAACCGGTGCCTGTCGGCATCACCACGATCAGCACCGAGCGATCGAATCCGCCGACGCGCTTGAGCTCCTCGAGGGCAAGCTTTGCGCGCTCCTCGGCTGTCTCCGCAGACCGCAATCCGACATAGACGCGGATCGGCTCACGCGCATCCATCCCCAGGAACGAGCCTAGATCCTTGCTCGTCGGTCCAGTCGCGATGAACTCCCGTCCCGCCCTTCCTAGTTCGTCCCACTCGATCAGCGAGGTATCGCTTCCGGTCTTGCTGGGGTCGGCCGGCTGTTGGGTCTCGGGCTCGATCAGTTCATCGAATGCTTGAAACGACGAATCCGCGGCATGGAGCGCAAACCTGAAGAAAACGCCGTTGGCCACCGTCCAGAATAACCCAGCCGCAGCGGCAATGCCGATCACGTATGACACGCGTTTCGGCATGATCCGGCCAAGCATTCGCGAGATGAACAGGAACGTGACCTGAAACAATCGCGCCAAGAGGATCAAGAGCACGAAGGTCAGCAACGCGATCAGACCGACCTTCAGGGGGTGCGCAGTGTCTACCGGCGAGAGCCTCATGAGCTGCCGGATCGAATTTTGCCATTCCGAAGCCTGCCAGAGAAACGCGACGGCAACCAGGATGCACGTGGCCGCAGCGACGAGTTTGATGGCCCGCAAGATGCGGCCCGTGGGCTTGGGCAACTCCAGGTAGTCGGCCAGCCAGCGCCCGAACACGCCAAGCCCATATCCGGCCGCGAAAGAACATCCGGATAGAACGCCTTGCGTCACAAACGTGCGTGGAAGCAGCGTAGGGGTGAGCGAGGCCGCAAAGAACAGTGTTCCGATCAGCAGGCCAGCGGCTGAGAAGGAACGCCAGAACCTGAAGATCCAGAACAGCCTCATTGGAGCGGCCACGTGCGATCGCTGGAGTGCTTCGAGGCAGCTTGCCGTGCAAGATGCGTCGGCGCAACCCGCAACTGCGCGGAACCACGGCGACGCCACGAACTCGATACCAATCTGGAGCAGTCTTTGTTCTGGAGCAGTCTTTCCAAACTTTAGGGGTGCGGTCGCTCGCCGTTCACCGCGCGTGTCAAAGGAGACTGAGCAGCGCGGCACGATGGCCGAGCTTCATCGTTTGTGGAGGTTAGAAACGGAGTTTGGAACAGAAAGGCCACAACTCACAAAGCTCAATGATAACAAACGCTTACTGTATATCTGGCGATTCCGCGATGTGCGATGCTTGCCAGCGATGTGCGCGGAGGTGCGCTTGGATTACGCTACGGCCCCTTCCGGCCATCCTCTGTTAGGAGTGTTGCGCAGAACGACAATTGGATGGAAACAGGTGGACAAACGGCCATGGCGGCATCACCTGACGACGCTGCTGCTGCTGCGCGCGGGCTATGCCTACGTGCCCTACAAGCTCGCTGGAGAGCGTGATCGAGCAGAACAACGAAGTTATTACCTGTCGCTTCGGCGGACGCAGGGGACGATCCGGATGGATGCGCCGGACTGGAACCCATGGCTGGAGTTCTTCCTGCAGGTCCTTGCAGAGCCAAAAACAGCACCTCGAGAAGAAGATGGAGCGCGAGCAGGTCATTCTCGCTGCGCTGCCGGAGTCATCGGTCCCGATCCTCGAACTGGCGAGTGAGCATGGCCGGGCTACGGTGGCCGAGACCGCGAGGGTCAGCGGCGCGAGCCGCAACACGATCAAGGACCATCTGAAGGCGCTGGTCGAGCAGGGCCATCTGACTAGGCATTGCTCAGGTGCCTGGACACCAGAACGCCAGGCTCGAAGCAGCAAGTATGCAAATTGGTGGAAATTGCCGGAACCGGCTTAGCTTCCAGAATCGCCAACGCCTCATCGGATGTCCGTGCCTGTCGGAGTCGCGCCCGAACCTGAGATGCCCGAAGCAGCCGGCATATTTGGGAAAGGGCAGGGAGGAAGGCGGACGTGGCAGAGGCCGGCCAAAGTATAGTGTAAATGAGGTCGACGGGATCGTCGTCCGGGCCGTCGAAATCGATAGGCTGAGCCAAACGTGTCAAAGACGCGGCAGGCGAAGAGATCATACCGAGCAGAGCGTGGGGGATCGCGACGCCACGACCGATGCCCGTCGAGCCGAGACACTCACGGTCGAAAAGACCACGGATAACCATCGGCTCGTCAAGCCCATTTCTCCGAGCAATCCTGATCGCAATTCTTGACAAGGCTGATTGCTTTCCCTTCGTCACAAGATCAAGCGAAATGTCTTCTTCTGACAGGATGGGGGAGATCATCAGGGTCAACCTCCGCGTCGATCCAGACGCGATCGCAAATGAGCGTTCAGCCGCACTGGTCAAGCAGGACAGAGTTCTCAGTGGACTGAAGGAGTGGGGATGAGGCTGGCTGTCCCGGACGCGAACTCTCTCGCGTCCGGGCTAATGGCCCGTTTTGAGGCGTTTAGGCTCCCGCCCGAAATTTAGGCTGAAAATATCCATAGCAATTCAGAGGTAGTGGAAGATATTTTGAAAATCAAGCAAAACAGGTACGGGCCTGACTAACAGAAATAATGCTTTTAAATGCCAGTTATTTTCGTTTGACGAACAGAACAGTCTCCTGCTTGCTAGCTGGGCGCGAACATGCCGTGTCAGAAAGTGAAAATCGAATTTTTAGACGGACTTCCAGATCTTCAGCCGTCGCAATTTTTATCTCAACCAGGAGATGCCGTGATGAAAAAACTCGTCCTCGCAGTTGCCTTGACAGTGGGCAGTTCGCTTTGCGCCATGGCGGCGAATGAGGTCACCAAAGCTCCGCCAGCCGCTCCTTACGAACAGGTCAGCAAGCTTGTGAAACTGCCCGACTTCCTGCCGGGCATGGGCCAACTTTTCGTCGATCCGACGACATTGCCTGCCGGACCATTCCTTGCCTATGACCACGATGGCGAGCTTGTCAGCACGATTTACATGCTGCCGATCAAAGACCTCAATCCGGACAAGCGTTTTGACGACCTCGCTTCACCCGGCGGCAATGTCGACCATGTGGACGTCTACTACACTGCCGGCCATCCGGGGGTAGAAGAGCCGCATGTCCATGTCGTGCTGTGGCATGTTTCGGCGGCTGACGAGGCACAGGTCGCCAAATGACACTGACGCGTCGTGAGATACTGGGCGCTGGCGGCGGGCTCGCCGCCGCCCTTTCCCTCTCTTCTCTGGCCGTGTTGGGTGGCGAGATGATCGAAGTCAAGATGCAAGGGCGCGACGACGGTTCACACGTCTGGTTCGACCCGATAGGCATTCTGATCAAACCAGGACAGACGATCCGCTGGACCAATCTCAATCCCGGCAATTCGCACACGACGACGGCATACAATCCCACAAACTTCGAGCGGCCGCTCCGCATGCCCAAAGCGGCAAAATCTTGGGATTCTGACTATCTACTGCCCGACGAAAGCTTTTCGGTTACTTTCACCGAGCAGGGGGTCTATGATTATTACTGCATTCCGCATGAGCATGCTGGAATGGTCGGTCGTATCGTCGTCGGCGAGCCCGAGGCGCATGACTGGACGAAGCTAACCGGAGCGAAGGGAGACCTACCGGAAGAGGCCGTCAAGGCCTTTCCGATGGTCGAAGACATCATGACGAAAGGGATCGTGCGGCGCGCCTAGGCATGCGTGCAGGATGCGTGACACCAGCAACAGGAGAACCCAAACGACGATGCGAATGGGAGCCCGAGTTCCTGTTTGTCGTCAATGATCGATAGGGGCGACCATCATGACCGGCAGCGCGTTTCCATACGATAATGAAACACGAGCGAAGCGCGACGAGCGTCAGGTAGATATGCCTCTCGGTGCTCGGGCCGCAGCCCAACAACGTGACCGTGCCACACATCGGCTTGCCGCCTTAGGCGAGATGACTGGCGGTATTGCCCATGATTTCAGAAACCTCCTGGCAGTCATCGGATCCGGCCTGAGGCTTGCCGAAATAAGAGCCGAGGAGCCCGAAAGCGTGAGGACCTACATTGCTGCAGCGCGGCAGGGAATCGATCGAGGTATCGAACTGACGTCACTGGTACTGGCCTTCGCAAAACATCAGGAACTCGAAATCCACGCTGGCAATTTGAATGAATTCCTCAGGTCTTTTGAGCCTTTCCTGAGATATGGCGCAGGCCCCGATGTCCGCGTCAAGCTGGAGCTTGGTTCCGATATCCCGAACTGCTTGATCGACCCAGCGCTGTTCGACTCTGCAGTGCTTAATCTCGTAATGAACGCACGAGATGCGATGCCAAGTGGCGGGGAGATCCGCGTCACCACTGAGCGATTGGTGCAGACGGCCCCGACGCCTGACCTGCCCGGGCCCGAAACCTACGCATGCGTTCGCGTCAAGGACGATGGTTGCGGCATGGCTCCGGAAGTCTTGCGAAAGGTGTTTGATCCTTTCTTCACGACGAAGGGTGAGAAGGGCACCGGGATAGGGATGTTGCAAGTGCAGGCATTGGCGCAAATGGTTGGTGGTCGGATCCGGATAAAGAGTGAGCGAGGGATTGGAACAACGGTCGACCTTCTGTTCCCGTCAATCCAAGCGGACCTTTAGACGCCCAACAACTCCTACAATTTGATGTCGGCGCTCGCGACGGAATGCAATCCTGCCAGGGCAGGACCTACCACGCTCTCGTCCGCACTTGCGGATTGCACCGCGTAAACCGGATAGGAGAACTGCGGCATTTCAGGCACAAGGTGCAGCCGGCCGGCCTCCATGTGAGGCCGCACAGAACTCATCCTGAAATATCCGGAGCCGCCAGTCGCAAGAACATAGCTCAGTGCGAGCGGACCGAGATCGAAAGAAAGATCCGGCGCAGCACTCGGGAAATTCATCCCGTGGTGAAGTTCAAAATCCGGCCCCCAATCCATATAAACATAGTCGGATTCGTCCAGGAGGCGCGCTTCGGAATTGGTCGTCACGAGGACGAGTTTTTCCTCCAGAAGCAGATCGATCTTCAAACCCGGTCTGTGGGGGGGCGCGTACATGATAGCCAAGTCGACCATTCCTGACGCGACCTGATTGATCAAATCCTTCGGTACATCGACGTGTACTCGAAGTGCAATGTCCTGAAGCGACCCGCGCATCCATCGGACCCAATCGAGCAGAAGAGGTTGCGCTAGGCTGACTTCGCTGCCGACCGTCAGAACAGCTCGACGTCCCGGGGGCACGGCAACCTGGTGAAGGGTGCGTTGCCATAGTTGGACGAACATCGGGGCGTGGCGCAGAAATTGCTCACCGGCCGGGGTGAGAGAAGCTCCGCCTTTGTGGCGAACAAAAAGCGCGCGGCCCAATTGCTGCTCGAGGTTGCGAATCCGTGCGCTTACGGTCGTCTGGGCGACATTCAAGCGCTCCGATGCCCGAATGAAACTCCCTGTCGAAACAATCTCGATGAAAGTCCGGGCGAGTTCAATGTCCATAAAACATATAGCATAAAAATTGCGTTTAAATGTCAATCAATTTCGTTTGCTAGATAGCTAGTCAGAGCAATAGGCTTCGAGATTATCCACCCAGCTCTGCGCTGAATGCTGCGCAGCGCCGGTGGGAGGGAGCGCAAGCAAATGACCGACAGGAGTTCGACCATGTCCCCAGTGCAGCAGGAACTTATCGTCACCAGTGGTTTGCGCACGGTTGCACCCGCCCGGCACCATTCAAAGGTCGTGAAATTCATCAGCGAGGTCGCCAAGGCGGCGGCCAACGATGCACCGACCTCGGTTGAGATCTTCTCTGACAGCGGCCACTGGTACTGTCGAGTTCGCCGCGGCCATGAAAAGACCCGGCCGATGGGTCCCTATACCAAACAACAGGCCGAGCGGATCCAAGAAGCTCGGAGAATGTCGATCGCAGAAAGAGGAACCTCTCGGATCATGTTCGAGTAAGCGAGGATCTCACGATCACGCCGGCCGGCGCACTCACTCTACATGATGGTTCGTCATCGAATTTTTGAAACGTTGCGGCAGACCTGAGGGACGTCGTCAGATAGAGATTTGATACGTATCGCCTAGCAACATAATTTAGAGCATCGCTCGAAAAAGAAGTCACCGGTTTTTCGAACAAAGCGATGCGTGAACAAGAAGTTACAACGGTGCGCTTGATCTCTTTTTCACGCGCACCGCTGTAGGTGTCGGATCAGATCACGAAAAAATCGTCGGCCAGCAGCGTCGGCCTGTTCGTCAGCGTCGCGAGCTGTGTCACGCCGCCTGCGACGTTTCCGTTGGAATCGTAAAACAACGCACCCGTAACCTTGTCATAGACGATGTGGTCGTCGGCGTCGTGCGCGCTAGTCCCAGCGAAGAAGTACCCTGGCTCGAGGGCTCCGGTGGCTCCAAGCCCCTGCATTATCGAATTCTGGAGCCTGAATGTATCGGCCGTATGGTTGAAATCCGTGATGATGTCGCGGTTGGCCACTGAGAGCGGCGCGCTGAAAACGAAGAAATCGTTGCCGGCGCCACCAGTAAGCCGGTCAATGCCCAGGCCGCCCGTTAGTGCATCGTTGCCACCCCGCCCAAGCACGGTATCATTGCCTCGGCCGCCGTCCAGTTTGTTGTCGCTGTCGTTGCCGTCGAGCACATTGTCGAGGGAATTTCCCGTGGCTCCGACGTTGGCGTTTCCGGTCAGACGCAGATTTTCTACCAGCCGGCGATCGACCGCCAGTGAGTACGTGACCAAGCTGAAAATCTGGTCGAGGCCCGCTTCGTCGATGACGTTGTCCAGCACATTGTCCACATAATAGGTATCGTTGCCGGCTCCGCCATTCATCTGGTCGGCCCCGGTCCCTCCATCGAGAAGGTCGGCGCCATCATAGCCCGCTAACCGGTCGCTACCCGCCCCGCCCCTTATGGTGTCGTTGCCGGCAAGGCCGACCAGCGTGTTGTTCCCATTGTTCCCGGTCAGCTCATTGTCGGAAGAATTGCCGCGACCATCGATAGCGGCAAGGCCGATGAGAGTCAGATTTTCGACATAGGATGGCAGTGAATAGGTGCTCGAGCTGAACACCCAATCTTTGCCCGCCGCATCGCCCTCGACCACGCGGTCGAGCGCATTGTCGACATAGTAGGTATCGTTGCCTGCGCCGCCCTCCATCTTGTCGATTCCGACTCCGCCGTCGAGCAGGTTGCTGCCAGCGTTGCCGACCAGCGTGTTGTCGAGTTCGTTACCCATCGCGTCGATGTCGGCAACGCCGGTGAGTGTGAGCTGCTCTATTTGCTGGCCGGACAGCGAATACGTCATCGACGTGATGACCACATCGATGCCGGCGCCGTCAGCCTCGATGACTACGTCGAATGCGTTGTCGACGCGGTAGGTATCGTTGCCGAAACCGCCGGACATTTTGTCAGCACCGGCTCCGCCGCTCAGAACGTCATCAAAGCTGCCGCCGTTCAGGATATCCGCCGCATCCGTCCCGGTCAGGTGCTGCTCCATCACGCCCGGCGCGGCATAGGCGCGCACGTAGTCGATGACCATCTTGTAGGTGCCGGACGCCCGCTCGACCTCAAGGGGATTCATGGCAAGCGAGGCCAGCATATAGAGCGGCGTGCGGAAGGACTCGCTCATTGGAAAGCGGCTCAGCTCCTTGCCGTCATAGTACACGGTGATCCAGTCCGTCGTGATCCTCGCGCCGTAGGTGTGAAACGCCCCGTCGAACATCGAACCGGGGAGGCCCGTATAGTTGCTTTCCCAGGCGTGGCTTTCCTTATTGCGCAAGTGCACCGCCTGGTGATGACCATCGGGATCGCCCCCATACGCTTCAACGATGTCGACCTCGACGCGTGGCACAGTCTGATCGGGCGACAGCATCCAGAAAGCCGGCCAGGCTCCCGCCCCGCCGTGAAAGGCTGCGCGCATCTCGAAGTACCCGTACTCTTGCGCGAAACCCTGGCCGGCGCTGTTAACCGTTTGCATCGTTCCCGACTGCCAGGCGCCGTCCACCTGCTTCATGGTAATGGTCAGCTTCCCGTCAGAGACGGAGAACGGATTCGTTGCCCCCACCGGCGACATGAACGTGGCGGCCCCATAGGGGGCGTGCACAGGCGCGAACCACTTGCCGGTGCCGTTGTTCGGCACGACATCCATCGTATTGAACTCGTCAGAAAAGGAGAGCTTGAAACCGGAGAGGTTCAGCTCCGATCCCTTGTACTGTTCAGTCCAATCGCCAGGAAGAGCAATCGCAGCCATTGATGGGTTCCTCGTTCACGCAACTTTTTCGCGGTGACCCCCACCAGATCTAATCGTCCATTTGTTAACGGAAGTGTAATGGACACCGGTTCCCCCGCAAATGGGGTCAGTGCGGTTATCCCCCAGCGCTTCACGAGAAATTTGGGAGAAGTCGCAAATCGGTTGACGTAGCCGGGACTCGATACTGCGAATCCTCCATGGCGCATGATCCGATCGATACGCTCGGCAAGGCGATCCCGGCACAACATGCTCGTCAAAGCCGAGTCCAGCTGCGGGAACGTGCGCTACTGCCGTTATTTCTTTAGCGGGGGCCCACCAGGGCATCGACCTCTTGCATCTGGTCCACGTGACCGCCATTGGCGACGCGTTTCCGGATCGTCTTATCGCAATGCCCCTTGGGCGGCTAATAGCCTGTACTTTTCGAAGATCGCTAGCTTTTGCGGATAGGTGATCCGTACCTTGGCGTTGCACCCGTCGCATCTGAAGTGCGCGATCGTTCTTAGCGCAGAGCCCTTCCTTACCGCCGGATGCGAGCAATCCGGACAATCGAATGTGAGCGCAACATCAGACAAGCCTTGGGCTAAACCCATTTCCATCTCCTTCGCAAGCGCTGTGGCTACACTCTGTCGGGACTCAATGGGGCGATGCAGATGCCAATCCGGCTGTGCCAAAGCGGGACTGGAACGATTCGTCAGGGAAAGCCGCCAAGCTAGTGCGCCTTCTCTGCGCCCTTTGAGAGACGAAGAGACCTAAATTCATCCGGCAGTTCGCGCTCCTTGGTAGTAATGTTTCGGAAGATTGCGACAATCGCCACCGCTAAGGCCTCGGCATCCCGGCTTGAAGAGTCCATGTGTTCATCTGCGCAAACCTGTTGAACACGCGTTCGCAAATAGCCAGATCATGAGGGCTGAGGCAGGTGCGATTGAAACGCCGGCGCAGCATCTTTGCGAACCTTTCAGGGCCGGTTGCCCGTGTTTGCGGCGGGCTTTTTTTGCCGATGAACCGCTGATGCGTGTATTGGAATAAGTTTACTCGCTGACTGATGATTGGCCTTTCAATAGTCCCAAAATCAGCGCGCACTCGCGAGCTCTATACTGTCCAGCAATCATAAGTTGTCGGCAATCTCGCAGTTCTTGTTCTGGGACATGAAATCCTCGCCGATATTCCGCCGCCTCTTTCGGAGTTCGTGTGCAACCGAGTTTACTGGCGGTGACTTTCAAACTCGCCAGTGAGCATCCGACCTTGGCTGCAATATCTTTCAAAGATTCGTTATTAAAATATCCATCAAAGAATTATCTTGCGACGAGCTTCTGTTTTGAGGTTTGCGATCATTTCGTTGCCTCCTCAACTACGCTTTCACCGTGCCAGACTCTATACGCACCAGGTTGAAGAGTGTCGTTATCGCCGCATCCAGAAACTTATCTCGGAATGCATTTCTTTCTGTAACCCAGCGTGATAGCCCTCTGTGGACTCGCGTTCCGCTAGTCTTGCCAGATGCCTGTGATACACCACATGATTGAGGTGGAGATGGGCATACCGGAATCGGATACTACGCGATGGACGCTAAGAGGCAGGACAAGGCGCTTGCGAGGCAGGCGCTTGAGCGCGATCGACGTCGTTGGCCGCGCGAAGCTCAACCTTACAATGAGGCTGCCCCGTCACTTGCGCCGGCGCTCGAACCTTTGCCCTTTTCGACGCTCGAACTGGCGCCAGAGGATCAATTCGTCGCTTGGCAGGCGCATATGGCTCCGCTTGTCGAGATCAAGTTGCCGGATGACAAATCGCTCGACGATGGCTTTCCCGCCGACCACACGGCTTGGAACCTCGGCGGCATGCTGATCGTTCAACAGCGCGCACCGGCACATAGTTATATGCGTTCTGCTGCGAAGCTTCGGTCCAGCTCGATCGATCACTGGTATATCGCTTTGCCGTATACTGGCCGGTCGTGGACGGAGGTCGATCGCCGCGTAGCGGAAAACCAGCCGGGCAAATTGGAGATTAGATCGCTTGGCTACCCGTTTCGGGGGAGGGCAACGGAATCCCAAAGTCTCTTTCTCTATTTGCCGCGTGATTTGTTCGCCGATGCGGCGGCAACTCTGGACGCAAAGAATAATTCAATTCTGTCCGGCAACTTTGCCGACCTTTTGCTCGACTACCTCAAGAACATCGAAGCAAGATTGCGCAGTCTCACGGCTGACGATCTGCCTCGCATCGTGCACGCAACACGCAGCATGATCATTGCCTGCCTCTCGCCCCCGGCAGAACATGCCGCGGCCACCGAACAATTGGTGAGTGTCGCGCTGATGGAGCGAGCCCGTCGATACGTCCACAACAATCTGGATGCGGCTCATCTGACGCCGGATTCAATGTGCCGGGCGCTCGGCGTCTCGCGCTCTCGTCTTTATCAGTTGTTCGAACCGAGCGGTGGTGTTCTCCACTACATACAAAGTCGCCGACTTCTGGCAGCCCATGTTGCGCTTAGCAATCCGGCGGACAGCCGGCGCATTGTTAATATTGCCGAAGCCGTCGGGTTTAGTTCAGCGGCTAATTTCAGCCGAGCTTTTAGCAAGGAATTCGGCTACAGCCCCCGCGAAGTCCGAAGCTCCGTGGTGTTACCGCGCCCCGCCCACTCGGTTTCGCATGCCGGACACGAGGAGGCCTCTTCCTTTGAACACTGGCTGAAAGCGCTCGGAAGCTGAGTACAGGATCGGGAATGGTTGAACTGGGGCGGGCTTAAAACAGGGCGGGGAAGATCAGCCGCCTCATGTACCAGAATATTTCGTGTCGCGTCCACCGTACATTGCAAGTACGAAGCATGAGACACTTGTTGAGACTGCGAGTTGTATGGGCTTTGGGACGTGGATTCTCACCGCCTATGGAGATGGCTATTGCACCCGGAGGCATCAGGCATCGGGCACGGAGAGCGAGGGCCTTCCTCAAGCGATGCACGGCATCAACCTGCTGACGAAATTTACCATTGAGATGCGCAAGCAATGTTCGACTCGTCGTGCGTGAGACGCCGGACATACCCTGGCAGTCGAAATCATTGCCGAATCTGAAGAAGCTGCATCCCGCTGTGGTGCTTTTGTTGGACTGACCAAGGTAGTCAGCAATCAGAGCAATTCCAGGAAAAGTGCGAACGGTTTTCCGTCCGAATTGCAGTCAAAAAATAAAGAGATAGAGCGGTTCTGCGGTTCCGTGAAATGACCAACCTCTCTAGCCCGGATAGATCGTGCCCCATGGCGTGGTGTAGGTAACGGCATTGGTCGCCGTGCTCTCCGGCAAGGGCCGGACTGATCAGCGCGCCACTGCCGGCAGGCTGATGAGCGGATCATCGCTCATCTGGCTGATGGTCTCAAGGGTCATGTAGCGCGCCCGCTGCACGGCCCATTCATCATTCTGTTCGAGCAGGAGGGCGCCGACGAGACGGACTATGGCATCGTCATTGGGGAAGATGCCGACGACCTCGGTCCTGCGCTTGATCTCGCCGTTGAGGCGCTCGATCGGGTTGGTGCTATGCAGCTTGGCACGGTGCTCCTTGGGGAAGGTCATGTAGGCAAGCACGTCGGCTCGGCGTCGTCCATGATGGTGGCGAGCTTGGGCACCTTCGGCCGGATCTGGTCGGCAACGGCGCGCCATTGGGTGCTGGCGGCCTCGGCCGTCTCCTGGGCGAAGGCGGTGGCGATGAAGGCCGTGCGACGCGGCGGCCGCTCTTGCCGGCATGCGCCAGCACGTTCCTCATGAAATGGACCCGGCAGCGCTGCCATGTCGCGCACAGCACCTTGGTGACGGCCGCCTTGATGCCTTCAT
>NZ_JBVVPZ010000018.1:0-115790 GCF_055811415.1 Mesorhizobium sp. WSM4846
GGGGGAGGGGGATTTGGTCGAGCCACCAGTTCCTGGCATCGACACGCAGCGATTTGCTGCTTTCAGCGCCAACGAGAATCCCCCTCCCCCTTGTGGGGAGGGGTTAGGGGTGGGGGTCCCTCTTCGTCAGAATCCGTATGCCAGCTCTCGGCGTGCAAAATTGACGCCCGCCTCGTCCAACTTGAGGCGCGCGGATGATCACTCTCGACGCCATCACGCTTTCGGTCATCCAGGCGGCGCTGCAGCAGGTCTGCGACGAGATGGACCTGACGTTTTCGCGCGCCGCATTCTCGCCGGTTATCGCCGAGGCCAACGATCGCTCCGACGGCATCTATTCGGCGGTCGATGGTTCGCTGATCGCACAAGGCAGCCAGGGCCTGCCGGTATTCGTCGGCGTCATGCAGTATTCGACCAAAACGGTGATCGAAATGATCGCCGACGGCCGCTGCCTGCCGCCCGAGCCAGGCGATATCTACATCGTCAACGACCCCTATCTCGGCGGCACCCATCTGATGGATGTGCGCTTCGCCATGCCGGTCTACCGCGACGGCAAAATCTTCTGCTGGCTGTCGAACACCGGCCACTGGCCCGATATCGGCGGTTCGGTGCCGGGCGGTTTTTCTGCCTCGGCAACGGCGGTCGAGCAGGAAGGCTTGCGGCTGCCGCCGGTAAAATTGTTCAAGCAGGGCGTGCTCGATCGCGAGATCTACGCCATCATCTGTTCCAACATCAGGGTTGCCGACCAGCGCATCGGCGACATCCGCGCGCAGGCGGCGGCACTGCTGATCGGCCAGGACCGGCTCAATGGAATCCTGGATCGTTACGGCGAGGAAACAGTCGTCGAGGCGATCGCCGAACTGCGCCGCCGCGCCGCCGAGCAGATGCGTGCCAACATATCGGCCATTCCCGACGGCATCTATCGCTCGCGGGCCTTCGTCGATTCCGACGGGGTGGTGAACGAGCCACTGACCATCGCGCTGGCCGTCGAGAAACACGGCGACACGCTCAGCTTCGATTTTTCGGGCTCGTCAAAACCTTGCGCCGGGCCGATGAACAGCGTTCTGGCGACGACCTTGTCGTCGGTCTATCTCGCCATGCGCCACATTTTCCCTGATGTGCCGATCAGCGCCGGCGCCTTCGAGCCGCTGATCGTCAAGCGGCCGGAAGGCACTTTCCTCGACGCCAAATATCCGCGCCCGGTATCGGGCTGCGCCGCCGAGGTTTCGCAGCGCATCGCCGAGGCGGTGTTCGCGGCGATGGTGCAGGCATTGCCTGACAAGGTGACGGCGGCCCCGGCCGGCTCCAGCGGCAATTTCGCGCTCGGTGGCAACGACCCGGCGCGCGGCCGCGACTACGTCATGTACCAGATCTCCGGCGGCGGCTATGGCGGCAATGCGGGTCATGATGGCCTGAGCAATGGCTGCTCGACCATCGGCATCTCCAAATCGCCGCCGGTCGAGATCATGGAGCAGGCGTTTCCGGTGCTCTACCGCCACTATGCCCTGCGCGAAGGCTCGGGCGGCGCCGGCAGGCATCGCGGCGGTTTCGGCCTCGCCTATGAGGTCGAGATCCTGCGCGGCGATGCCCGCGCCTCCTTCGTCATGGACCATGGCCGTTTCGGCCCGCAAGGCGCGCTCGGCGGCAAGGACGGCGCGGTCAACACGGTGACCGTTTTTCGCGACGGCGCGGAGCATGTGCCGCTGCACCTCTCCAAGGAGCAAGACATCGCGCTGCAGGCCGGCGACCGCGTGCGCGTCGGCACGCCGGGCGGCGGCGGCTATGGTGATCCCCTGCAGCGCGATCCGGAACTGGTGCTGCGGGATGTCAGGCTGGGGTACTATACGCCCGAACAGGCCAGCGAGAAATTTGGCGTTGCCCTTTCCGCGGACGGGTCGGCAGTCGACCGAGCCGCCACCGAGCGGGCACGAGCAGCCGGCTGACCGCCGAAGCTGCCAATCGGCCTTGCCGCGGCGTGCTTGCCGCAGGGCATGTCGTTTCCGTCTCCGCCGCGCCCACAAAACCCCGTAGACTTCTCCCATCAACGGAGATTTGGATCATGCGCCTTTTCGGTCGTTTCTTGGCTGCCGCTTCCGTCGCCATGGCGCTCGCCACCGGCGCTGCCTCCGCCCAGGACAAGAAACTCAAGCTTGGCACCGAGGGCGCCTATCCGCCTTTCAACTATGCCAATGCCGATGGCACGCTGGGCGGCTTCGACATCGATCTCGGCAAGGCGCTGTGCGCCGAGATGAAGACCGAGTGCGAGTTCGTCGTGCAGGATTTCGACGGCTCGATCCCGGCCCTGCAGGCCGGCAAGTTCGACGCCATCATCAACATCACCATCACGCCGGAACGCGCCGAGAAGGTCGACTTCACCCACAAATACTACCAGACGCCACCGGCCATCGCGGTGCCGAAGGATTCGACCGTCACCGGCACCTCGCCCGAGGACCTGAAAGGCAAGGCGCTTGGCGTGCAGAGCGCCACGATCCATCAGAATTTCGCCGAGCAGAAATACGCAGGCTCGACCATCAGACCGTATCCGACCGGCGACGACGCCCGTACCGACATGGTCAACGGCCGCCTCGACGCGGTGATGGACGGCTCGATCCTGCTGACCGAATGGCTGGAGAAGCCCGAGGGCGCCTGTTGCAAGCTGCTCGGCACCCTGGCGCCAGACCCGGCCATCCATGGCCCGGGTGTCGGCATCGCGCTGCAGAAGGGCAACAAGGAGTTGGCCCAAAAACTCGACGCGGCGATCGACGCCCTGCGCGCCAACGGCAAATACAAGGAAATCAACGACAAGTATTTTGCCTTCGACGTCTACGGCGAGTAGGCGGAGGCGCACCGAGCGCCAACATCGACAATTGGTGAAGCCCGAACGGCGCTCCCCCTTCTACAGCAGCATCGTCGGGCCGGCCTCCACTTTCCCGCTTGACTGACCCGCCGTACCGAATACGCTATTGGGGAAAATACCGGCTCCGACCGCCGGGCGGCAAAAATGCCTCGTATGCCTCGCCTTCCGCGGCGGCGGCTGCGGGGCATTGTTATTTTGGGGATTTGCTTGGGACGGCGTATTGAAATCGGCATCCTTTACTCGCGGTCGGGCAACTACCGCCTGCTGTCCGAATCCTGCCGTTCCGGTGCGATGACGGCCATCGCCGATGTCAACGCCGATCCCGCCATCCCGATCGAATTCGTTCCTGTGGAGCGCGACCCGCAAGGCAACATCGACGGCTACGCGACGGGATGCGCCGACATTCTCGCCAACAGCGGCGCGCGCCACATCATTGGCTGCATCACGTCATGGAGCCGCAAGGAGGTCATCCCGATCCTCGAGCGCGCCGGCGGCACGCTCTGGTATGCCTGTCCCTATGAGGGCTTCGAAGCGAACGAGCATGTCGTCTACATGCACGCTTGCCCGAACCAGCATCTCGTTCCGCTGCTGGCCCATGTCGTGCCGCGCTTCGGCGCCAACGGTTTTCTGCTCGGCTCGAACTACATCTGGGGCTGGGAGACCAACCGTGTCGCCCGCGACCTGATCGCAGATGCCGGCGGCAAGGTTTTGGGCGAGCGCTATCTGCCGCTCGGCGAGGTCGATGTCTCCAGGCTGATCGCCGAGATCCAGGCGACCCGGCCGGATTTCGTCCTGAACAACCTGATCGGTTCCTCGTCCTACGCCTTCATTGCGGCCTATGCCAAACTTGCCGAACGCGACCCGCATTTCAGGCCGGAGCGCTGCCCGATCCTGTCCTGCAATCTCACCGAATGCGAGTTGCCGGCGCTCAACGGGGCGGGCAATGGCCACCTTTCCGTCGGGCCATACTTTCACGATATCTCGGCAGCGGATCGCCATGGCGATTCGGCGCCCTCCACCATGCCTGCCTCGTCCTTCGAGGCGGCGGCCTATGCCTCGGTGCGGACGCTTGCCGAAATCCTCGCCTGCAATCCCGGCGCACAATGGCCGGATCTTTCCCAGGCCTTTGCCGGAACCTCGTTTCGAACCCCGTTCGGCGACATCTCCATCGATCCGCAAACCCAGCACGCCACCTTGCCGGTGCAGATCGGGCGCATCGAGGGCACCGCGTTCAAGACCGTCACGCTGACCAAGGGTGTCGCGCCCGATCCCTATCTGTCCCGCTATGACCGGACCGAGACATTCGGCCGCCCACGCTTGAGGGTGGTGTCGTGAGCAGGGTCCCGCGCATCCCGAATCTCGGCGGCGCCACGGCCTTTGTCCTGCATCGTCCGCATCCGACGGTGCTAGCTATCACGCGGCAATTGTCGGCCATCGGCCTCGAGACGGTCGGCTGCTGGCCGGAACTGCCGGCCGAGGCGCTGGCGGCGGACTTCGTTTTCTTCGATGCCGATCTCGGCTTCGACGAACAATTCCCGTGGACGCCGGGTGAGGCGCCGATGCCGCTGGTCGCGCTGATCGGCTCCGAAGCGCCGGGCCGCATCGAGTGGGCGCTGTCGCACAAGGCCGACGCCCAGTTGCTGAAGCCGGTCGGCAATGCCGGCGTCTACAGCGCCCTTTTGATCGCGCGGCAGAGTTTCGAGGCGCGCAAGCTTTTGGCAAGTGAGATATCGTCGCTTCGCCTGCGCGTCGCAGAGCGCCAGACCATCGTGCGCGCGGTGGAGGCCTTGTCCAAAGGCGCTGAGGACGGCCGCGCCTATGCGCAGCTCCGGTCGCTGGCGATGAGCTGGCAGATCAGTGTCGAAGAGGCCGCGCGCAGGATCGTGGCGATGACGGAAGAAGGCGGCGATGACCAATCCCATCGCGCCTGATCTTCCGGCAACCGGGCGCATGCCGGCCAGGCCGCGCGCCGGCGTCTGGCGGCGCCTGGTCAAGCGTCCTCTGGCGTTGATCGGCCTGGTGATCGTTGCCGTCGTCGTGGCCGGCGCCGTCCTGGCGCCGTGGCTGACCGGCTACGATCCGAACGAGCAGATGTTCGACGGGCTGACGCTTGAAGGCGCGCCCTTGCCGCCGAATGCCAGCTTCTGGCTGGGCACGGATCTGCTCGGCCGCGATCTGCTGACCCGCATCCTTTTCGGCGCACGCACCTCGCTGATCATCGGCATCGTCGCCAACGGCGTGGCGCTTCTGATCGGCACGCTGGTTGGCGTCACCGCGGGATATTTCCGCGGCTGGATCGGTGGCGCGCTGATGCGCTTCACCGATCTGATGATGGCCTTTCCGGCGCTGCTGCTCGCCATCTGCCTGGCGGCGGTGCTCCAGCCGAGCCTGTGGATCGTTGCCATGGTGATCGCTCTGGTGAACTGGGTGCAGACCGCGCGGGTCATCTACACCGAGACCAGCTCGCTGGCCGAGCGCGAGTTCATCGACGCCGAGCGTACGATCGGGGCCAGCGCGCCACGCATCCTGTTTCGCCATATCCTGCCGCATCTGCTGCCGACGATCATCGTCTGGGGCACGCTCGGCATCTCGACCACAGTGCTGCTCGAAGCAACGCTCAGCTATCTCGGCATCGGCGTGCAGCCGCCGACCGCATCCTGGGGCAACATCATTTTCGAGAACCAGACATATTTTCAGGCAGCGCCCTGGCTGGTCTTCTTTCCTGGTGCGGCGATCCTGGCGCTGGCGCTGGCCTTCAACCTCATCGGCGATGCGCTGCGCGACATCCTCGATCCGACGCAAAGGGGCCGGGCATGATCGCCTATCTCGGCCGCCGCGTTATCCAGTCCGTGCTCATCCTGCTCGGCGTCTCATTGATCACATTTGCACTGCTCTACCTGCTGCCCGCCGACCCCGTCCGCCAGATCGCCGGCCGCAGTGCCACGCCCGAAACGGTCGAGAACATCCGCCGGCAGCTCGGCCTCGATCAGCCCTTCTTCATCCAGTACTGGCACTATCTGATCAGCCTGCTCAGCGGCGATCTCGGCCGCTCCTACATCCAGCGTTCCGAGGTCACGGAGCTCATCGTCTCGCGACTGCCGGCAAGCCTGCTGCTGATGGTCGGCGCCATCCTTTGCGAGCTGGCGATCGGCCTGACGATGGGCCTTGTTGCCGCCGTCAGGCGCGGCACCGCCACCGACCAGACGCTGATGGTCGCGTCCTTTGTCGGCGTCTCGGCGCCGCAATTCGTCGTCGGCCTGCTGCTCCTTTATGTATTCGCCGTGCGGCTCGGCTGGTTTCCGATCGGCGGCTACGGCACCTGGCGCCATTTGGTGCTGCCCTCGCTGACCATGGGGATCCTCGGCGCCGGCTGGTACGCCCGCATGATGCGCTCGTCGATGATCGACGTGCTGCGCCAGGACTATATGCGGACCGCCCGCGCCAAGGGCCTTGCACGCAGCGCCATCATTTTCCGCCACGCGCTGCCCAACGCCATCCTGCCGGTCATCGCCATGATCGGCATCGACATCGGCATCTTCATGGGCGGCATCGTGGTGGTCGAAAGCGTGTTCGGCTGGCCCGGCATCGGCCAGCTTGCCTGGCAGGCCATCCAGCGCGTCGACATTCCGATCATCATGGGTGTCACCCTGGTTTCGGCCTTCGCCATCGTGCTCGGCAATCTCCTGGCCGACACCGTCGCA
The DNA here is from genome assembly GCF_055811415.1 of Mesorhizobium sp. WSM4846. Taxonomy (NCBI): domain Bacteria; kingdom Pseudomonadati; phylum Pseudomonadota; class Alphaproteobacteria; order Hyphomicrobiales; family Phyllobacteriaceae; genus Mesorhizobium; species Mesorhizobium sp. WSM4846. The sequence continues at coordinate 6,556 of NZ_JBVVPZ010000018.1, forward strand.
CCGTTCATCGATCCGCGCATCAAGCTCAGATGAAAGCCAAAAAAGACCGGTAACAACCAGAGAAAGGGAACATGAGATGAAGAAATTCTTGACCTCCAGCGTGGCCGTGTCGGCGCTCGCGCTGATGCTCGGCATGACAAGCGTCCGCGCCGAGGACGCCGTCGACCCGAACGCCAAGCAGGGCGGCGCGATCACCATCACCTACAAGGACGACGTCGCCACGCTCGATCCGGCCATTGGCTATGACTGGCAGAACTGGTCGATGATCAAGAGCCTGTTCGACGGGCTGATGGACTACGAGCCGGGCACCACCAATCTGCGTCCCGACCTCGCCGAGAGCTACGAGATTGCGCCCGACGGCAAGACCTTCACGTTCAAGCTGCGCCAGGGGGTGAAGTTCCACAATGGCCGCGAGATGACCGCCGACGACGTGAAATATTCGCTCGATCGCGTCACCAATCCGAAGACGCAGAGCCCGGGCGCCGGCTTCTTCGGCTCGATCAAGGGCCATGACGAAGTCGCTGCCGGCAAGGCGGAAAGGCTGGCGGGCGTCACCGTCGTCGATCCCTACACGATCAAGTTCGAGCTGACCCGGCCCGACGCCACCTTCCTGCATGTCATGGCCATCAACTTCTCGCATGTCGTGCCGAAGGAGGAAGTCGAGAAATACGGCGCGGATTTTGGCAAGCATCCGGTCGGCACCGGGGCTTTCAAGTTCGCCGAATGGACGCTCGGCCAGCGCGTCGTCTTCGAGCGTAACCCGGATTACTGGCACAAGGGCCTGCCGCATCTCGACAAGGTCACCTTCGAGATCGGCCAGGAGCCGATCGTGGCGCTGCTGCGGCTGCAGAAGGGCGAGATCGACATTCCCGGCGACGGCATTCCGCCGGCCAAGTTCCAGGAGGTGATGGCCGATCCCGAGCAGAAGGCCCGCGTCGTCGAGGGCGGCCAGTTGCACACCGGCTACATCACCATGAACACCACCATGGCGCCCTTCGACAATGTGAAGGTGCGGCAAGCGGTCAACATGGCGATCAACAAGGACCGTATCGTCCAGCTGATCAACAACCGTGCGGTGCCGGCCAATCAGCCGCTGCCGCCGTCGATGCCGGGCTACGACAAGGAATTCAAGGGCTATCCCTATGACGTGGCCAAGGCCAAGGCTTTGCTTGCCGAGGCCGGTCATCCCGACGGTTTCGACACGCAGCTGTTCGCGATGAACACCGATCCCAACCCGCGTATCGCCCAGGCGATCCAGCAGGATCTGGCGGCAGTCGGCATCAAGGCCAGCATCCAGTCGCTCGCGCAGGCCAATGTTATCGCCGCCGGCGGCGACAAGGCCGGCGCGCCGATGATCTGGTCCGGCGGCATGGCCTGGATCGCCGATTTCCCCGATCCGTCGAACTTCTACGGGCCGATCCTCGGCTGCGCCGGCGCGGTTCCGGGCGGCTGGAACTGGTCGTGGTACTGCAACAAGGATCTCGACGCCAAGGCGGCGGAGGCCGACTCGATCGTCGATCCGGCCAAATCAGGCGAACGTGCCGAGATGTGGAGCGCGATCTACGGCAAGATCATGGAAGACGCGCCCTGGGCGCCGGTCTTCAACGAGCAGCGTTTCACCATGAAATCGGCCCGGATGGGTGGCGCCGACAATCTCTATGTCGACCCCGTCCATATCCCGATCAATTATGACAATGTGTATGTGACCGATGTGCAATAACTGCGACTACACCATCCATGGGCGCCATCACCATTTCGGCTGGGACAATTCCTTTGTCCCGACTGAGCGGGTGGCGCCCGGTTCGACGATCGAGTTCCAGTGCCTCGATTCGTCGGGTGGCCAGCTTCAGGCCGACAGCACCGTTGCTGACGTCGCTTTGCTCGACTTCGCCAAGGTGAACCCCGTCACCGGGCCCATCTATGTCGAAGGTGCCGAGCCGGGCGATGCACTGAAGGTGACGATCGAGATGTTCAGGCCGTCCGGCTTCGGCTGGACGGCGAACATTCCGGGGTTCGGGCTGCTCGCCGACGATTTTCCGGAGCCGGCGCTGAACATCTGGACATACGACGCCGCCTCGCTCGAGCCGGCGCTGTTCGGCAAGCATGCCCGCGTGCCGCTGAAACCCTTTGCCGGCACCATCGGCAACGCGCCGGCTGAAATGGGCCTCCACTCGGTGGTGCCGCCAAGGCGCGTCGGCGGCAATCTCGACATCCGCGATCTCGCGGCCGGCACCACGCTCTATCTGCCGGTGGAGGTGGCCGGTGCGCTGTTTTCGGTCGGCGACACGCATGCCGCGCAGGGCGACGGCGAAGTGTGCGGCACGGCGATCGAAAGCCCGATGGATGTCGTGCTCAAGCTCGACCTGGTTAAGGATGCGCGGCTGAAGACGCCGCGCTTCACCACGCCGGGTCCGGTGACGCGCCATCTCGATGCCAAGGGCTATGAGGTGACGACCGGCATCGGACCGGACCTGATGACGGGCGCCAGGGAAGCGGTCTCGCAGATGATCGACCTGCTTGCCGGCCGCTACGCAATGGACCCGGTCGAGGCCTACATGCTGGTTTCGGTCTGCGGCGATCTCCGGATCAGCGAGATCGTCGACATGCCGAACTGGGTGGTGTCGTTCTACTTCCCGCGCTGCGTCTTCGAATGAGCAAAAGCGCAGGCAAAAAGCGGACCGGGGTTTTTGCCCCGGCCGTTTCGACCACGGCTGGACCGGTGCTGGAAATCTCCGGCCTGACCGTCAGCGTGCGCGGCGAAGACGGCGAGCGGCCGGTGGTATCAGGCCTGTCGTTCTCGATTGCACGCGGTGAGACCCTTTGCATTGCCGGTGAATCCGGTTCCGGCAAATCGATGACCGCGCTGGCGATCATGCAGTTGCTTCCGCAGCCCGCCGCCCGGATAGAATCCGGCGCGATCCGGTTTCGCGATATCGATCGGGGCGACATCGATCTGGCTTTGCTCGATGAGCGCCGGATGCGCCACATTCGCGGCGACCGCATCGCGATGATCTTCCAGGAGCCGATGACCTCGCTCAATCCGGTGCTGTCGATCGGCCGGCAGCTGGTCGAGTCCATCGAGGCCCATACCGGCCTGTCACGCGCCGAGGCGCGCCGGCGCGCCATCGAGGCGCTGAAGGCCGTCCGCATCCCGGAACCCGAAAGCCGGCTAAAACAGTTTCCGCACGAACTGTCCGGCGGTATGCGCCAGCGCGTGATGATCGCCATGGCGCTGGCGCTGAAACCGGATGTGCTGATCGCCGACGAGCCGACGACGGCGCTTGACGTCACCGTTCAAGGCGAGGTGCTGGAACTGTTGCGCGATCTGCAGCGCGAACACGGCACCAGCGTCATCCTCATCACCCACGACATGGGCGTGGTTGCCGAAATGGCCGATCGCGTCGTCATCATGCGGCACGGCCGCATGGTCGAGCAGGGAACAGCCGCCGATATCTTTTCCCGCCCGCAAGCCGACTATACGCGTGAACTGCTCGCCGCCGTGCCGCGCATCGGTACCGGCGCCGGCCGCCGGAGTTCCGTCGAAGCGGAAATGCCCGGAAGCGTGGCGGTGGTCAACGATCTGCATGTCCATTTCGACCTGCGCGGTGGCTTCTTCGGCCAAGTGAACCGCCGTGTCCACGCCGTCGAAGGCATCAGCTTTTCGATCGCGCCGCACGAGACGCTGGCGCTGGTCGGCGAATCCGGCTGCGGCAAGTCGACCACCGCCAAGGCGCTGGCCGGGCTTGTGCCCTACCACGGCGATATCGTGATCGGCGGGCGCAATCTGGCGGGCCTTGGCCGTGACCAGCGCAAGGCGGTTCGCCGCGACGTGCAGATGATTTTCCAGGATCCCTATGCCTCGCTTGACCCGCGCATGCGCGTTGGCGACCTCGTTGCCGAGCCGCTGTTGATCCATGGCATTGCCTCGAAGGAAGAGCGCGGCCAGCTTGTGGCGGCGCTGTTCGAGCGCGTCGGCCTGTCGGCCGACCAGATGGAGCTCTATCCGCACGAATTCTCGGGCGGCCAGCGCCAGCGCATCTGCATCGCGCGCGCTCTGGCGCTCAGGCCCAAACTCATCATCGCCGACGAGAGCGTTTCGGCACTCGACGTGTCGGTGCAGGCCCGGGTGCTCGACCTGCTGAAGGAACTGCAGCGCGAATTCGGCATCGCCTATCTGTTCATCTCGCACGACATGGCGGTAGTCGAGAACATTTCCGATCGTGTCGCCGTCATGTATCTCGGCCAGATCGTCGAAATGGGCACCCGCGACCAGGTCTTTTCGAACCCGCGCCATCCCTACACCAAGCGCTTGATCGAGGCCGTGCCGGTGCCCGATCCGGCAAAGCGCCGGCCGCGTTTCGCGCGTCTCGATCAGGAGATCCCGAGCCCGACCCGAAAAATTGGCGAAGAGCCGCCGAAACTGGCCCTGAGGGATCTTGGCAACGGTCATCTCGTTGCGGTTTCCTGACGTGCGCAACTGTCGGCATTCTTGCGACGCTCAGAGCCAGCGCCGCACGCGTTGCCTGTAGTCGAGATACGCACTGCCGAAACGCCGTTCGAGATAGGCCTCCTCGCGGGCGACGACGCCGTAGCGGATCAGGATTGCAAGCGGCAGAGTGAGGACAAGGATCCAAATATTCTGCGCGGCCACGCCGATGCCGCCATAGATGAGGAACATGCCGAGGTAGATCGGATTGCGCGTCCATCCGTGGATGCCGGTCATCACCAGCACGCGCGTCGGCTCATTCGTCGGCACCGGCGTCGCTGCGCGCATGAAGTTGCCAATGCCCGCGGCGAAAAGCGCCAGGCCGATCAGGATCAGCGAGCCGCCGATGATCCAGGCCCCCGCAACCGGGAACGGCAAACGCAGCAGGCGATCCAGCACGAAGCCGATCAGCAGAGCGGCGAGAAAGAGCAGGGGCGGTCTCGCGATGACGCCTGCGGTTCCGCTGTCGGTTTGCCCAGCCGGGTCCATTGCCATGTCTGCTCCCGCAAATGCTGGAGGGCTACGAAGCTCACAGCTGCCTATAATGACAACTAAGGTGTCACTCTAGAAGTTGACAACAAGGGTGTCAATCGCAGAAATTCGCAAGACAAAAGGAAGGAAGCGATGGCGTCGGCAAGACACGACCAGAGGACCGGGGCGGACCCCATCGCTGACGGCAAGGCCGAGGCGATCGCCGAGCTGATGCTCGAAGTGGCCCAGTGCTTCTTCAGAATACGGGCTCTCGGCCAGAAGACAGGGCTCATCACCAGTTGGGGCGGCGGCTCGTTCGGCTTCATGCGAAGCCTCGCGCTGCTTGGCCCGCTCACCGTGCCGCAGATCGCCCGGATGCGGCCCACCAGCCGCCAGCGCATGCAGCGGCTGGCGGATGAGCTAGCGGCCGAGGGGCTCGTCGAATTCATGGACAATCCGAAGCACCGGCGCTCGAAGCTTGTGCAGCTGACGCGCAATGGCGCGGCGCGCTACGGCGAGCTGAACGCCCAGCTCCTGGCGATCGCCTCGACCATGGGCGTCGCTCTCGACGAAGCCGACATCCACAAGACCGCCGATATCGTGCGGCAGCTGAGCGACGATGTGAAACTGCGCTCGGAGCGGCTGGGCTGACGCAAAGGCTGCGAGGGCGCCATTGAAGCGATCCCCGATGCTTGAGCGACGAGCTGCCGGCCGTTTGCCGCTTCCGTCCGCCCGCCGGCGGACGATTGCCAACCGGAACCTCTGCGGAACTGAGGCGTTCGAAGCGCAAAAGCTGAGAGCTGCGCCACCGCAAGAAGAGTACTGCAATGGCTCAGAAAAAAACGACAGGCACGAACGACCGGCCGCGCAACAAGACCATAGGCCAATCCGGCGAAGGCCTGCCGGGCAGCAAGCCGCTTGAAGTCGATGAGGCTGCGGTCGCCTGGGTGAGAAAGCAGCTGCAAGGCGAACCCGGGCAATCTGGCAAAGCCAATGCCGAAGCGGCAGGCACTGCCGGCGCTGGCGAGCATATGTGTCGCCGCTGCGCCGGGACAGGCATGATCGACGGCCGCACCTGCCCCGAATGCGGCGGAACCGGAAAGGTGACGACGCCGATAGGCGGCGGCTGAGAAGATCGAGACAGCGATCCCATTTCGCGGCAATCTGGATCACTGAAGAGCCAAGCAGTTGGGGCGATGGAAATTGTGCGGGTCAGATCGCCGGCACCCACTTCCAGAACACGCCCTCCATCCGTTCGGGATAGTATTTGAACTCGCATTCGAAGCGCCATCCGTAAGTCTTGGCGGCCGCCAGCGCTTCCTTGCTGACCGGGTTCATGCCCGTTCCCGGCGCGAACCAGTCTTCCAGCAAGTCGTCGGGCACGTAGGCGCCGATCCTCAAAGGCAGCTTTTCGAGGACGACATCCATTTCGGCAGGTGCGGACACGGCGGCGCTCCTTTCAGGCTACCTACGGAGAAGTCATTCGCAGCCGATTGGGTTCCAGACTATCGCTGAGTTCGAAGGTGACGTGGGCGGGATCGTCCCGGAACCCCTTAAACTTGGTCAGGCCTGTTCGGCCAAAATAGCTCCCGTTCCTCCGGCAGAGGCGGTCGCGAAGGCCCGGTCGCCGCACCCTGCGGCGACCCATCCTCAGGCACCTCAATTCAGCTTGAGTTTGTCATCTATCGGTGCCTGTTCACTCCACCTGCTCTGCCTGCTGAATTGAAGATGCGTCGACGATCTTCGGCAGATTTTCAGCTAAGGCCAGCACAGTGGATGCGGCACCTCTAGCCGCCATACGACGAAAGTCGTCCATGAACTCCCCTATGCCATTATCTCCGGAGCTGTCGGTCGGATGCATGCTGCGAAGCGCGTGCTCGCAGCCTAACAAGAGAATGCGCATTCCGAGGATGTACTTCTCGGTAATGACGTTGCGGGCAACGCCGTCCTTCGCCGCTATTCGGTATTTGATATGATAGACGTTGTCATAGTTGATCTTGTAAACGCTCTCCTTTCCGAGATCCTGAATCAGGCCACCGTCGGTCTCGGAGAAGTCATCCGGCCATTCTTCGGTCTGATAGCCGGACATTTCTCGCCCATCCTTGGTCAAGAGAATGACGGCCGGCAATCCGTGGGTTGGGGCATCTTCCCCATCGCCTGCTTTCTTATCCCCAGCACTGACATCAGGCTTCGGCTTCGGCTTCGGCGTTACTTTTTTCTCGTCGTCTTCATCGACCACGGCAACTACCCGCACGGTCACCTCTTCCGATACAACGGCCTGCGGCATTGCTTCGTCCTGTAACGCTATCCGAAATGTGAATGTGTCGTCGACATCAACATCTTCCTTGTCCGGAGAAAGGTAGAGAGTCAGTCGACCGTCCTTCAGATGCTCGCGAACGCCGAACTTCTTCCGGATCTCTTCGTCAAGGATCACTCGGCCGGGATTGTCTGGTCTCTGCAGATAATCGTTGCCCGCGTCCGTTCTGGCTCCCAGCGGTCGGCTGCGGCCCAGCGGAATTTCGACAGCGTTTTTCGCAACGCGTTCCTCCAACCGGATAAAGGTCGGGCTGTAGGATCCCTTGAACTCCTCGGCTGTTCCGCTCTCTTTTCCGCCAGCCTTGGACCCACCCGAGGCAGGCAGCTTGATCGAAGGATCGCGGCTCGACAGCAAGCCGGCGAGACTGGGATCTCGGTCGACAAGCTTCTGGAACAGCGAATTGCCCTCTGTCTTCGCCGCGCGCTCCAACTCCTCGGCGGCGATCTTGGCTTGTAGGTCCTTCAGTGCCTGTGACTCTTTTATTGTCTTGGTGACCTCTTCGACGTAGCGCTCGCCATCGAGCGTGTTGCTAAGGTGTTCCCGATCGCCCTTCCACACCTCGTTGTGTGCCGCGAATGTCAGATTGCTGGCATCAACGATAACGACGATGCGGTCCTTTAAGGCAGGAAATCCGCATGTGGTGGAGAGATAGCCGCGTGTCTGCTTGAACTGGACCTGTCCGTTGACGGCATGAAAGACACGATTGTTGGAGTTGTTCGGCTTGAGCCACCCTGGGATGTCGCGCTTCAACGGTATCGCGCTGATGCTCACTTCGCCGAGATTCGGGTGCGAAAACTTGCCGACAAACACCCTGTCTTCGCCCGAGGCTTCGTCTTCGCCTTCCAGGCCCTCTTCCTTGTGGGAATTGAGGAGCAGGAATTCCATCCCGTAAAACGGGCGTGGGTCTACCCCCAATGCGCGGTCCGGACCGCGCTTCGGGTCCGGCTTCTGCCTGAGATCAAGGATGCGGAATGGCAGGATGGTCTCGACCAAGTTCTCGTTAAGCGCATCGCGCGAACCGCGGAAGCTGAGAAACCGGGACCCGACCTGGTAGTCGTAGAGCTTCACGATCGTGCCCGCATTCAAATGCATGCGGTCGTAGCGCTTCTTCTCGATCGTATGGTAGGGAAACAGCTCCTCGGCATCGAACCTTGCGATCTTGCCGCCCGGCATGACGAAATACTCTGCCACAGGCATGCGATCGCCGTCGGTCGGGCGGCGACGCATGATGGTCCATCCCCACGGACCCGACTTATCGTAACGGCGGGACACGATGAGCTTGAACCAGCGACGGCCGCAATAGCGAAGCACGCCGGACGAGCCCATGTTGAACTTGCCCTGGACGAAGTTGATAGATTTCTTGTTGCCGGCGCTCAGCGACAGGAAAGTGGTTTCAAAATCGTCCGGGTGCTGGCCTTCACCGTTGTCGGCGAATGAATAACAAGGCAACCCTTCCGCCTTCGACTTCGCACCTGTGATACCGATCGCGAGATTGCTCTGGGCGAACTTCTTGAGCCATGGATCGTTTGGCCCGAGGTTCACCAGCTTTCCGCCGTGCATCTTATGAACGAGGTGGTCGACCGCTTGATACATGGTGGCGGGGGCTTTTTTGCCTTTCGGATCGATGCCCTTGAGGTAGGCGTGTTTCAGGAGCACGGCATCGACCATGTTGGTCATCAGTTCGGTCAGTGCCTTCCCGCCGTCCGATGCCTGGTTGGAAGTAACGTTGAAGTTGGTTTCGCGGCCGTCGAGAGGCTTCCAGTTTTTGGAGTCCTGCATCTCCGGGACTGAAGCAAGAATTTTTTCGACTTCGAGTTCGGACTCGGCAGCCAGAAGTGACAGACATACTTTTTTGGAATCCATGACTTATCCCCTATTCCAACGTGAACTTGGTCGCCCCGTTTCTCTTTCCGGAGAGCTCAAACCGTTTCCGGCAAACGCTGATCTCTTCGTTCAGAGCCTTAAAAATCTTCGTAATATCCTCATCCGTGTAGTCATAATTCGATCGATTTGCGAGATTTCCGATAAGCTGGATGTCCTTTAGCGCCTTGGTAACCCGGGTGGATGCCAGTCTTATAAATTTTGCCCGGTCTTCTTCGCGTACCATATTCGCTCTCCACGCAATTGAGGCCGTACATATGACAAATGTACGATCGTGAAAAGCAATATGTTGCATTGCTAGGTAGGTGGTCCACTCCGAGCAACGTATTTGGATGACCGATAACGCGTTAAATGATTGTGACTCCAACGAAATTTCTTGCGCAGCCATTGACTGCATTCCGACGATGAGTATGATTGAATATATTCACGGAGATTTGTGTGTCGCGCGAGAAGACCTACTCCACGGACGGGGCCGCAAAGGAGTTGGGAATCTCGAAAAGCACCCTCCTGCGCTGGTTCCGGGAAAAGAGGATCGAAGATGTGAAGCGCGACAGAAATGGTTGGCGTGTGTTCACGTCTGCCGATATCAAGCGCATCAGGAAGGTACTGTGATGGGTGTTTCGGTCGGCAAGAAAGACGAGCAAAAGGCGGCAAAGATGCCGAATTTTCTCGCAGTTGATTTTTTTTGCGGTGCCGGCGGAACGACGCGAGGTCTGATCGATGCCGGCGGTTACGTGATTGCCGGGATCGACAAGGACAATCGCTGCCGCCTTACCTACGCAGAGAACAATTTCAACGAAACGGTCGACCATTCAAACTCAAGGTTCCTCCACTACGACGTTTTCCCCGCAACCGAGGATTACCCAGGCGGGCAACAGGCAGAACTGTGTGCGGAGCTTGATTCGCTGCTGGGCTACTATCGGTCGAAAGCTCCAGCCACTCCCGTACTTTTTGCCATTTGTGCGCCCTGCCAGCCATTCACCCGCCTTTCCCGGAAGAAACTGAGCGAAAAGCGTCGATTGGGAAGGGAGAAGGACCGTAGCTTGCTGACGGAAGCTGCCGAATATGTCGACCGCTATAAGCCTGAAATGGTGTTGTCCGAGAATGTTGCAGGTATCAAGGATGCCAAGTACGGAGGTATCTGGGAAGATTTCAGAGTGCGCCTTAATCAATTGGGTTACGTGACCGGCTCGAAGGTGGTGTGCACTTCGAACTTCGGCATCCCTCAATTCCGCAAACGGTCGATTCTGATAGCGGTTCGACGCGACCTTGTCCGCGAGGAGCGTTTCGCCGATCTCTTGGAAACCGAGTTGTTGGTACCGGACTCCGATCCGAACGAAACTCTGGTTTCGGTGTCCCGTGCGATCGGACACTTGCCCCCCGTGGCCGCGGGCGAAGTCCATCCGGAAATCCCCAACCACAAGGCCCGCTCGCTGAGCGAGCTGAACCTCATGCGTCTGTCTTCCGCCAAGCCCGGAGAGTCGAATGCTTACATGGCAAACACCCAATACGGCGACCTGACGCTCGACTGCCACCGCAAGGTCAACGAGCGTCTCAACGACCGCTGCTTCAGCGATGTCTACACCCGAATGCATCCAGATCGGCCGTCGCCGACAATCACGACGAAGTGCCACAGCATTTCAAACGGGCGATTTGGGCATTTCGATACCAACCAAGTTCGCGGGATTTCCCTTCGGGAGGCAGCCATCCTGCAATCCTTTCCAGATGAATACGTTTTCTATCCGACGGAGCAGATCGAGCCTGTCGCTCGCATGATCGGAAATGCCGTCCCTCCCAAGCTGGCTCGCTATTTTGCAGGCTACCTTGTCAACTCGATAGAACCGTCGCGCGCCCGCTGACGTCTGCCAGGTCTGTTAGCAGGGCATCGGTGTCGGCTTCGAGACGGCATTCCCAGATCGTTACTACGTGCCAGCCAGCCGCCGTCAGAGCTTCCAAGTTGCGTCGGTCGCGGCCCATGGTTCTGTCGATCTTCTCTGCCCAGAATTCCGTGTTCGAAGACGGGCGCTTGCCTCGCCTACAATCGTGACCGTGCCAGAAGCAGCCGTTTATGAACACCGCCGTCCAATATCTCGGCAGCACGATATCTGGTCGGCCTGGCAAATCATTACGATGAAGGCGGAATCGATAGCCGGCAGCGTGGAGGATCCGCCGAACATAAATCTCTGGACGCGTGTTCCTGCCTCGAATCAGGCTCATTATTCGCGAGCGAACTTCTGAGGAAATGCTGTCGACCATCGTCTGTACTGTGGTTCCAGTAGGGCGGAAGAAAGCTTCGGCCATCGAGCGGGGCTGAGGCAATTCTATGGCGCACCCGACAGGATTCGAACCTGTGACCTCTGCCTTCGGAGGGCAGCGCTCTATCCAGCTGAGCTACGGGTGCCTTCAGGATCGAAATCCGGAAAACGAACCAGCCAGTGAACCGGCCAGCCACGGCTTCTTAGCTGAAGCCGGGGCGGGCTTCAACGCAGAAATGGAACAGCGCCCGCCACTTCATGCATGGTGATCCGGACACAAACCCAAAAGGTTTCCAACGTGGGGTGATCGGTGATCTGCTGGGAGACACTCAATACGGCACGAGCGCGAAAGCTGGAGAAGCCGGAGCGTTTCCGATTCTGCGCATGGGCAATGTCACCAATGACGGTCGAATTGTCGTGGTTGACCTCAAGTTCATCGATCTTTCTGACAAAGAGGTAGAAAAATACACGGTCCGGAAAGGAGACATCCTATTCAATCGGAAAAACAGCGTCGATCTTGTGGGTAAGACTGCTGTTTTTGGAATAGAGGAGCCATTTGCTTTCGCTGGGTATCTTGTTCGGGCGAGGACCAAGAATTCAATCAGTCCGCACTACGTTGCAGGCTACCTCAATTCTCGACAGGGCAAAGCCACCTTGCGCAACATGGCAAAGAGCATCGTCGGAATGGCAAATATCAACGCGAAGGAAATGGCCTCAATCTCCATTCTTATCCCGGACGCCGACAGCCAGGGTCGCTACACGACTGCTCTAACATCAGTCGGAGATCAGCGCAGGCGATTGGAGACACAATTGCGGGACACCAACTCACTCTTCTCCTCCCTCCAATTCCGCGCCTTCTCAGGCCAGCTCTGACTATGTCCGACGCGCTGACCGGCAGTGATTGGACGGACCGCGAGATCGACCTCATCACCGCCGACTATTTCGACATGCTGTCGCTGGAACTGGCGGGCCGTTCGTTCGTCAAGGCGCAGCGCAACGCGCAGCTTCAGGAATTGACCGGCCGCAGCCGCGGCTCGATCGAATTCAAACACCAGAACATAAGTGCGGTGCTCTATCGGCTCGGCATGCCGTGGATCGCCGGATACAAGCCGATGGCGAACTTCCAACGCGCCCTGGTCGACGGCGTCGAGCGCCATATCGCCCGCGATCCGGCGCTCTTTGAGAGCCCGATCTTGGCCGCGTCTGCACCCGGGTTGCACGAGCCTCAGCCCCTTTTCTTCGAAGCGCCACCTGTCGCGGCGTTCGAAACCGTGCCGCCCGCGCTGGAGCGGATCGTGCGGAAATTCGATCCGGCGCTGCGGGACGCCCGCAACAGACAACTGGGCCAGAGCGGCGAGGAACGCATCTTCTTTGCCGAGCAGTCGGGCTTGCGCGCGGCAGGGCGCGACGATCTTGCCCGGAAGGTGCGCTGGGTATCAGTGGAGGACGGCGCCGGCGCCGGCTATGACATTCGCTCGTTCGATCCGGCCGGCAGCGAGCGGCTGATCGAGGTGAAGACCACCACCGGCCACAAGCAGACCCCGTTCCTGCTTTCGGAGAACGAACGGGCCTTCTCGGAGGAGCGGCCGGACGCCTTCCGGCTGGTCCGGCTGTTCGACTTCGTGCGCCAACCGCGCGCCTTCGAACTTACGCCACCGCTGGACAGATCCGTGCTGCTGAAGGCCGCAACCTGGCGGGCGCATTTCTGATGCCGCTCAATATTTGAAACTGCTTGCTAAATGGTAACATAAATGTCACCATGTGATCCGTATTGAAGAGTATCTGACCGAAAAGGATGAAAGCCCGTTCCGCAAATGGTTCGATGCGCTCGACGGCCAGGCGGCGGCGCTTGTCACGACGCGGCTCGCCAGGCTTGGCGATGGCAATACGTCGAACGTGAAGCCGATCGGCGAAGGTGCGGCGGAACTTCGGATCGATCGCGGACCCGGCTATCGTATCTATTTCGGCTGGGACGGCACGACGCTGGTGATCCTGTTGGGCGGCGGAACGAAGAGACGGCAGCAGGACGACATACAAGACGCACTGAGACACTGGCGCGATTACAGGGCGCGCAAGCGCGCGGGCAGCAGGAAGGACAGATAGTCATGCCGTTGACGAGGGCGTTTCGCGAGACGGTGCGCGCGCGGGCTGAGCGCGATTCGCTTTTTCGGGAGGCGTTGTTGCGCCAAGCGGTGCAGGATCTGCTCGATGGCGATGCCGCTGGCGGCCGCGCGGCGATGCGCGAGGCGATCAACGCCACGATCGGCTTCGAGCGGCTGGGTGAAATCGTCGGCAAGTCGCCGAAGAGCCTCATGCGCATGTTCGGACCAGACGGCAACCCTACGGCGGAGAACCTTCTCGGCGTCATCCGCGCCCTGCAGATCGAAACCGGGGTGCATCTGACGGTGCAAGCCGCGGCCGACGCGGCCTGACCAAAAGTCTGCCGGGGGGCTGCGGCAGCCATGACGAGGACCGTGTGATGAGGCTGGTCAGCCGCATCCGCGAGATCAGCGACAGCGCAGTCGCCTAGTCTCACTGCTCCCCGGCATACAGCAGCCGCGTCGTCGTGTTCGACGCCGGCGACAGGTTGCGCTGGATCAGTGCTTCGACGTGGTCGTTGCGCTGGCGCGCGCTGTCGGCGCCCATCACCACGAGGATCAGCCGGCGGCCGTCGGCATCGTAGGAGGTGACGATGTTGAAGCCTGAGGCTCTGATATAGCCTGTCTTGATGCCGTTGACGCCGCGGACGCGGCCGAGCATGTCGTTGTGGCCGCGCACCAGCCTGCCCCGGAACATGAAGTCGCTTTCCGAAAAATAGTGGAAATGCTGGGGGAAGCGGGCGCGTAGCGCCATCCCGAGCACCGCCATGTCGCGCGCCGTCGTCTGCTGGCCGCCGTCCGGCAGGCCGGAAGCGTTGCGGAAGACGGTGCTTCGCATGCCGATCTGGCGCGCCTTGGCCGTCATCATCGCGGCAAACGCAGCTTCGCTGCCGCCGAGATATTCGGCGACGGCGACCGCCACGTCATTGGCCGACTTGACGGTGATCGCCCGGATCGCCGAATCGACGTCGATCGTCTCGCCGCGCCGGAAGCGCAGCTTGGTCGGCGGCTGCCTGGCGGCGTTGGCCGAAACCGGGATCAGCGTCGTCTTGCTGACGCGGCCCTGATCCAGCGCTTCGAACAGCAGGTAGAGCGTCATCATCTTGGTCAGCGACGCGGGATAGCGCGGCGCCGTCGAATTGGCCTCGAACAGCGTCCTGCCGCTGCTGCCATCGACGACGACAGCCGCATATTTCTGCGCCGGCGCCGGCACCGCCAGCATGGTCTCGGTCGGCGTCGTCGCGCAGCCGGCAACGAGCACCAGCAGCGCAAACGCCGCGACAAATTTCTGGAGGAGCGGAAAGTGGCGCGGTTTGGACATTCTGAAGGTAAGCTGTTGCTGAAACGAGTGGGAAACTAGCCTAACCCAATGGCGCCGTCCATTTGGTTAATGCCGGTCTTCACGGCAATCGCTTCGGGTTGAATTCCCGGCGTTGGCGCTGCCCCTCATTGCCCTGCCGGCATTGCGGCCAGTTTCTTTCTCCCCGTTTACGGCAGGGCTATCTCGGTGAAAGGCCGAGGCTTTCGCTCTACGATGGACCCCCACCCTAACCCTCCCCACAAGGGGGAGGGAACGCTGCCGCGCGCCTTTACTTTCCCTTGGGTGCGCCGGAAGGCAGGCAATTTGCCGAGGTCAGCGCCAACGGAAGTCTCCCTCCCCCTTGTGGGGAGGGGTTAGGGGTGGGGGTACATCGTAGAGCAAAAGCCTCGGCTTTACCTGCGGTAGCGCTGCCCTTGTGGGGAGGGGTTAGGGGTGGGGGTACATCGTAGCGCGAAAGCCTCGGGGCTAGGGGTACGTCACCGGGCAAATGCGTCTCTGACATGAAATGCCCGTCACCCAGCTTGCGCAACCGACACCGAGCGGGTTTGCTGGCGCCGGCAGAATCAGCAGGTGCGCCATGGATACGCTCACGATCAAGGCAAAGGGCATTTCGGTAACTGTCGATCTCACCGTCGGCCATCTCGCCGACATGACCGTCGATATCGACGGGCGCCGACTAAAACCGCTGCATCGCGCGCCGTGGGTCGACGAGCCGCGCGAGACGCTGCCGCCAGACCTGCCCGAGGGCACCGTTCGCCTGTCCGGCGATTTTTTATGCGCGCCGTTTTCGCGCAGCGATGTCGAGGAAGCGCCCTTGCATGGCTGGCCGGCCAACAGCCGCTGGGATGTCGTCGCCTCCGCGGCGACTGCCGATGGCTGGCGGGCCGTTTTCAGGCTGCAGCACAAGGTCATGGGCGCGACGGTCGACAAGATTCTCACCCTGCGCGACGATCATCCGTTTCTCTATCAGGAACATGTCTTTTCCGGCGGGTCCGGCGGCATTTCCGTCGCCCATCATCCGATGACGGTGATGACGGACGGCGGCAGGCTGGCTTTCTCGCCGAAGCGGTTTGCGGCAACGCCGGACGACCCGCTCGAGCCCGATCCGGCCCGCGGCCGTTTCCGCTTCGCCTATCCCGCGCGGTCCGCCGACCTGACGCGTTTTCCCGCCGCCGATGGCGGCACGCTCGACCTGACCGACTATCGCATCGACCAGGGCCGAGAGGATTTCGTCACGCTGGTCGAGGCCGACCATGGCGGGCCGGGCTGGACC
The DNA here is from genome assembly GCF_055811415.1 of Mesorhizobium sp. WSM4846. NCBI lineage: Bacteria > Pseudomonadati > Pseudomonadota > Alphaproteobacteria > Hyphomicrobiales > Phyllobacteriaceae > Mesorhizobium > Mesorhizobium sp. WSM4846. The sequence goes on from NZ_JBVVPZ010000018.1 coordinate 22,659, forward strand.
GCGCTGGCGCGAAAAGCGGAAGCCGATCTGGTTGTGGTGCTGAAAAACCCGGCCGAGCTGCCGGTCACCATGCTGTGGGTCAGCAATGGCGGGCGCGACTACGCGCCGTGGAGCGGCCGCCATCGCGGCGTGCTCGGCATCGAGGACGGCCGCACCGCGCTCGGCCATGCCGCGTCGCTCGGTGACAACTGGCTGAAGCGGGAAGGTGTGGCGACCGCCTTTGCGCTTGGCGAAGGCCGCAACGTCTCGTTCCGCCACGTCATCGGCGCACTGCCCCAACAAGCCGGCGGCGAGCCGCCGCGTGACATCATAACAGCGCAGGGGCATATGCGCCTTGCGGCTGCCGACGGTTCGACGCGGGATGTCGCTTTCGACGGCGATTTCCTGCGGATTGGCCGATCGGTTCCTGGTTGATTGGGCTGGCCTGGGCGATTGCTTTAACTTGAATTACGCCTCACGGTCCAGTTCTGGGGCGAGCGGCCACGTGCAGCTTTCCCTTCTCCCACAAGGGGAGAAGGAAGAAGCGCGGCGCCGACGTCGCGGCCAATGAGGGGCGGCGCCGACCTCGACAATTGGGCGATCTTCAATCCCGCGTTTGAAATTTCCGCGAACTGTCGCCAAGATGCAGCCGAAATTATCACCCGGAATCACGCATGTCCGAGATTGCCCACCTCGCCGCCACCATCTTCAAGCGCGCCGGCAAGGCGCGGCGCTTTGTCGTTGCCATCGCCGGTCCTCCGGGCGCCGGCAAGTCGACGCTGTCGGCCCGCCTGCATGAGCTGCTGCCGGAAGGCGCGGCCGAAATCGTGCCGATGGACGGCTTCCATTACGACGATATCGTGCTCGAGCGGCGCGGCCTGCGGGCGCGAAAAGGCGCTCCGGAAACTTTTGACTTTGCCGGCTTCGAAACCTTGCTGAAGCGCATCCGCGCCGCCGAGCCCGACATCGCCATTCCGGTGTTCGACCGCAGCATGGAGCTGTCTCGCGCGGCCGCTTCGATCATCGCCGCCGACACCAAGTTCATCCTGGTCGAAGGCAACTATTTGCTCCTTGACGAGGAACCGTGGTCGCGGCTGGCGCCGCTGTTCGATTTCTCTGTTTTCGTCGATGTGCCGCGCGCCGAGCTCGAGCGCCGGCTGCTCGAGCGATGGCACGAGCATGGACGCTCCGATGAGGACGCCCGCGCCTGGATCGCCTCCAACGACATGCCCAACATCGACCGCGTGCTTGCCCGCCGCCGCCCCGCCGATCTGGTGATCGGCGATCACGCCTGATTTGCAGGATGGCCCGCGCCTGGAACCTTAGGACTTTCCGGCCGTTGTCTCAGATACGGCAATGATGCTGACATGAGGAAAACTGTCCGATGGCTACTCCGATGGCAACCAAGGCAAGAAAGCCTGCGCCCGGCAAGGGCAGGGTAACTCGATCCAGGGCAACTGGATCAAAGGCAACTGAATCCAAGACCGGTGCTGGCCCGGCCGTTGCCGCCCGCTCCAAGGATGCAAAACCCAGTTTCGGCAAGGCAGCACCGAAGAAAGTGACACCGACCGCAGCCAAGGCCACGGCAAAACCGACCAAGCCGAGGAAATCGGCAAGCGGTGGCTCGATGGCAGACAGCGCAATGCGCACGGTCAAGACGACGGCCAATGTCGCGGCCGGCGCGGTTGTCGCCACCGCCAGGGGCGCTGCATCGCTTGCCGCTTCCGTCATGGGCAAGGGTGGCTCAAAACCCAAAGCCAAGACAAAGTAATCGGTTCGCGGCACCAGCCGCCGATTTGAGCTAACGCCGGGCGGGGATAATAAGACCCCGTTGCACCGCCGGCCGGGCAAGGCCGCGCTCCAGCCATGCCGCGACATGGGAAAAATCGTCGAAGCCGACAAGTTCCCTTGCCTCGTAAAAACCGATCAAATTGCGCACCCAGCCCAGCATCGAGATATCGGCGATGGTGTAATCGTCGTCCATGATCCAGCTGCGGCCCGTCAGCCTCGTCTCGAGCACACCGATCAGCCGCCGCGATTCGTCGCGATAGCGCGCCAGCGGCCGTTTGTCGGCGATCTCGCGTCCGGCGAATTTGTGGAAGAAGCCGACCTGCCCGAACATCGGCCCGATCGAGGCCATCTGGAAGAACACCCACTGGATCGTTTCGTAACGCCGCGCCGGGTCGGCCGGGATCAGCCTGCCGGTCTTGTCGGTGAGGTAGAGCAGGATGGCGCCGGATTCGAACAGCCCGATCGGCTTGCCGCCCGGGCCGTCCGGATCGATCATCGCCGGGATCTTGCCGTTCGGGTTCAGCGACAGGAATTCCGGCGTCCAGCTTTCGTCCTTGCCGATGTTCACCGCATGCGCCTCGTAGGGCAGGCCGAGTTCCTCCAGCGCGATCGACACTTTCACTCCGTTCGGCGTCGGGAACGAATAGAGCTGGATGCGGTCGGGATGGCTGGCCGGCCAGCGCGTGGCGATCGGAAAGGCGGACAGGTCGGTCATCGAAACTCCTGGGCGTGATTTTTTTTCGCGCGGCATCGCGTGGCAAAGAAGTCTCGCGGTAGGTGGGCAACCGATTGCGGTCAGACCGCCTTGAACGCCAGCACCGCATTGGTGCCGCCGAAGGCGAAGCCGTTGCTGATCGCCGCGCGCACCTTGCGCTCGCGCGCCACATTCGGCGTGATGTCGAGATCGCAATCGGCGTCGGTTTCGCGAAAATTAGCCGTCGGCGGCACGATGCCTTCGCGGATCGCCATCACGCAGGCGATCAGCTCCAGCGCGCCCGACGCGCCGAGGCAGTGGGCATGCATCGATTTGGTCGAGGAGATTGAAAGCCTGTGCGCATGATCGCCGAAGACGCGCTTGATCGCCGCCGTTTCGATCTGGTCGTTGGCCTTGGTGCCGGTGCCATGCGCATTGATGTAGTCGATGTCTTCCGGGTTGAGCCTGGCATCGACGAGGCAGAAGCGTATCGCCGCCTCCGGCCCTTCGATGGTCGGCGCCACGATGTCGGAGGCATCGCCGGAAAGCCCGGCGCCGGCAATTTCGGCGAGTATAGTGGCGCCGCGCGCCATGGCATGCTCGTAGGTTTCCAGCACGACCATGCCGGCGCCTTCGCCGAGCACCAGGCCCTGGCGATCGGCCGAAAACGGCCGGCAGGTGTCGGGCGCCAGCACCCGCAGCGCCTCCCAGCCTTTCAGGATGCCCCAGACCAGCGGCGCATCGGTGCCGCCGGCGAGCATGACATCGGCGCGGCCAAGCCTGATCTGGTCGACCGCCGAGGCAATGGCGTGGTTGGACGAGGAGCAGGCCGAGGTGATGCCGAAGACCGGCCCGCGCAGGCCGAGGTTCATGCTGACATGGCCGGCCGCAGCGCCCGGCATCACTTTCGGCACGGTGAAGATGCCGGTGCGGTTCTTGCCTTCGAGCAGAATGGCGCGATAGCTCTCTTCGATCGCCTCCCAGCCGCAGACGCCGACGCCGACGATGGAGCCCATCCGGTAGGTGTTGGCCGCGTGCAGGCTTAGCCCGGCTTGTTGCGCGGCCTCGCGCGCGGCGATGGTCGCCAAAAGGCTGAAGCGGTCCATCGACACGGCCTGCTTGCGGTCGATGCCGTGCTCGGGAAGCGTCCTGATTTCGCAGCCGACCCTGATTTTCAGGTCATGCAGCTCCGAATTGACGATCGGGCCAATGGCCGAGCGGCCGGCGCGCATCTCGTCCCAGATCGCCGGCACATTGGTGCCGAGCCCGCACAGGCCGCCGATGCCGGTAATGACGACGCGCTTGTGCATTCAGTCAGGCTTTTTTCGCGATCAGCGCGCGAACCGCCTCGACCATGTCGCCGACGTTCTTCAGATTGCTCCAGGCATCGACCGTGTTCATCTCGATCTCGATGCCATACTGTTCCTCGAGGTCGAAGATGATCTCCGTCAGTTCCAGCGAATGGATGCCAAGTGAGGTCAGTTCGGTGCTGGTGGTGATTTCTTCGCCACCCGGCTCGGCATGAGCTTTGATCTTCTCGATGATGTCCGTTGCCAGCTGGTCAGCCATTCGGTTCCTTCCCCAACCCTTGTCGTTTCCCGACGCCAACTGCTCGGCGCCTGTTTTTCCCCAGGTCCAGATAGTCACCGTCGCCTTTTATCCCCGCCAAGCGCTGTGTGACCGTACCAAGACGGCTCCTCTATAGAAACCGAAACGTTGTCAAGCAACAAGCTTATATGTCGACAAAGCCGGCGCTGTGGTTATCGTTGGCACCATGGATATGATCGAACATGGCCTGACCTTTGTGCCGCCGGCGCAGCGCGTCGCCGGAACGGCGCGTCTCGGCTGTGACAGGAATGGCGGCCGCACGCGTCTTCGGCGGCTTTATCAGGATGGTTCCGCCAAGATCCGCATGCCGGCCGTCTCGGCCGATCCGCTTGAAGCCGTCCTGATCAACACCGCCGGCGGGCTGACCGGCGGCGACCGCCTCGGCTGGGAGGTCGATGTCGGCGCCGGCGCCTGCGCCACCATCACCACCCAGGCCTGCGAGAAGGTCTACCGCGCCGCGTCCGATCGCGCCGAGGTGCGGGTGAAGCTGACCGTCGGCGCCGGCGGCCGCATCGCCTGGCTGCCGCAGGAGACCATCGTCTTTGATCGATCGGCTTTTGCCCGCAGGCTCGACCTGGAGCTTGCTGCCGGTGCCGAGGCGCTGGTGCTCGAGGCGACCGTGTTCGGCCGCCTCGCCATGGGCGAACGCGCGGCGCACGGCAATTTCCACGACCGCTGGCGCGTCAGCCAGGACGGAGCGCTGGTTCATGCCGAGGATTTCCGCATCGGGCCGGACATTGCCGCCATTCTGGGCGGTTCGGCCGTGGCCGGTGGCGCCATCGCCATGGCGACGGTGCTGATGATCTCGCCGCGGGTCGAGGCTTTGCTCGATCCGGCCCGGGACATCATCGGCGGCCAGGGCGACGCCAGCGTCTGGAGCGTGAAGAAATCTGGCAAGCTTCTTGCGAGGCTGTTTGCCGAGGACGGCTACCAGCTCCGCAAGCGGCTGGTTCCGCTCGTCGAATTGCTCAACGGACGGGCGGGTCTGCCCAAATTATGGTCACTCTGATTCCGATTACGCCATTCTGACTATGCTATTGCGGGGAAACGCATGAACCTGACGCCAAGGGAAAAGGACAAGCTGCTCATCGCGATGGCAGCGATCGTGGCGCGCAAGCGGCTCGAACGCGGCGTCAAGCTCAATCATCCGGAGGCGATCGCGCTGATCACCGACTTCGTCGTCGAGGGCGCCCGCGACGGCCGCCAGGTCGCCGAGCTGATGGAGGCCGGCGCCCACGTCGTCACCCGCGCGCAGGTGATGGAGGGCATCGCCGAGATGATCCACGACGTCCAGGTCGAGGCGACGTTTCCCGACGGCACCAAGCTGGTGACCGTGCACGAGCCGATAAGGTGAGTGCCGACAAGGTGAGGTGAGAAAAATGCTTGAGCTGCGCCCCAACTGCGAATGCTGCGACAAGGACCTGCCGCCTGAGGCGACGGATGCGCTGATCTGCACCTTCGAGTGCACCTTCTGCGCCGATTGCGCGGCAAATGTGCTGGGCGGCGTCTGCCCGAATTGCGCCGGCAATTTTTCAGCGCGCCCGATCCGGCCGGCAGCGATGCTGGACAAATATCCCGCCTCGACAAAGCGCGTCCTCAAGGCCGAAGGCTGCGGCCCGGCCCGCAACGCCGCGTGACGGCACGATCCTGACAGTGAAAGGCATATCGATGGTCCCCGCAACGATCAAACGCACGTCCCTCTCGGCGATCCTGCTGCTCGCCTCCGGCCTCGGCTTCGGCGCTTTGTGAGGTTGGCGATGATCCCGGGCGAAATCATCACGGCAGGCGGCGAGATCGAACTCAACAAGGGCCAGCCGACCGTCACCATGAAAGTGGCCAACAGCGGCGACCGGCCGATCCAGGTCGGCAGCCACTATCATTTCTTCGAGACCAATGAGGGGCTGAAATTCGATCGCGACAAGGCGCGCGGCATGCGCCTCGACATCGCCGCCGGCACGGCAATGCGCTTCGAGCCCGGCCAGGAGCGCGACGTCACCTTGGTGCCGCTCGGCGGCAAGCGGGAGGTCTACGGGTTTCAGCAGAAGATCATGGGCGCACTGTGAGATCAGTAGCGTCGAGCGGTTTCGGCTCAGCCGGGCGGCTTGGCCGCCGCGTAGATGACGACCTTGCCAGGATCGTTGAATTCGACGGCGAGAACGTCTTCGGTCTGCACGCGTCGAGAGTCGATGGCGTTGAACAGCAATGCGTTCGCCTCGATCTCGTCGCGCAGTTCCGCAATCTCCTCCTGATGCTGCTCGACCTTGCTTTCGATCGCCGGCGGCAGCCCGCCTTCCGTGCGCGCGGCGTCGGTAAGGAACACGATATCGACCTTGTCGAGCTTGGATGTCTTGCGCACCGCGCCGATGTTTTCACGCGTCCGGTCGATCGCGGTAGTGACTTTGCCGGCCTCGACAGCCGTGTTGGTCTCTTCCTGGCCGACCTCCGAGCCGATGATCTTGTTCACGGTCTCAGGGCCTTCAAGGCCCTGCGCATTCAGCCCGGCCTGGGGAGCGCTCACCGCAAGAAACGCAGTTGCGGCAATCATATGCAGCCATCGGGTGTCGGGGAAGGTGGTGATCGCCATCGCTCGCTCTCAAAGCCTCTTTCGAGACTCGGTTCTAGGCCAAAAAGTCGAAACGTATTCCGCCCTGCGAAGGTTCCCTCCCCGATGCGGCAGGCCGGCCTCGTGCCGGCCCGCCACTGCGTGTCGTCAGCTCGCCTTCTTGGTGATCAAGGTCAGCGAGCCGTTGGCGTCCATGCTGGCGGCGATCACTTGCGCCGAGGTCAGTCCCTTGGCTTCGAGCGCGGATTTGACTTGGGGGGTCGCGTCGATCGAGCTGCGCAATTTCTGCAGGCCGTCCTCGCCGCGCTTGGCGATCACTTCGTTGACCTTCGTCTGCGTTTCCTTGGGCAGTTCCTCGATGTCGACGACGTTGACGGTCTGGATCGCCGGCGCAGCCGGCTGGGTGCCAGGCGCCGCGGGAGCGGGCGAAGCCGGCGGCTCGCCGGGTTGCGGAGCAGGCTGTTGCTGGGCGCTGGCAGCGGTCGCGAGCAGGAGGGTGGCGGCTGCTGCGAGAGATATCGTTTTGCGCATGGATCTTCCTTTCCATCGATTGGCAAACGGTCGTTTTGGGGTGACCTTGCCACCTCAAACGTTAAATGGGATCGGAAGGTGTCGCCCAGCGGGTCATTGCGTGACCATAGGATGGCGACAATGTGGGGCCGGGCTTCGACCGGCTGTATCTTGGGGCTGTATTTCGGGCCGTATTTCGGGAGCAATTGCTGATGGCTAGAATCACCCGCGCCGCCTATGCGCAGATGTACGGCCCCACCGTCGGCGACAAGGTGCGGCTCGCCGATACCGAGCTGTTCATCGAGGTCGAGAAGGATTTTACGCTGCATGGCGAAGAGGTGAAATTCGGCGGCGGCAAGGTCATCCGCGACGGCATGGGCCAGAGCCAGGTGTCCCGCGCCCAAGGCGCGGTCGACACCGTGATCACCAATGCGCTGGTCGTCGATGCCTCAGGCGGCATCTTCAAGGCCGATATCGGCCTCAGGGATGGCCGCATCGCCGCGATCGGCAAGGCCGGCAATCCCGACATGCAAGACGGCGTCACCATCATCATCGGCCCCGGCACCGAAATCATCGCCGGCGAAGGCAAGATCCTCACCGCCGGCGGCTTCGACGCGCATATCCATTTCATCTGCCCGCAGCAGATCGAGGAAGCGCTGATGTCAGGCATCACAACCATGCTCGGCGGCGGCACAGGACCGGCGCATGGCACGCTGGCGACGACCTGCACGCCCGGCCCGTGGCATCTGGCGCGCATGATCCAGTCCTTCGACGCCTTCCCGATGAATATCGGCCTGTCGGGCAAGGGCAACGCGTCGTTGCCGGCCGCGCTTGAAGAAATGGTGCTGGGCGGTGCCTGCTCGCTTAAGTTGCACGAGGACTGGGGCACGACGCCAGCGGCAATCGACTGCTGCCTGTCGGTCGCCGACAACTATGACGTGCAGGTGATGATCCACACCGACACGCTGAACGAGTCCGGCTTTGTCGAGAACACGGTGGCGGCGATCAAGGGCCGCACCATCCACGCCTTCCACACCGAAGGCGCCGGCGGCGGCCATGCGCCCGACATCATCAAGGTTTGCGGCCTGCCCAACGTCATCCCGTCGTCGACCAATCCGACCCGGCCATACACCGTCAACACGCTGGCCGAGCATCTCGACATGCTGATGGTCTGCCATCATCTGTCGCCGTCGATCCCCGAAGACATCGCCTTTGCCGAAAGCCGCATCCGCAAGGAGACCATCGCCGCCGAAGACATTTTGCACGACATCGGCGCCTTCTCGATCATCTCGTCGGACAGCCAGGCGATGGGCCGCGTCGGCGAGGTGGCGATCCGCACCTGGCAGACCGCCGACAAGATGAAGCGCCAGCGCGGTTCGCTGCCGCAGGAGACCGGCGACAACGACAATTTCCGCGTCCGCCGCTACATCGCCAAATACACGATCAACCCGGCCATCGCCCACGGCCTGTCGAACGAGATCGGCTCGGTGGCGGTCGGCAAGCGCGCCGACCTGGTGCTGTGGAACCCGGCCTTCTTCGGCGTCAAGCCGGACATGGTGCTGGTTGGCGGCATGATCGCCGCCGCCCCGATGGGCGATCCCAACGCCTCGATCCCGACGCCGCAGCCGATGCACTACCGGCCGATGTTCGGCGCCTATGGCAAGGCGATGACCAATTCGTCGGTGACCTTCGTTTCCAGGGCGGCGCTCGATGCGGGCCTGCGCGACAGTCTCGGCGTCGACAAGCAGATGGTCGCCGTCGACAACACCCGCGGCGGCATCGGCAAGCATTCGATGGTGCTCAACGACGCCACCCCGCATGTCGAGGTCGATCCCGAAACCTACGAGGTGCGCGCCGACGGCGAATTGCTCACCTGCGAACCGGCCACCGTGCTGCCGATGGCGCAGCGGTACTTTTTGTTTTGATCCCTACCGTCGCCTTGGCGGCTGAGGTCAAATTCGGTGCTCAGTTGTCCAAGGCTCTCTCGTGCCGTTTTGCGATTGTCTCGAAATTGCGGCATGATGGGCCTCATGAACAGGATTGATCGTCTCAGGGCCCTCACTCCCTACGAAGCGGACTACGTCCAGTGGTGCGCCGAGCAAGGCGCATTGTTGCGCGAAGCTCGTTTCTCCGACCTCGATCGTGAGAATCTTGCCGAGGAGATCGAGAGCTTGGGGAGACGTGACAAACGAGAGATTCGCAGTCGGATGGAGGTGCTGCTTGCACATCTCCTGAAATGGGAATTCCAACCCGGCCATCGAAGTCATAGTTGGCAGTCGTCAATTTCCGAACAGCGCATCTGGATCGGAAACATCATCAAGGACAGCCCGAGTCTTCGCCGATATCCCGTTCAGATTTTCGACGAGGCATATAAAGACGCTTTGCTTGTCGCGGTCAGGGAAACGGGTCTCAGGAAATCTCACTTTCCAGGCGAACCTCCGTTCACATGCAAGCAGGCGCTCGATGAACGATTTTGGCCGGGCAATCCACTCTCGATGGGCGATTTCCTGCGGGATTAGCTGGGTCCTTCAGCGACCGCCGCTTTCACACCACCTTCGTCGCCGCCGCCCTCGTCTACCAGATATCGTTCATCCTGCGGCTCTTCGACACGATCGTTTGAGCAGCATTGGGGCGGCGGATGCGATAGGCTACGCTTGTTGGGAAAGGCAGTTTTACATGAAGCTCGACATCCGCACCGATTTCACCAAATTCCCGCGTGCCGTCTCGGTTCTGAGCGCCGGCGAGGCAGGAGCGGTCGCGCCCTACGATCGTGCGGTGCTTGCCCATGACGAGCGGCATCTGCGCCGCCGCGCCATCGAAACTGCCCGTAGCGATAGAGTGCTGGTCGACCTGCCCGAGCCGGTGGCCTTGAACGATGGCGACCGCCTGGTGCTGGAGGATGGCCGTCATATCGAGATCGTCGCGGCCGAGGAACCGCTCTACGATATCCGTGCCAGCGGCCCTGTCCATCTGGCCGAGCTTGCCTGGCATATCGGCAACCGCCATCTTGCCGCCGCCATCGAGGCTAACCGCATCCTCATCCTGCGCGATCACGTTATCAAGGCGATGCTGGAAGGCCTGGGCGCCACGGTGAGCGACGTCTCCGAGCCGTTCAAGCCGCTGCGCGGCGCCTATTCTGGGCACAGTCACGGTCATGCCCATGCCGAGGCGCATGCGCACAGCGGGTCGCATTCCCATACCCATGGCGAATCGCATACCCACAGCCATTCGCACGACCATGACTGACCAGCCTTCCAACGTCGCTTTGTTGCGGCTGATGGCGTGGCTGTCGCCTGCCTTCCCGGTCGGCGGTTTTTCCTACAGCCATGGTCTCGAACAAGCCGTGCATGCCGGCCTGGTCGCCGACAGCAAAGACCTCGCCGCATGGCTGGAGACGCTGGTCGAGATGGGCTCGGGCTGGAACGATGCCGTGCTGTTTGCCGAAAGCTGGCGGCGCGCCCGCCAAGCCGGCGATCTCGCCGAAATCGCCGCCCTCGCCGAGGCCTTGGCCGGCTCGCGCGAGCGCCATGCCGAGACCATGCTGCAGGGCGCCGCCTTCCTGAAGGCGGCATCGGCCTGGCCGTGCCAGGTGCTCGACCGTCTGCCGGCCGAGTGCGCCTATTGCGTTGCCGTCGGTGCAACTGCCGGTGGCAACGCCATTGCCCTGCACGATGCACTGTCGGCCTTCCTGCAGAGCTTCTTTTCCAACCTCGTCCAGGCCGCGATCCGGCTCGGCGTCGTCGGCCAGACCGGCGCCACGGCGCTGCTCGCCGGCTTCGAACCGCTGGCCTTGGAAACTGCCGCTCGCGCCGCCGGCTCGACGCTGGACGATCTCGGCGGCTGCGCGTTTGTCTCGGATGTCATGGCGATGAAGCACGAAACGCAATATTCGCGGCTGTTCCGCTCATGATCGTCCTCGCCTTCGCGCTCTCCTTCGTCCTGCTGCTGATCACCACCCTGCATGTCTATTGGGGCATTGGCGGCATCTGGCCGGGCAGCGACGCTGCCTCCTGCGCCCGCGCTGTGGTCGGCTTTCGCGGCGTCGACGAAATGCCGGCGCCCTTCGCCAGCTTCGCCGTCGCCGCCTGCCTCGGCCTGGCGACACTGTGGCCGCTGGCGCTCGAAGGCGTGTTTGCCACGCCCTTTCCCAAGGCCGGGCTTGCCGCGACAGCGCTGCTCATCGCGCTGGTCTTCCTGGGGCGCGGCATTGCCGGCTTCACGCCGTGGTGGCGCCGGCTGGCGCCCGAACAGCCTTTCGCGCGGCTCGATGTCAGCTATTATTCGCCGCTCTGCCTGGTTGTAGGGCTCGGCTTTGCAGTGTTAGCCATCATGGAGTTCCCTGGATGACACAAGCCAATGGTCCTCTTCGCGTCGGCATCGGCGGCCCCGTCGGCTCCGGCAAGACGACGCTCACCGAAAAGCTCTGCAAGGCGCTGCGCGACGAGTTCTCGATCGCCGTCGTCACCAATGACATCTATACCAAGGAAGACGCCATGATGCTGGCCCGGCTTCAGGCGCTGCCCGAGGATCGCATCATCGGCGTCGAGACCGGCGGCTGCCCGCACACCGCCATCCGCGAGGACGCCTCGATCAATCTGCAGGCGATCGCCGAGATGACCAGGAAATTCCCGGATCTCGACATCGTCTTCATCGAATCGGGCGGCGACAACCTCGCCGCCACGTTTTCCCCGGACCTCGCCGATCTGACGCTCTACGTCATCTCGGTCTGCCAGGGCGAAGAAATCCCGCGCAAGGGCGGCCCGGCGATCACCCGATCCGATTTCCTGGTCATCAACAAGAGCGATCTCGCCCCCTATGTGAACGTCAATCTCGATGTCATGGAGAGCGATGCCGCCCGCATGCGCGGCAAGCGGCCGTTCGGATTTACCGATCTGTCGCGCGGCAAGGGCCTGCAGGAGGTGATCGATTTTATCGTCGAGCATGGCGGGCTGCGCATCGACGCCGCCAGAAGCACGGCGGCGTAAGGCACGGCGCTCGCCTGCACCAAACGAAACCGGTTGCGCGCATCTGCGGCGCGCGGCATCCTCGCTTCTTTCACGGAGGTTTCCATGAGCATCGCCCGCCTGCAGAAGGAAATGCTGACCAACCTGCCCTTCTACGAGGAACGCGTCGATCTGGCTTGCGCCTTCCGCTGGACAGCGCGGCTCAACATGCATGAAGCGGTGGCCAATCATTTCTCGCTGGCGGTCAACGATGACGGCTCGCAATTTCTGATGAATCCCAACCAGGTGCATTTCTCGCGCATCAAGGCGAGCGACCTGCTGCTGATCGACGCCAACGATCCCGATACGCTCTCCGGCCCGGATGCGCCCGACCCGACGGCATGGGGGCTGCATGGCGCCATCCATCGCAATGTCCGTCATGCGCGCTGCGTCATGCATGTGCACTCGATCCACGCCACGGTGCTCGCTTCGCTCGCCGACTCGACGTTGCCGCCGATCGACCAGAACGCGGCGATCTTCTTCAACCGCCACGTCGTCGACGGCCATTATGGTGGGCTCGCCTTCGAGGAAGAGGGCGAACGCTGCTCGCAGCTGCTCACCGATCCGAAGGTCAAGGTGATGGTCATGGGCAACCATGGCGTGCTGGTCATCGGCGATACCGTCGCCGACACCTTCAACCGCATGTTCTATTTCGAACGCGCCGCCGAGACCTACATCAAGGCGCTGTGGACCGGCCGTCCGCTGCGGATCCTGTCGGACGAAATCGCCGAGAAGGCAGCAGTGGAGCAGGAAGATTATCCCGGTCAGGCCGAACGGCACCTGTCCGAATTGAAGGCGATCCTCGACGAGCAGGAGCCGGTTTACCGGGCCTAAAGTCCCAGCTCCGCCCGCAATTCGTCGGCGCTGTCGATGACGATCGCGCCGGGCGGCCCTGCCATGGGCGCTTCCGGCCAGAAGATCGTCCTGATCCCCGCCGCCAGCCCTGCCGTGGCGCCGGTCACGCTGTCCTCGACGGCCATGGCATCGGCTGGATCGACACCGGCCAGCCATGCGGCGCGCAGAAACGGTTCGGCGTGCGGCTTGCCTTCGCGCACGTCGTTGCGGCTGATCGTCTTCATGCCGGGATAGAAAAGACCGACCATGCGCAGATTGGCGTCGACGACCAGCCGGTCGGAATTGGACACCACCGCTTGCGCCACGCCAAGCGCGCGCAGCTCGTTGTAGATCTCGATGGCGCCGGGGCGCGGCTTCAGCGTCTCGGCCATCGGCAGATAGTGGTCGTATTTGCGCACGATCCAGTCGTCGAAGGCCAGGCCGAGGCCGAACTCGTCGCGCAGCATCTCGTAGACCGGCCATGCGGCGATGCCGAGCACACGCTCATGCAGGTTGGCCGGCGCCGCGATGCCGACGCTGTGCAGCGCCGCTATCAGCGCCGCCTCGTGCAACGGCTCGCTGTCAACCAGCGTGCCGTCCATGTCCCAGAAAACCGCTTTCGGCGTCATGCAAGGCTCCTTTGCCCGAATCCCTTAAAGGGTTTGCCTCGGGAGATAAACCGCCGCGCCGGCTGCACCAACATTGTGGGATCTGCTTGGATATTACCACCCACTCGAAACACCGCAGGCACATCGGGAGCTTTACCTAGGCAATTGCTCTGGCAACAGGCAATTGCTTACAAGCGCATTCCCCGGTAGAACTAAATGCGCTCCCGCTCGGTGCTCGGGGGCAGGGAGGCAGCAAGTTGAATTCCCGGCAGGACAGCGGCAGCAACAGGCTGGACGACGCGGCGCGCGCCGGCTGGCTCTATTATGTCGCCGGCAACACGCAGGACCAGATCGCCTCGATGCTCGGCATCTCACGGCAGACGGCGCAGCGGCTGGTGTCGCTTGCGGTGTCGGAAGGGCTGATCAAGGTGCGTGTCGACCACCCGATCGCCAATTGCCTCGACCTCGCGGCCCGGCTGAAATCGCGTTTCGCCCTCGATCTGGTCGAGGTGGTGCCGAGCGATCCTGCTTCCTCCTCCACCATCGGCGTCGCCGTGGCGGCGGCCGCCGAGATCGAAAAGCGGCTGCGCTCGCCGACGCCGATCGTCATGGCGATCGGCACCGGCCGCACGCTGAAGGCGGCAATCGAGCAGCTGCCGCCGATGGAATGCCCGCAGCACAAGGTGGTGTCGCTGACCGGCAACATCTCGCCCGACGGTTCGGCCGCCTTCTACAACGTCATCTTCACCATGGCCGACAGGGTCAAGGCGCGGTCCTTCCCGATGCCGCTGCCGGTCATCGCCTCCTCGCCGCAGGAGCGCGAGATGCTGCTAAGCCAGCCGATGATCCAACCGACGCTGGCGCTTGCCGCGGAAGCCGACGTTACCTTCGTGGGCATCGGCGATCTCGGCCCCAAGGCGCCGCTTTACGAGGACGGCTTCATTTCGGAGAGTGAGTTGAAAGCGCTGCAAAAGGCCGGCGGCGTCGCCGAGATCGTCGGCTGGGTGTTCGATCGCGAAGGCCGGATGATCGAGGGCATCACCAATGACAGGGTGTCGTCGGCATCGTTGCCGTCGCGTGAAAAATCGCTGGTGATAGCGCTCGCCATGGGCGAGCGGAAACTGCCGGGTATCCTTGCGGCTGTTAACCGGCGGCTGGTCAACGGTCTCATCACCGACGAGCGGACCGCCGCCGCCTTGCTGGCCGCCGGCTGATTTGCGATAAATCCAGCAAGGCTATTTGCGCCGGCCGCAAGGATCGTTGCCGTCAAGAAAACCCATGTCGCGCTGCAGATGCGGCGGCAATTCCCTGATGTCGAGATAGGCCCGTTTCCTGGCTCCGTGCCGTGCCAATCCCCGCGCCAGCCGCAAAAACCAGCCTCGCCCTGGCGTCAGAAATAGCTTTTCCTGTACCGTGGTCATGATCGTCAGCCTTCGTTATCTCTGCGCATGACCCCGAAAACCGAGATCGATTTTCGGAAAGGATCATGCGCAAAATCAAAAGTGCTACAGCGTCCTTTGCGCGTCCAAAAAGGACGCGCGGCGCTGTAGACGAGAGTGATCGTCGACCTCAAATATCGGCTGGATCGGGCCTTGCTGCCAATCAAACGTCGATCACGGCCCATAAGGAGGGCTTATGCCTGAACTGAAGTCACGGCAGGTCTCCCAACTCCCTCCGCTTCAGGCGATTCGGGTGTTCGAGGCGGTGGCGCGGCATCTTTCCTTCACCAAGGCCGCCGGCGAGCTCGGCATGACGCAGGCGGCGGCGAGCTATCAGATCAAGCTTCTGGAGGAGCGCGTCGGGGCGCCTTTGTTCCTGCGCCGGCCAAAGCAGATCGTGCTGACCGAGGCCGGGCAACGCATGGCGCCGGCGGTCAGCGAGGCGTTCGCCCTGTTGGGCGGAGCCTATGCCGCGGCGCGCAGCGGCGCCGACGGAGTACTTTGTGTCTCGACGCTGCTGACCTTTGCCTCGAACTGGCTGGCGCAGCATCTCGGTTCGTTCCAGGTCGCGCATCCGTCGCTGGCGGTGCGTCTCGATACATCGAACCGCATCGTCGACTTTGCCCGCGAGGACATCGACATCGCCATCCGTTCGGGCGGCGGAAACTGGCCGGGCGTGGAGGTGCACAAGCTTTTCAATGCGGACTTCACGCCGATGCTGAGCCCGAAACTCGCGGCGACCATCGGCGGGGTGAAGGAGCCAGCCGATCTGTTGCGCCTGCCGATCCTCGACCCTGGCGACATCTGGTGGCGGGACTGGTTTATCGCCGCCGGCCTGCCGGTCGAGGAACTGGCCAAGCGCCCCGGCTCCAGCATGGGTGCGCAGGCCTATGAGGCCAACGCCGCGATCGCCGGGCAGGGCGTGGCGATCGTAACGGCCGCTCTTTTCAAGGCCGAGCTTGCCGATGGCCGCCTGATCCAGCCTTTCGATCTGGTCGGCGACGACGGCCACGCCTATTGGCTGGTCTATCCCCAGGCGCGGCGCAACGTGCCGAAGATCCGCGCTTTTCGCGAATGGATCCTGGCTGAGATCGCCGGCCAATAGTCGATAATCCATCCGGTCAAGCGAGCACCGAAATTCGGCATTTTCGCGCGCCCTAATCCTCCGGAGCAAGATCCCGCACGAGGCTGCGTGCTGCACTGCAGCAACGAATCCGGCTTGACATAAATCACGCGAGGTGAGTAATTGCTCACAGCCAAAGCAAATGCTCAGCTTGGTCCATGGGAGGAATTTTGATGAAACTTCGCACGCTCACCCTGGGTCTGTTGTCGGCCAGCACCCTCGCGTTCGCCGCGCATGCCGAATCCATCACCATCGCCACCGTCAACAATGGCGATATGGTGCGCATGCAGACGCTGACCGACGATTTCACCGCCAAGAACCCCGATATCCAGCTCCAGTGGGTCACGCTCGAGGAGAACGTGCTGCGCGAGCGCGTCACCACCGACATCGCCACCAAGGGCGGCCAGTACGACGTGATGACCATCGGCACTTACGAAGTTCCGATCTGGGCCAAGCAGAGCTGGCTGCTGCCGCTCGACAAGCTCGGCGACGACTATGACGTCAAGGACATCATCCCGGCCATTGCCGGTGGCCTCTCGGTCGATGGCACGCTTTATGCAGCACCGTTCTATGGCGAAAGCTCGTTCGTCATGTACCGCAAGGACCTGATGGAGAAGGCCGGGCTGACCATGCCCGACGCGCCGACCTGGGACTTCGTCAAGCAGGCCGCCGAGAAGATGACCGATCGCGCCAATGGCGTGAACGGCGTCTGCCTGCGCGGCAAGGCCGGCTGGGGCGAGAACATGGCCTTCCTGACCGCCATGTCGAACTCCTTCGGCGCACGCTGGTTCGATGAGAACTGGAAGCCGCAGTTCGACCAGCCCGAGTGGAAGAACACGCTGCAGTTCTATGTCGACCTGATGAAGGCCAATGGCCCAGAGGGCGCATCTTCGAACGGCTTCAACGAAAACCTGGCGCTGTTCCAGCAGGGCAAGTGCGGCATGTGGATCGACGCCACCGTCGCTGCCTCCTTCGTCTCCGACCCGAAGAACTCCACGGTCGCCGACAAGGTCGGTTATGCGCTGGCGCCCGACAATGGCCTGGGCAAGCGCGGCAATTGGCTGTGGGCGTGGTCGCTGGCCATTCCCGCCGGCACGCAAAAGGCTGACGCCGCCCAAAAATTCGTATCCTGGGCAACCAGCAAGGCCTATCTCGAGCTCGTCGCAGCGAAGGAAGGCTGGGCCAATGTTCCGCCGGGAACGCGCACCTCGCTCTACGCCAACCCCGAATACCAGAAGGCGGCGCCGTTCGCCAAGATGACGCTGGACTCGATCAACGCCGCCGATCCGACGCATCCGACCGTCAAGCCGGTGCCTTATGTCGGTGTCCAGTTCGTCGCCATCCCCGAGTTCCAGGGCCTTGGCACCACCGTCGGCCAGCTGTTCTCGGCGGCACTCGCCGGCCAGACCAGCGTCGACGACGCCTTGAAGCAGGCCCAGGACGCCGCCACCGCAACGATGACCGAGGGCGGTTATATCCAGTAGGCTCCTCCCGGTGCCGAAAGCCGGTTGCCTATCTTAACCGGCAGGGGCCGCCCGAATCCCAGTTCGGGCGGCCACCTTCAAACCTTGAAAAATTTGGCTGACCTTGAAGGGTGACCGTCATGGCTACTCAGCAGACCCGTTCGCTTGCCCGCTTCATGATGGCGCCATCCGTGGTGCTGCTGTTCGTCTGGATGATCGTGCCGCTGGCATTCACCCTGTGGTTCTCCTTCCAGCAGTACAATCCGCTCAACCCGATCCGCGACGGCTTCGTCGGCTTCTCGAACTACGCGCTTTTTTATTCCAATCCGGCATTCCTGCAGTCGATCCTCAACACGCTTATCCTCGTGGCCAGCGTGCTTTTGATCACGGTGATCGGCGGCATCCTGCTGGCGCTGCTGATCGATCAGCCGATGTGGGGACAGGGCATCGTCCGCATCCTCGTCATCTCGCCGTTCTTCGTCATGCCGCCGGTCGCCGCGCTGGTGTGGAAGAACATGATCATGCATCCGCAATACGGCGTCTTTGCCGACATTGCGCGTTTCTTCGGCGGGCAGCCGATCGACTGGTTTGGCCAATACCCGATGCTGGCGATCATCATCATCGTCGCCTGGCAATGGCTGCCGTTTGCGACGCTGATCCTGTTGACCTCCCTGCAGTCGCTCGACGGCGAGCAGAAGGAAGCCGCCGAGATGGACGGCGCCGGTTTTGTCAGCCGCTTCATCTATCTGACGCTGCCGCATATGTCGCGCGCCATAACCGTCGTCATCCTGATCCAGACGATCTTCCTTCTGTCGGTCTATGCCGAGATCCTCGTCACTACCAATGGCGGCCCGGGTTACGCCTCCACCAACCTGCCCTTCCTCGTCTACCAGAAGGCGTTGCTGGAGTTCAAAATCGGCCAGGCATCCGCCGGCGGTATCATTGCCGTCATTTTAGCCAACATCGTCGCCTTCTTCGCCATGCGCGCGGTCGGCAAGAACCTGGACAAATAGGGAGGAAACGATGGCACGTGCAGTCAGCACCCAGCACAAGACGATCGCGACCGGGGCCGCCTGGATCGTCGCCCTGCTGATCTTCTTCCCGATCCTCTATACGATCATCACCTCGTTCAAGTCGGAGCAGGAGGCCATCCAGGGCTTCAACCTGTTTCCGTCGGGAACCACGGAAAGCTACACCGCGGTCGAGGCGCAGAGCGGCTACTTCAAGTTCTTCCTCAACTCGGTGTTCCTGTCGGTCGGCTCGACCATCCTGGCCTTGCTCGTCGCCATACCGGCGGCCTGGTCGATGGCGTTCTCGCCGGGCAAGTGGACCAAGGACATCCTGATGTGGATGCTTTCCACCAAGATGATGCCGGCGGTCGCCGTGCTGTTCCCGATCTACCTGATCTTCCGCGATACCGGATTGCTCGACAGCCGCATCGGCCTGATGATCATGCTGATGTTGATCAACCTGCCGATCGTGGTGTGGATGCTCTACACCTATTTTCGCGAGATCCCCGGCGAGATCCTGGAAGCGGCGCGCATGGACGGCGCATCGCTCTGGAACGAGATCGTCTATGTGCTGACGCCGATGGCGGTGCCGGGCATCGCCTCGACGATGCTGCTCAACATCATCCTGGCATGGAACGAGGCGTTCTGGACGATCCGGCTGACCACCACCGAGGCCGCCCCTCTCACCGCCTTCATCAGTTCCTTCTCAAGCCCGCAAGGCCTGTTCTGGGCCAAGCTGTCGGCGGCCTCGACACTGGCGATCGCGCCGATCCTGATCATGGGTTGGTTCAGCCAGAAGCAGCTGGTGCGCGGCCTGACGTTTGGCGCCGTGAAGTAACACCGCCGCGAGCGATGAACGACGGACAATAACCCCTCGGGGAGGAAACCATGGGAAACATCACGCTCAAGCACGTCTCCAAGTCGTTCGGGTCGACGATCATCATTCCGGGCATCGACCTGGTCATCGAAAACGGCGAGTTCGTCGTCTTCGTCGGCCCGTCGGGCTGCGGCAAGTCCACGCTGCTGCGACTGATCGCCGGGCTGGAGGACACCACCGCCGGTACCATCAACATCGACGGCCGCGACGTCACCGGCGAGGCGCCGGCCAAGCGCAAGCTGGCCATGGTGTTCCAGTCCTATGCGCTCTACCCGCACATGACGGTGGCCAAGAACATCGCCTTCCCGCTGAAGATGGCGGGCGAGGACCAGGCGACTATCGACAGGAAGGTGAAGGACGCGGCGCGCATCCTGAACCTCACCAACTATCTCGATCGCCGCCCCGGCCAGCTCTCCGGCGGTCAGCGCCAGCGCGTCGCCATCGGCCGCGCCATCGTACGCCAGCCATCGGCTTTCCTGTTCGACGAACCTTTGTCCAATCTCGACGCGGCGCTGCGCGGCACCATGCGGCTGGAGATCAGCGAGCTGCATCATCAGCTCAAGACGACGATGATCTACGTCACCCACGACCAGGTCGAGGCGATGACCATGGCCGACAAGATCGTCGTGCTCAATGCCGGCAACATCGAGCAGGTCGGCTCGCCGATGGAGCTCTACAAGACGCCGAAGAACCTGTTCGTCGCCGGCTTCATCGGTTCGCCCAGGATGAACCTGATCGAAGGCGCGCCGGCGGCCAAACATGGCGCCAAGACCGTCGGCATCCGTCCCGAACATATGAACATCTCGACGACTTCAGGCGAATGGAAAGCCACGGTCGGCGTCGCCGAGCATCTCGGCTCCGACACATTTCTGCACGTTCAGGCCGACGGTGTCGGGCCGCTGACGGTGCGCGCAGACGGCGAACTGGCCGCCCATCACGGCGACACGATCTATCTGACGCCGGACAAGACCAAGCTGCACCGCTTCGGCGCCGACGGAAAGGCGATGTTGCAATGAGGCTCAGGGGTAAATCGGCGCTGATCACCGGATCGGCGCGCGGCATCGGCCGGGCGTTCGCCGAAGCCTATGTCCGCGAGGGCGCCACGGTCGCCATCGGCGACATCAATCTCGAAGCTGCGGAAAAGACCGCTTCGGAGATCGGCGGCAATGCTTACGCCGTGAAACTGGACGTCACCGACCTCGCTTCGATCGAGGCGGCGGTGAAAGCGGTCGAGACAAGGGCTGGCGGACTGGACATTCTGATCAACAACGCCGCTCTGTTCGACCTGGCGCCGATCGTCGAGATCAGCAAGGCGAGCTACGACAGGCTGTTTTCCGTCAATGTCGCCGGCACGCTGTTCATGCTGCAGGCAGCAAGCCGCTCGATGATCGCGGCTGGCAAGGGCGGCAAGATCATCAACATGGCGAGCCAGGCCGGACGCCGCGGCGAGGCCCTGGTCGCCGTCTATTGCGCCACCAAGGCCGCCGTCATCTCGCTCACCCAGTCTGCCGGGCTCGATTTGATCAAGCACCGCATCAACGTCAATGCCATCGCGCCCGGAGTCGTCGACGGCGAGCACTGGGACCATGTCGATGCCCTGTTCGCCAAGTACGAAAACCGGCCGAAGGGCGAGAAGAAGAGGCTGGTCGGCGAAGCCGTGCCTTACGGCCGCATGGGCACGGCGCAAGACCTCACCGGCATGGCGGTGTTCCTGGCCAGCGACGACGCCGAATACATCGTCGCCCAGACCTACAATGTCGATGGCGGCCAGTGGATGAGTTGAGGGGGCGAAGGCGCTCTTCTCCCCGTCTCCTCCACGGGGGGAAGAGCCGTCCCGCTAAAAGGTAAAGCAGATGACCGGGAAACTCTCTTCTTCCATCCTCGCCAAGCTTCCGCCTGAGGTCGCCGGCCCGAAATATGATCGCGCGGCGCTCAACGCCGGCATCGTGCATTTCGGCGTCGGCAATTTCCATCGCTCGCACCAAGCCGTCTATCTCGACGACCTGTTCAATGCGGGCGTCGGCCACGACTGGGCAATTGTCGGCGCCGGCGTTTTTGAGGGCGAAAAGGTCGGCCGCGGCAAGTTGCAGGAACAGGACTGGTTGACCACCGTGGTCGAGCAGGATTCTGGCCACATGAGCGCCCGCGTCACCGGTGTTATGATCGACTTCCTGATGCCGGGCGACGCGGTCGCGATCATAGAGCGGCTTGCCGACCCGGCGATAAGGATCGTTTCGCTGACCATCACCGAGGGCGGCTATTTCATCGATCCGGCGTCCGGCGTGTTCAACCCGACCCATCCGGACATCGTCGCCGATGCTGAGCCGGGAGCAATGCCGAAGACCGTGTTCGGCATCATTCTTGCCGGGCTGTTGCGCCGCCGCGACGACGGCATCGTGCCCTTCACGATCATGTCCTGCGACAACATCCCCCACAACGGCCATGTCACCGCCGACGGCGTCATCGGGCTCGCGCGGCTGATCGACGAGAAACTGGCGACCTGGGTGAGCGAGAACGTCGCCTTTCCCAACGGCATGGTCGACCGCATCACGCCGGCCACTACCGACCGCGAGCGCGGCATTCTGTCGAGCGAGTTCGGGCTCGACGACAATTGGCCGGTATTTTGCGAGCCGTTCAGGCAATGGGTGCTGGAGGACCATTTCACCGACGGCCGCCCGCCGCTGGAAAAGGTCGGCGTGCAATTCGTCAGCGATGTCGCACCCTACGAGCTGATGAAGATCCGCATCCTCAATGGCGGCCATGCGACCATCGCCTATCCGGCCGGGCTGATGGACATCCATTTCGTCGACGAGGCGATGCAGGAGCCGCTGGTGCGCGGTTTTCTCGAAAAACTGGAGCACGACGAGATCATCCCGACGGTGCCGCCGGTGCCGGGTACCGTGCTGGAGGATTATTACCAGCTCATCGAGCACCGCTTCTCCAATCCGAAGATTGGCGACACCATTCGCAGGCTTTGCCTCGACGGCTCCAACCGGCAGCCGAAATTCATCATCCCGACCATCGCCGACCGGCTGAAGGCCGGCAAGGGCGTCGCCGGCCTGGCGCTGGAATCGGCGCTCTGGTGCCGCTATTGCTTCGGCACCACGGATTCAGGCGCGGTCATCGAGCCCAATGATCCAAGTTGGGACCGGCTGCAGACGACCGCCAGGGCGGCAAAGGCTGCGCCTGCCGCCTGGCTGGCCATGGAGGACATCTATGGCGAGGTCGGCCGCTCGATGCCGTTCGTCGAGGCCTTTGCCAAGGCGCTCGAGGCGCTCTGGGCCGATGGCGCACGTACGACGCTGACGCGCTACCTCGCCGGCAACCTCTAAGATCGGCCCAATGCATGTCCCCGCCGATGAGGGCCCTGCAATGACGCCTGACCTGGTCATTTTCGACTGCGACGGCGTGCTGGTCGACAGCGAGGGGCTGTCCGTTTCGGCGCTGCTTAGCATGATCACGCTTGCCGGCGGCAGTGTCAGCGAGGATGCCGCCTATGAGCATTTCCTCGGCAAAAGCATGAAAAGCGTTCGCGAAATCCTCGGTCGCGACTTCGGACTTGATATCACCGACCTGCATCTGAGCGAGATGCGCGTCGGGCTGATGCGCAAATTTCGCGACGAGCTGAAGCCGATCCCCGGCATCGGCCAGGTTCTTCCGAAGCTTACCGTGCCATGCTGCGTTGCTTCCTCCGGCACGCTGGATCGCATCCGCTATGCGCTCGACGTCACCGGGCTGCTCGGGCTGCTCGAGCCGCATCTGTTCAGCGCCGCCATGGTGGCGCGGGGCAAGCCGGCGCCGGACCTTTTTCTCCACGCAGCCGCCAAAATGGGAGCGATCCCGCAAAATTGCGTCGTCGTCGAGGACAGCCCCGTCGGCGTCGCGGCGGCACGGGCGGCGGGAATGCGCGTCCTGGCCTTCACCGGCGGCTCGCATGCCGGCAACCCGGCACTGAAAGCGCGGCTTGCGTCGAGTGAGCCGGACTTTATATTCGCTGACATGCTGCAACTGCCCGATCTGATTGCAGGCCTGGGAGCGAGAGTAAGAACATCTTGACGAACAGTTTCGTTTGCGCGGTCGATGTCGGCACCGGGAGCGCTCGTGCGGGCATTCTCGACACCAGAGGCACCTTGCTCGGCCGCGCCGAGCATCCGATCGTCATGAACCGGCCGAAGGCCGATCACGCCGAGCACGATTCGCAGGATATCTGGTCGGCGGTCTGCATTGCGGTGCGCGCCGCCCGCGAAAAAGCCGGCGTGTCAGCGCAGGATATCGTCGGCATCTCCTTCGACGCCACCTGCTCGCTGGTGGTGCGCGGCAAGGATGGTGGCCAGCTCAGCGTGTCGGTGTCAGGCGAAAGGCGCTGGGACACTATCGTCTGGCTCGATCACCGCGCTATTGCCGAGGCCGATGAATGCACCGAAAGCGGCCATGCCGTGCTCGACTATATCGGCGGCGTCATGTCGCCGGAAATGGAGACGCCGAAGCTGATGTGGCTGAAGCGCAACCTGCCCGCAACATGGAGCGAAGCCGGCTATCTATTCGACCTCGCCGACTTTCTCAGTTGGAAGGCAACCGGTTCGCTTGCCCGCTCGCAATGCACGCTGACCGCCAAATGGACCTATCTGGCGCATGAAGAGACCGGCTGGCGGCACGACTTCTTCAAAGCCGTCGGGCTCGGCGATCTTTTCGAGCACGGCAATCTGCCTGACAAGGCCAGCCCGGTGGGCGCCGATATCGGCCGGCTGAGCGCGCAAGCCGCGGCCGAGCTTGGCCTGAGCGAACAATGCCGGGTCGGCGCCGGCGTCATCGATGCCTATGCCGGCGCGCTCGGCGTGCTCGGCGGCTTCGCCGGCGATGAAACCAACATCGGCCGGCATCTGGCGCTGATCGCCGGCACTTCGAGCTGCGTCATGGCGATGTCGCCCGACCCGCAACCCTTTGCCGGGGTCTGGGGCCCGTATTATGGCGCGGCCCTTCCCCGGCTTTGGCTGTCGGAAGGCGGCCAATCGGCCACCGGCGCGCTGCTCGATCACATCATCCGCTGGCACGGCGCCGGCGGCGAGCCGGACGCCGCCATGCACGCCAGGATTGCCCGGCGCGTTGTCGAGTTGCGCGCCATAGAGGGCGAAAATCTGGCCGGAAGGCTGCATGTGCTGCCGGATTTCCATGGCAACCGCTCGCCGCTCGCCGACCCGCATGCCGTCGGCGTCATCACCGGTCTGACGCTGGATACCTCCTTCGACAGCCTGTGCAAGCTGTATTGGCGCACCGCCATCAGCATTGCGCTGGGCGTGCGGCATGTGCTGGAAGCCCTGAACGAGAACGGCTATCTGATCGACACGCTGCATGTCACCGGCGGTCACACCAAGAACCCGCTGCTGATGGAGCTTTATGCCGACGCCACCGGCTGCACGGTGGTCGAGCCGCTGGCCGATGAGGCGGTGCTGCTCGGCACCGGCATGATCGCCGCCACCGCCGCCGGGCTTTTCCCCGATTTGAACGCCGCCTGCGTCGCCATGCAGCAAGGCGGCAAGACGCGAGAGCCCAATTCGGCGGCCGCCGGCCGGTTCGACCGCGACTACCGCGTGTTTTTGGAGATGCACCGGCAGCGGCAGGCGCTGGACGCGATCAGGTAGGCTCGAATGGCTTGTACCGCTACCTCTGGTTCCAGCGCCGGATAATTGGCTCGCCAAGGTCGTGCTCATAACCGAGCACGCTTGTGCTGGCGGTATCCAGCACGAAAAGCGCGCCATCTTGCGGCGGCAGGCCGAGCCAGCGCGCCGTCAGCACCCGCAGGAAATGCGAGCTTGAGAACACCAGGACATTGCCGTTGACGTCACGCAATTCATTGACGATCCGATCGGCCCTTGCGCTGACATCCTCTGCCGCCTCGCCGTCAGGGCAGCCGTCGCGAAACAGACGCCAGCCGGGACGCTCGACGAGGATCTGCTTCGTGGTCAGTCCCTCGTAAGCGCCGTAATCCCATTCCGCCAGATCGGCCTTCTTCATGCCGGCCGAACCGAAGCCGGCAAGCGCGCAGGTCTTGAAGGCGCGCTGCGACGGGCTCGACCAGACTGCCTGGAACGAAAGCCCCTGCAACCGCTCAGCGACCCGCCCGGCGGCCGCCTCGCCGGCTGGCGTCAACGGTATGTCGGTCAGGCCGGTGTGCTTTCCCGACGCGCTCCATTCCGTCTCGCCATGCCGAACCAGATGGATTTCGGGAAACGCGCTCATCCGCATGCCCTTTCGAGACACTGGGTATACAGCCTGCCCGGCTAGAAACCGCCTGAAGAGCAGACCTCATCGACTTCTACACTTCTACAGTCGCTGCTTCCGACGGTATTGCAAGCGGCGCGACCGGATCTCACGAGGATCGGCGACGATCATCGCCAGTTTCCGAAATGCGCCGGCGGGGCGGATGATCCAGGGATATCCAGAGAAGAGACAGCGGGATCTGCTACCGAGTGGTGCGATCATTGCTCGGCGCAGCGCTGCTGATCTCCAGAACGAGCTTTCTGCGAATGGCGACCGAATAGTCGGCGGGCGAAGCGGGCGCGATGACGAATGATCCTGCCCCGCCGATGACATTCTCCCTGAAGTAGCCGGGAAGGTCGGTGATAACGCCGGGCTCGGTTCGCTCCACTGCGATTGCGTTGATGATGTAACCCTTGGCAACCGCTCGCCGGCGGCTTTCCGTCACCGGCAACCCGTCATTGTTGGTTCCATTCGAGGAGACATCGATAATGTTCTTTCTTGCAGTTCCCGGAAACCTGTCGAGCAATTGGCCGCTTACGTCGATCGCGAAGGAAAGAGACGTTCTTCCGCGAGAGCTGCGCCCTTGACCCGTGTCGCCCGCCCTGTCGGTGGTTGAGGCCGCAGCTGCAGCTTGCCCACTGTCGCATATTGTCGTCCACGGCAGCACCGTCTGGAGGCGTCCAACGCTCGACTATTGGATGTAAGTGATGGCAATACATCCGACCAGGCCGCCGGCGATGGCGTACGCCACCTCTTTCGAACGGAGTGCGTCGACATGCCCCTGTCGCTGCAGAGTCGCATGTTCGATGTTTATTGAGGCGGACTTGTCGACCGCAAAGACGAACGCCGCGTCGACATCGTTTGCCCAGGCCTTCGCGCCAGGGAAGGGTACAATGGCGGCAAGCAAGCAAACGCCGGAAACGAGGCTGCGGAGGCTCCGCAGCGTTGCATGAGACATGGGGCGTTTCCTCGTTCCCCGCTTAAGGCGCGTCGCGTTTGAACCGATTCATGCGACGCGCTTGAAGTCTTTGTTTTTGTGCATGCTGTTGGTCCAAAACCGCCGCACACCTTTGGGTCAAGCCCAGGGGCACGCTTTTGGGCGATATGCACCAGCCGCGAGATTCTAGATGAACCCGACATTCTCGCTTCTCCAGGCAAGCACCGTCATCGTCCATTTGAATGACAGGGCACAGCGCCGTACGGATCGCTGGCTCAACGCTTCCCCTAAGCCAGCCCCCTTGCCATACCTGCCCATTTCGTGGACAAGCCGTGCGGATAATGCGGAATCCGGGCCGATCACGGCCATTTTCCGCGCTGAGACGCGGCTTCCGGCCCTTTTTGCCGACGCGCCGCAATCGGATAGGCGAAATAATGTCTGCGATCGAAGCCGGCGCGCGCGCGCCGGAAAATCTTTGGCGTCGGGAAATCAAGGCGACGCTGGCGCTCGCCTGGCCGATGGTGCTCACCAATCTCGGCCAGACCGCGATGACCGCCACCGATGTCATGATGATGGGGCGGCTGGGTCCGGACACGCTGGCCAGCGGCGCGCTCGGCGCCAACCTCTATTTCATGCCGCTGATCTTCGGGCTCGGCCTGATGTTGGCGACCTCGCCGATGATCGCCACGGAACTCGGCCGCCGTCGCCACTCCGTGCGCGATCTGCGCCGCACCGTGCGGCAGGGCCTGTGGCTGGCGATCCTCATCTCAATCCCGATCTGGATATTTCTCTGGTACGGCGAGGCCGTGTTGCTGGCCATGGGCCAGGAACCGGCGCTGGCGCATCAGGCCGGTATCTACCTGCGCTGGCTCGAATGGGCGGTGCTGCCGTTCTATGGCTATATCGTCCTGCGCTCGTTCATCTCGGCGCTGGAGCGGCCTGGTTGGGCGCTGGTCATCGTCTTCGTTGCCGTCGCCTGCAATGTGTTTTTCAACTGGGTGTTCATGTTCGGCAATCTCGGCGCCCCTTCGATGGGCATCGCCGGCTCCGGCCTCGCCACCACGCTGTCCAGCGTGCTGATGTTCGCCGGCATGGCGGCGGTGGTGATGCTTGAGCCGAAGTTTCGCCGCTACCAACTGTTCGGGCGGTTCTGGCGGGCCGACTGGCCGCGCTTCAAGGGCCTGCTGCGGCTCGGCCTGCCGATCGCCGGCCTGCTTGCCTTCGAGGTGACGATCTTCAACGCGGCGGCCCTCCTCATGGGGCTGATCGACGCCGCCTCGCTCGCGGCGCATGCCATCGCCATCCAGATCGCTTCGATCAGCTTCATGGTGCCGCTTGGCCTCAACCAGGCGGCGACGGTGCGCGTCGGGCTCGCCCATGGCGCCGGCAATCCGGAAGGGGTTTCCCGTGCCGGCTGGACCGCTTTTGTCATCGGCGTCTCATTCATGGCGCTGATGGGGCTGGTGATGATCCTGTGGCCGCAATTGCTGATCAGCGCCTTCATCGATCTCGCCGACCCGGCCAATGCCACTGTGATCGGGCTTGCCGTGTCGTTCCTGGCCTTTGCCGCGCTGTTCCAGATTTTCGATGGCGCCCAGGCCGTGGCCGCCGGCATGCTGCGCGGCCTGCACGACACCCAGGTGCCGATGATCTATGCCGCGATCGGCTATTGGGGCATCGGCCTGCCGCTCGGCGTCCTGCTCGCCTTCCATTCCGGGCTCGACGGCGTCGGCATCTGGATCGGCCTGTCGTTGGGGCTGGCGGTGGTGGCGGCGCTGCTCCTGGCGCGCTGGCTGGGGGGGGGGGGGGGGGCGCCCCCCCCCGGCGGGGGGGGGGGTTTTGGGGGGGGGGGGGGCGCCCCGGGGGGGGGGGGGGGGGGGGCCCGCGGCCCCCCCCGCCGCTCTACTTTGGGCATTGATGAAAGCGGCTTCGTCACGAGCAGGACGGGGTCGTGACGTCTATGGATATTTCGTCTGATTTGCACGCGCGGCCTGTGGGCTTAAGTCACTGTGCAACTCCTTTGGCAGTGGAAGGCTTGAGCACCGCAAGTGCACCGCGCGGGCGAACAATTTTCGTTGCTTCTGCTGGTGCTCCTTGATGGCTGCTGCGAGCCCTAATCCGTACGGGCCAAGAAAGACGCCGGTTCCCCAGCCCGGCTGCTTTTTTTCGCGAGCGTCGTAGTCCGAAGCCTCCATGCGGGCTTGCTGGCATTCCGGCGACGCCCATTTCCGGTCTTGCTTCGAAAGCGACGCTCCATAGTCGACCGGAGAGGTCGCGCACCCGGCTACTGTCGCGGCCAACGCGACGAACATTGCAATTCTCATCCCCAAGCCCTTGATAAGCATTGTGAGAGTACACAGAACTCTTCTTCCAACAAGGAGATAGCTCCGAAGAAGCGAAGAAGGTGTCCGAACGCCAAGCGCAGAGGCGGCTTGCTAGTTTGAAGTCGCCCGTCGTTCAAGCGAACGTGCATATTGCGTCAGCGGGAAGCACACGACGAAGAAGATCAAGGCGACCAGCCCATAGACGGTGAACGGCTCGAAGGTCGCATTGTTGATGGCGTTGGATGTCCTGACCAGTTCCTCGAAACCGATGATCGAGGTCAGCGCGGTCGACTTGATCAGCTGCACCAGGAAACCGACGGTCGGGGCGCGGGTGATCGAAAACGCCTGCGGCAGGATGATCAGCCTGAGTTCCTGCAGATAGTGAAGGCCGAGGCTGGCGCCGGCGTCCCACTGGCCGCGCGGCAGCGCATCGACGCCGCCGCGCCAGATCTCGGCGAGATAGGCGCTGGCGAAGAAGGTCAGGCCAAGCGCTGCAGCGGTCCACGGCTCGATGCGCAAGCCCAGCATCGGCAGGCCGAAGAACATCAGGAAGAGCTGCATGAGCAGCGGCGTGCCCTGGAAAAGCGCAATGTAGCCCGAGGCCAGCCGCCGCGCCCATTTATTTTTGGCGATCCGGAAGAACAGCACGACCATGCCGACCACGCCGCCGCCGACGAAGGCCGCCAGTGACAGAAGCACCGTCCAGCGCGCGGCGAGCAGAAGGTTGCGGACAATATCCCAGAAGGTAAATTCGATCATGACACGCCGGCTCCCAGAGCCCGGCGGCCGCCGCTGACCAGCAGCCGGCGCAGCCCCATCGACAGGACGAGATAGACCATCGTCACCACGAAATAGGTCTCGAAAGCACGGAAGGTGCGCGCCTGCAGCATGTCGGCCTCGTAGGTCAGTTCGCGCACCGCGATCTGCGACACCACGGCGGACTCCAGCATCATGATGATGATCTGGCTGGTCAGCGCCGGAAAGATCACCTTGAGCGCTTGCGGCAGCACGATCTTGACGAAGACCTGACGCAGCCTGAGCCCAAGCGCAAGGGCTGCTTCCGTCTGCCCGCGCGGCACCGCGTCGAGCCCGGCGCCGACGATCTCGATCGTGTAGGCCGCCATGTTGAGCGTCATTGCCAGCATGGCGGCCAGCAGCGGATCGAGCCTCACGCCGATGCTGGGCAACCCGAAGAAGATGAAGAACAGCTGCACAAGGAACGGCGTGTTCCTGATAATTTCGACATAGACGCCGATTGCCCGCTTGAGCAGCAAGGGGCCGTTTCGTCGCCCTGCTGCGCCGAGGATGCTGAGGAACGTTCCCGCGAGCGTGGTCACGGCGATCAAAAGGATCGTCATGGCCGCCCCGCGCGCGATCGCACCTGTCGCATCGGCAAGCCAGCCGAAGTCGAGGCTGTAGCCCATGATAGGTCCTTACCCCGGAGATCAATCCTTGAGGTTGTCGGGATTGAGCGGTGTTTTGAGCCAGGCTTTCGAGCTTTCGTCCAGCTTGCCGTCGGCCAGCATCTTGGCGACCGCGTCGTTGACCGCCTGCTTCAGGCGGTCCTCGTTCTTGTTGAGGCCGATATGCGAGGGCGAGGTGAGAAGCTGGAACTTCTGCTCCGGCTTCAGTGCCTCCTGGCGGGCGAGCACCTGGGCGCCGACATCGTTGCCGACGACCATCAGTTGGGTCTGACCCGAGATGAAGGCCTGGATGACGGAATTATAGTTGTCGAAACGGCGGATGTCGGCCGAGGCGGGTGCTGCCTCGGTCAGTGACGTATCTTCCAGCGTGCCGCGGTTGACGGCGATCGACTTGTCGGCGAGATCGTCCTTGCCTTCGACCTTGAGCGCGGCCGGGCCGATGACGGCGATATAATAGGGCGCGTAGGCGGCGGCGAAATCGATCACCTGCTCGCGCTCCTTGGAGTAGCCGACGCTCATCAGGATATCGACGCGCTTGTCGGTAAGATACGGGATGCGGTTCTGCCCGGTCACGCTGACCAAATTGAGCTTGACCTTGAGCTGGTCGGCGATGAACTGCGCCACGTCGATGTCATAGCCCTTGATGCTCATATCGGCACTGGCCGAGGAGAAGGGCGGAAAGTCGGAGAAAATGCCGACATTGATCGCGCCGGCCTTAGTGATGTCGTCGAGCGCGTCGGCATTGGCGGCCTGGGTGGCAAGACCGAGGCCGGCGAGCATCAGCACGGCGGCGATGGATGATTTCATGTGAAGTGCCATTGTCGTTCCCCTGCTGGAAGCTTGTTTTGTTTGAATGCGGCCGCCGGCTCCAGCGCGGCGCTCGCCTTGGAAGTTCTTGCCTGATGCGTCAGGCTCGCTTGCCTGAGAGCGCCGGGCTGAACACCATCAGGCTGAGGATCTCGAACAGCACCTGCGCGCCGGCATGGGCGGTGTTGGTGGTCGCGTCATACTGCGGCGCCACCTCGACGACGTCGCCGCCGACGATGTTGAGGCCCTTCAGGCCGCGCAAGAGTTCAAGCACTTCCCGCGTCGTCAGCCCGCCGACTTCCGGCGTGCCGGTGCCGGGCGCGAAGGCCGGGTCGATGCTGTCGATGTCGAAGGATACATAGGTCGGGCCGTCGCCAACGATCTGGCGCGCCTTCGCGATGATGGCTGGGATGCCGAGGCCGGTAACCTCTTCGGCATGCACGACGGTCATCCCGGATTCGTAGGTGAACTCCCACAGATATTCGGCCGAGCCGCGGATGCCGATCTGGATGGTGCGCGACGGGTCCAGCACCCCGTCCAGCACCGCGTTGCGGAACGGCCCGCCATGGTGGAACTTGGTCATGTCGAACAGGCCGCTGGTGTCGCAATGGGCGTCGATGTGGACCATGCCGACCGGCGCCTTTTTGCCGACAGCCCTCAGGATCGGGTGGCTGATCGAGTGATCGCCGCCGACCGAAAGCGGAATGACGCCGGCGTCGACGATCTGGTTCGTCCGGCGCTCGATGTCGTCATGGCTGGTCTCCAGCCGGTAGCGGCTCTGGAACGGCACGTCGCCGATGTCGGCCACCTTCAGTTCGTGTGTCGGCGCGCATTCCAGCACGTGGTTGTAGGGACCGATGCGCTCGATTGCGCGCAGTGCCCTTGGCCCGAAGCGGGCGCCCGGCCGGTTGGTCACGCCAAGGTCCATCGGCACGCCGATCATCGCCACCTGCAGATCGCCGAAATCAGGATTGTCGGCGGCTATTTCCCGGTAAGGCGCGCTGAGGAAGGTCGGGATGCCGGAATAGGGCGCCAGCCGCGTGCCGCTCTTGGAAAAAATCTTGTCGGCGACGCGGCGGAATTTTGGGTCGAACATCTCGCCGCCATGGCTTTCGCCGTATTTGCGGCGCAACGCCTCGAGCTTGCCGCGATCATAACCCATGTCGGTCCTCCATGGCTGGTGCAGAGCGGCCATCAATGACGGTCGCGCCGGCTGCCTGCGGATTTCACGTCTTGATGCTGTACGCGCCAAAGTGTCTTGCAGCTGCATTGAAAAATCAATTGATATTGTTAGGGTCTTTGCTGTGAGAAAATCTCACATTAATTTCGAGCACGATCTTATCCGAAAACGGGGTCCCACTTCTGGGGATCGTGCTCCTTTGAGGCTCCGATGGCCAAGCGTCTGCCTCCCCTGAATCCATTGCGGGCCTTCGAGGCGACGGCGCGCCATGCCTCGCTGACCAAGGCGGCGGCTGAGCTCAACGTCACCCACGGCGCCGTCAGCCATCAGATCAAGGCGCTCGAACAGTCGCTGGGCGTCAAGCTGTTCGAGCGCGCCGGTCAGCGGGTGAAGCTGACGCCGCACGGCGCCGAATTGCTGCCGGCGGTGTCGACCGCCTTCGACGGCATCGCCGCCGCCACGCAGCGCATGACAAGGCCGGCGAGCACCGGCGCCCTGTCGGTCTCCTGCGTGCCGGCACTGCTGCTGCTGTGGATGATCCCGCGGCTCGGCAGCTTCACCTCGCAGTATCCCGATATCAGGCTGACGCTGATCCCGTCGAATGATGCCAAGGACGTCCGCGCACCGCATATCGATATCTGCGTGCATTATGGCGATGGCAGCTGGACCGATTGCTGGATGCGCAAATGGTCGGGCCTCGAACTGTTCCCGGTGGTCAGCCCGACGCTGATCAACAACCGTCCGATCCGCACCGTGCGCGACCTTGCCGATCACGTCTTCCTGCACGGCGACGACGGCCGCGAATGGCACACCTGGCTGGCCGCCGCCGATGCGCTGGATCTGGAGCGCGGCCGCCGCCACCATCTCGGCGACGCGCGCATGGCGAGCGAGGCTGCGGTCCACGGCCATGGCGTGGCGCTGGGCGATACGGTGACGGCAAGCGGACTGCTTGCCAGGGGACTGCTGGTCGCGCCGTTCAGCCTGTCGGTGCCGGCGGTCGACGATTTCTACGTCGTCTGCCGCAACGAGATGAGGTCGGCACCGATCGTGCAGCTGTTCATCGACTGGCTGTTTGCCGAAAAGGAGCAGGCCGACGGCCGCGCCGATGCGCCGGTGGCGGGCCGCATCGGCATCCGCAGGAAGCGTCCGGCGCTGAGGGTGATCGGCGCCAAGACCGCGCCCTGAAGTTGCTGCAGCCGACGCAGCGCGCTTGCCGCAGCTTTTTCTTTTTGTCGGGCCAACCGGCAAAGCGGGAGGCGCATTCAAAAATACAATGCTAAGAGGCATTTGGAGCAATTCCCGGAATAGTGCGCAGCGGCTTTCCCGGGAAAAGCGCTAAACAAAGGCTAGGGCGAGCAGCGAAGGCGGCATCGAGACATGACCAAGACCGATATAGCGCGGCGCGTCTACAACCACACCTGGAAGCTCGACCCGATTGTCCGCAGCCTGCTCGACACCGATTTCTACAAGCTGCTGATGCTGCAGATGATCTGGGGCATGTATCCCAGGATCGACACCACCTTCTCGCTGATCAACCGCACCACCTCGGTTCGCCTTGCCGAGGAGATCGACGAAGCAGAACTGCGCGATCAGCTCGACCATGCCCGCACCTTGCGCTTCTCCAAGAAAGAGATGATCTGGCTTGGCGGCAACACCTTCTATGGCCGCAAGCAGATATTTGAACCGGAATTCCTCGCCTGGCTCGAGAATTTCCAGTTGCCGGAATACGAGCTTTTCAAGCGCGATGGCCAGTACGAGCTCACCTTCAGCGGTCCGTGGATGTACACGACGCTGTGGGAGATTCCGGCGCTGGCAATTATCAATGAACTTCGCTCTCGCGCCGCCATGCGGGCGTTCGGGCCCTTTGCGCTCGACGTGCTCTATGCTCGCGCCAAGGCTAAGATGTGGGCCAAGACCGAACGGCTGAAAGCGCTGCCGGATATCCGCATTTCGGATTTCGGTACCCGCCGCCGCCATTCCTTCCTGTGGCAGCGCTGGTGCGTCGAAGCGCTCAAGGAAGGCATCGGCGAGGCGTTCACCGGCACCTCCAACGTGCTTTTGGCCATGGACAACGACCTCGAGGCGCTCGGCACCAACGCGCATGAACTGCCGATGGTGTTCGCCGCGCTCGCCAATTCGGAAAAGGAAATGAAGCAGTCGCCCTACAAGGTGCTGCAGGACTGGCAGCGCTACTATGGCGGCAATCTGCTGATCGTGCTGCCGGACACCTTCGGCACCGCGGCGTTCCTGCGTGACGCGCCGGACTGGATCGCCGACTGGACCGGTTTTCGCCCCGACAGCGCGCCGCCGATCGAAGGCGGCGAGAAGATCCTTTCCTGGTGGCGCGGAAAGGGCAAGGACCCCAGACAGAAGCTGCTGATTTTCTCCGACGGGCTCGAGGTCGAGACCATCGAGGAAACCTACCGCCATTTCCACGGCAAGGTGCGCATGTCCTTCGGCTGGGGCACCAACCTGACCAATGATTTCGAGGGCTGCGCGCCGACCAAAACCAACCGGCTCGACGCCATCTCGCTGGTCTGCAAGGTCACCGAGGCCAATGGCCACCCGGCGGTCAAGCTCTCCGACAATCCCGCCAAGGCCACCGGCGACGAAAAAGAGATCGAGCGCTATTTGCGCATATTTGGCGAGAAAGACCGCGTGGAGCAGCTGGTCAAGGTGTGAGGGTGAGGGAACTCTTGGATAATTCGAGTTCCTTCGCGCCCCCCTCTGTCCTGCCGGACATCTCCCCCACGAGGGGGGAGATTGGCCGTCATCTACACCTTCGCCAATCTCCAACGTCGCATGGAAGGCGCCGACCGAGCGAACTGCCGATCTCCCCCCAAGTGGGGGAGATGTCAAGTTTTGGCAAAGAGGGCAGGACAGAGGGGGGCGCGAAGGAACTCGAATTATCCAAGAGTTCCCTCACCCTCACACCTTGACCAGCTGCTCCACGCGGTCTTTCTCGCCAAATATGCGCAAATAGCGCTCGATCTCTTTTTCGTCGCCGGTGGCCTTGGCGGGATTGTCGGAGAGCTTGACCGCCGGGTGGCCATTGGCCTCGGTGACCTTGCAGACCAGCGAGATGGCGTCGAGCCGGTTGGTTTTGGTCGGCGCGCAGCCCTCGAAATCATTGGTCAGGTTGGTGCCCCAGCCGAAGGACATGCGCACCTTGCCGTGGAAATGGCGGTAGGTTTCCTCGATGGTCTCGACCTCGAGCCCGTCGGAGAAAATCAGCAGCTTCTGTCTGGGGTCCTTGCCCTTTCCGCGCCACCAGGAAAGGATCTTCTCGCCGCCTTCGATCGGCGGCGCGCTGTCGGGGCGAAAACCGGTCCAGTCGGCGATCCAGTCCGGCGCGTCACGCAGGAACGCCGCGGTGCCGAAGGTGTCCGGCAGCACGATCAGCAGATTGCCGCCATAGTAGCGCTGCCAGTCCTGCAGCACCTTGTAGGGCGACTGCTTCATTTCCTTTTCCGAATTGGCGAGCGCGGCGAACACCATCGGCAGTTCATGCGCGTTGGTGCCGAGCGCCTCGAGGTCGTTGTCCATGGCCAAAAGCACGTTGGAGGTGCCGGTGAACGCCTCGCCGATGCCTTCCTTGAGCGCTTCGACGCACCAGCGCTGCCACAGGAAGGAATGGCGGCGGCGGGTACCGAAATCCGAAATGCGGATATCCGGCAGCGCTTTCAGCCGTTCGGTCTTGGCCCACATCTTAGCCTTGGCGCGAGCATAGAGCACGTCGAGCGCAAAGGGCCCGAACGCCCGCATGGCGGCGCGAGAGCGAAGTTCATTGATAATTGCCAGCGCCGGAATCTCCCACAGCGTCGTGTACATCCACGGACCGCTGAAGGTGAGCTCGTACTGGCCATCGCGCTTGAAAAGCTCGTATTCCGGCAACTGGAAATTCTCGAGCCAGGCGAGGAATTCCGGTTCAAATATCTGCTTGCGGCCATAGAAGGTGTTGCCGCCAAGCCAGATCATCTCTTTCTTGGAGAAGCGCAAGGTGCGGGCATGGTCGAGCTGATCGCGCAGTTCTGCTTCGTCGATCTCCTCGGCAAGGCGAACCGAGGTGGTGCGGTTGATCAGCGAGAAGGTGGTGTCGATCCTGGGATACATGCCCCAGATCATCTGCAGCATCAGCAGCTTGTAGAAATCGGTGTCGAGCAGGCTGCGGACAATCGGGTCGAGCTTCCAGGTGTGGTTGTAGACGCGCCGCGCTATATCGGTCTTGGTCATGTCTCGATGCCGCCTTCGCTGCTCGCCCTAGCCTTTGTTTAGCGCTTTTCCCGGGAAAGCCGCTGCGCACTATTCCGGGAATTGCTCCAAATGCCTCTTAGCATTGTATTTTTGAATGCGCCTCCCGCTTTGCCGGTTGGCCCGACAAAAAGAAAAAGCTGCGGCAAGCGCGCTGCGTCGGCTGCAGCAACTTCAGGGCGCGGTCTTGGCGCCGATCACCCTCAGCGCCGGACGCTTCCTGCGGATGCCGATGCGGCCCGCCACCGGCGCATCGGCGCGGCCGTCGGCCTGCTCCTTTTCGGCAAACAGCCAGTCGATGAACAGCTGCACGATCGGTGCCGACCTCATCTCGTTGCGGCAGACGACGTAGAAATCGTCGACCGCCGGCACCGACAGGCTGAACGGCGCGACCAGCAGTCCCCTGGCAAGCAGTCCGCTTGCCGTCACCGTATCGCCCAGCGCCACGCCATGGCCGTGGACCGCAGCCTCGCTCGCCATGCGCGCGTCGCCGAGATGGTGGCGGCGGCCGCGCTCCAGATCCAGCGCATCGGCGGCGGCCAGCCAGGTGTGCCATTCGCGGCCGTCGTCGCCGTGCAGGAAGACGTGATCGGCAAGGTCGCGCACGGTGCGGATCGGACGGTTGTTGATCAGCGTCGGGCTGACCACCGGGAACAGTTCGAGGCCCGACCATTTGCGCATCCAGCAATCGGTCCAGCTGCCATCGCCATAATGCACGCAGATATCGATATGCGGTGCGCGGACGTCCTTGGCATCATTCGACGGGATCAGCGTCAGCCTGATATCGGGATACTGCGAGGTGAAGCTGCCGAGCCGCGGGATCATCCACAGCAGCAGCAGTGCCGGCACGCAGGAGACCGACAGGGCGCCGGTGCTCGCCGGCCTTGTCATGCGCTGCGTGGCGGCGGCGATGCCGTCGAAGGCGGTCGACACCGCCGGCAGCAATTCGGCGCCGTGCGGCGTCAGCTTCACCCGCTGACCGGCGCGCTCGAACAGCTTGACGCCCAGCGACTGTTCGAGCGCCTTGATCTGATGGCTGACGGCGCCGTGGGTGACGTTGAGCTCAGCCGCCGCCTTGGTCAGCGAGGCATGGCGCGCCGTCGCCTCGAAGGCCCGCAATGGATTCAGGGGAGGCAGACGCTTGGCCATCGGAGCCTCAAAGGAGCACGATCCCCAGAAGTGGGACCCCGTTTTCGGATAAGATCGTGCTCGAAATTAATGTGAGATTTTCTCACAGCAAAGACCCTAACAATATCAATTGATTTTTCAATGCAGCTGCAAGACACTTTGGCGCGTACAGCATCAAGACGTGAAATCCGCAGGCAGCCGGCGCGACCGTCATTGATGGCCGCTCTGCACCAGCCATGGAGGACCGACATGGGTTATGATCGCGGCAAGCTCGAGGCGTTGCGCCGCAAATACGGCGAAAGCCATGGCGGCGAGATGTTCGACCCAAAATTCCGCCGCGTCGCCGACAAGATTTTTTCCAAGAGCGGCACGCGGCTGGCGCCCTATTCCGGCATCCCGACCTTCCTCAGCGCGCCTTACCGGGAAATAGCCGCCGACAATCCTGATTTCGGCGATCTGCAGGTGGCGATGATCGGCGTGCCGATGGACCTTGGCGTGACCAACCGGCCGGGCGCCCGCTTCGGGCCAAGGGCACTGCGCGCAATCGAGCGCATCGGTCCCTACAACCACGTGCTGGAATGCGCGCCGACACACGAACTGAAGGTGGCCGACATCGGCGACGTGCCGTTCCAGAGCCGCTACCGGCTGGAGACCAGCCATGACGACATCGAGCGCCGGACGAACCAGATCGTCGACGCCGGCGTCATTCCGCTTTCGGTCGGCGGCGATCACTCGATCAGCCACCCGATCCTGAGGGCTGTCGGCAAAAAGGCGCCGGTCGGCATGGTCCACATCGACGCCCATTGCGACACCAGCGGCCTGTTCGACATGACCAAGTTCCACCATGGCGGGCCGTTCCGCAACGCGGTGCTGGACGGGGTGCTGGACCCGTCGCGCACCATCCAGATCGGCATCCGCGGCTCGGCCGAATATCTGTGGGAGTTCACCTACGAATCCGGGATGACCGTCGTGCATGCCGAAGAGGTTACCGGCCTCGGCATCCCAGCCATCATCGCGAAGGCGCGCCAGATCGTTGGCGACGGCCCGACCTATGTATCCTTCGACATCGACAGCATCGACCCGGCCTTCGCGCCCGGCACCGGCACGCCGGAAGTCGGCGGGCTGACGACGCGGGAAGTGCTTGAACTCTTGCGCGGCCTGAAGGGCCTCAACATCGTCGGCGGCGACGTCGTCGAGGTGGCGCCGCAGTATGACGCGACCACCAACACCGCCCATGCCGGCGCGCAGGTGCTGTTCGAGATCCTCAGCCTGATGGTGTTCAGCCCGGCGCTCTCAGGCAAGCGAGCCTGACGCATCAGGCAAGAACTTCCAAGGCGAGCGCCGCGCTGGAGCCGGCGGCCGCATTCAAACAAAACAAGCTTCCAGCAGGGGAACGACAATGGCACTTCACATGAAATCATCCATCGCCGCCGTGCTGATGCTCGCCGGCCTCGGTCTTGCCACCCAGGCCGCCAATGCCGACGCGCTCGACGACATCACTAAGGCCGGCGCGATCAATGTCGGCATTTTCTCCGACTTTCCGCCCTTCTCCTCGGCCAGTGCCGATATGAGCATCAAGGGCTATGACATCGACGTGGCGCAGTTCATCGCCGACCAGCTCAAGGTCAAGCTCAATTTGGTCAGCGTGACCGGGCAGAACCGCATCCCGTATCTTACCGACAAGCGCGTCGATATCCTGATGAGCGTCGGCTACTCCAAGGAGCGCGAGCAGGTGATCGATTTCGCCGCCGCCTACGCGCCCTATTATATCGCCGTCATCGGCCCGGCCGCGCTCAAGGTCGAAGGCAAGGACGATCTCGCCGACAAGTCGATCGCCGTCAACCGCGGCACGCTGGAAGATACGTCACTGACCGAGGCAGCACCCGCCTCGGCCGACATCCGCCGTTTCGACAACTATAATTCCGTCATCCAGGCCTTCATCTCGGGTCAGACCCAACTGATGGTCGTCGGCAACGATGTCGGCGCCCAGGTGCTCGCCCGCCAGGAGGCACTGAAGCCGGAGCAGAAGTTCCAGCTTCTCACCTCGCCCTCGCATATCGGCCTCAACAAGAACGAGGACCGCCTGAAGCAGGCGGTCAACGACGCGGTCGCCAAGATGCTGGCCGACGGCAAGCTGGACGAAAGCTCGAAAGCCTGGCTCAAAACACCGCTCAATCCCGACAACCTCAAGGATTGATCTCCGGGGTAAGGACCTATCATGGGCTACAGCCTCGACTTCGGCTGGCTTGCCGATGCGACAGGTGCGATCGCGCGCGGGGCGGCCATGACGATCCTTTTGATCGCCGTGACCACGCTCGCGGGAACGTTCCTCAGCATCCTCGGCGCAGCAGGGCGACGAAACGGCCCCTTGCTGCTCAAGCGGGCAATCGGCGTCTATGTCGAAATTATCAGGAACACGCCGTTCCTTGTGCAGCTGTTCTTCATCTTCTTCGGGTTGCCCAGCATCGGCGTGAGGCTCGATCCGCTGCTGGCCGCCATGCTGGCAATGACGCTCAACATGGCGGCCTACACGATCGAGATCGTCGGCGCCGGGCTCGACGCGGTGCCGCGCGGGCAGACGGAAGCAGCCCTTGCGCTTGGGCTCAGGCTGCGTCAGGTCTTCGTCAAGATCGTGCTGCCGCAAGCGCTCAAGGTGATCTTTCCGGCGCTGACCAGCCAGATCATCATCATGATGCTGGAGTCCGCCGTGGTGTCGCAGATCGCGGTGCGCGAACTGACCTACGAGGCCGACATGCTGCAGGCGCGCACCTTCCGTGCTTTCGAGACCTATTTCGTGGTGACGATGGTCTATCTCGTCCTGTCGATGGGGCTGCGCCGGCTGCTGGTCAGCGGCGGCCGCCGGGCTCTGGGAGCCGGCGTGTCATGATCGAATTTACCTTCTGGGATATTGTCCGCAACCTTCTGCTCGCCGCGCGCTGGACGGTGCTTCTGTCACTGGCGGCCTTCGTCGGCGGCGGCGTGGTCGGCATGGTCGTGCTGTTCTTCCGGATCGCCAAAAATAAATGGGCGCGGCGGCTGGCCTCGGGCTACATTGCGCTTTTCCAGGGCACGCCGCTGCTCATGCAGCTCTTCCTGATGTTCTTCGGCCTGCCGATGCTGGGCTTGCGCATCGAGCCGTGGACCGCTGCAGCGCTTGGCCTGACCTTCTTCGCCAGCGCCTATCTCGCCGAGATCTGGCGCGGCGGCGTCGATGCGCTGCCGCGCGGCCAGTGGGACGCCGGCGCCAGCCTCGGCCTTCACTATCTGCAGGAACTCAGGCTGATCATCCTGCCGCAGGCGTTTTCGATCACCCGCGCCCCGACCGTCGGTTTCCTGGTGCAGCTGATCAAGTCGACCGCGCTGACCTCGATCATCGGTTTCGAGGAACTGGTCAGGACATCCAACGCCATCAACAATGCGACCTTCGAGCCGTTCACCGTCTATGGGCTGGTCGCCTTGATCTTCTTCGTCGTGTGCTTCCCGCTGACGCAATATGCACGTTCGCTTGAACGACGGGCGACTTCAAACTAGCAAGCCGCCTCTGCGCTTGGCGTTCGGACACCTTCTTCGCTTCTTCGGAGCTATCTCCTTGTTGGAAGAAGAGTTCTGTGTACTCTCACAATGCTTATCAAGGGCTTGGGGATGAGAATTGCAATGTTCGTCGCGTTGGCCGCGACAGTAGCCGGGTGCGCGACCTCTCCGGTCGACTATGGAGCGTCGCTTTCGAAGCAAGACCGGAAATGGGCGTCGCCGGAATGCCAGCAAGCCCGCATGGAGGCTTCGGACTACGACGCTCGCGAAAAAAAGCAGCCGGGCTGGGGAACCGGCGTCTTTCTTGGCCCGTACGGATTAGGGCTCGCAGCAGCCATCAAGGAGCACCAGCAGAAGCAACGAAAATTGTTCGCCCGCGCGGTGCACTTGCGGTGCTCAAGCCTTCCACTGCCAAAGGAGTTGCACAGTGACTTAAGCCCACAGGCCGCGCGTGCAAATCAGACGAAATATCCATAGACGTCACGACCCCGTCCTGCTCGTGACGAAGCCGCTTTCATCAATGCCCAAAGTAGAGCGGCGGGGGGGGCCGCGGGCCCCCCCCCCCCCCCCCCCCGGGGCGCCCCCCCCCCCCCCAAAACCCCCCCCCCCGCCGGGGGGGGGCGCCCCCCCCCCCCCCCCCAGCCAGCGCGCCAGGAGCAGCGCCGCCACCACCGCCAGCCCCAACGACAGGCCGATCCAGATGCCGACGCCGTCGAGCCCGGAATGGAAGGCGAGCAGGACGCCGAGCGGCAGGCCGATGCCCCAATAGCCGATCGCGGCATAGATCATCGGCACCTGGGTGTCGTGCAGGCCGCGCAGCATGCCGGCGGCCACGGCCTGGGCGCCATCGAAAATCTGGAACAGCGCGGCAAAGGCCAGGAACGACACGGCAAGCCCGATCACAGTGGCATTGGCCGGGTCGGCGAGATCGATGAAGGCGCTGATCAGCAATTGCGGCCACAGGATCATCACCAGCCCCATCAGCGCCATGAATGAGACGCCGATGACAAAAGCGGTCCAGCCGGCACGGGAAACCCCTTCCGGATTGCCGGCGCCATGGGCGAGCCCGACGCGCACCGTCGCCGCCTGGTTGAGGCCAAGCGGCACCATGAAGCTGATCGAAGCGATCTGGATGGCGATGGCATGCGCCGCGAGCGAGGCGGCGTCGATCAGCCCCATGAGGAGGGCCGCCGCGTTGAAGATCGTCACCTCGAAGGCAAGCAGGCCGGCGATCGGCAGGCCGAGCCGCAGCAGGCCCTTGAAGCGCGGCCAGTCGGCCCGCCAGAACCGCCCGAACAGTTGGTAGCGGCGAAACTTCGGCTCAAGCATCACCACCGCCGCCATGCCGGCGAACATCAGCACGCTGGACAGCGTGGTGGCGAGGCCGGAGCCGGCGATGCCCATCGAAGGGGCGCCGAGATTGCCGAACATGAACACCCAGTTGAAAAACACATTGCAGGCGACGGCAACGAAGACGATGACCAGCGCCCAACCAGGCCGCTCCAGCGCCGAGATGAACGAGCGCAGGACGATATAGCCATAGAACGGCAGCACCGCCCATTCGAGCCAGCGCAGGTAGATACCGGCCTGATGCGCCAGCGCCGGTTCCTGGCCCATGGCCAGCAACACGGCCTCGCCGTACCAGAGAAATATCCAGATCGGGATTGAGATGAGGATCGCCAGCCACAGGCCCTGCCGCACGGTGCGGCGCAGATCGCGCACGGAGTGGCGACGGCGGCCGAGTTCCGTGGCGATCATCGGCGAGGTCGCCAACATCAGGCCGAGCCCGAAGATCAGCGGCATGAAATAGAGGTTGGCGCCGAGCGCGCCGCTGGCCAGCGTGTCCGGACCCAGCCGCCCCATCATCATGACATCGGTGGCGGTCATCGCGGTCTGGCCGAGATTGGTGAGCACCATCGGCCAGGCGAGCGCCAGCGTCGCCTTGATTTCCCGACGCCAAAGATTTTCCGGCGCGCGCGCGCCGGCTTCGATCGCAGACATTATTTCGCCTATCCGATTGCGGCGCGTCGGCAAAAAGGGCCGGAAGCCGCGTCTCAGCGCGGAAAATGGCCGTGATCGGCCCGGATTCCGCATTATCCGCACGGCTTGTCCACGAAATGGGCAGGTATGGCAAGGGGGCTGGCTTAGGGGAAGCGTTGAGCCAGCGATCCGTACGGCGCTGTGCCCTGTCATTCAAATGGACGATGACGGTGCTTGCCTGGAGAAGCGAGAATGTCGGGTTCATCTAGAATCTCGCGGCTGGTGCATATCGCCCAAAAGCGTGCCCCTGGGCTTGACCCAAAGGTGTGCGGCGGTTTTGGACCAACAGCATGCACAAAAACAAAGACTTCAAGCGCGTCGCATGAATCGGTTCAAACGCGACGCGCCTTAAGCGGGGAACGAGGAAACGCCCCATGTCTCATGCAACGCTGCGGAGCCTCCGCAGCCTCGTTTCCGGCGTTTGCTTGCTTGCCGCCATTGTACCCTTCCCTGGCGCGAAGGCCTGGGCAAACGATGTCGACGCGGCGTTCGTCTTTGCGGTCGACAAGTCCGCCTCAATAAACATCGAACATGCGACTCTGCAGCGACAGGGGCATGTCGACGCACTCCGTTCGAAAGAGGTGGCGTACGCCATCGCCGGCGGCCTGGTCGGATGTATTGCCATCACTTACATCCAATAGTCGAGCGTTGGACGCCTCCAGACGGTGCTGCCGTGGACGACAATATGCGACAGTGGGCAAGCTGCAGCTGCGGCCTCAACCACCGACAGGGCGGGCGACACGGGTCAAGGGCGCAGCTCTCGCGGAAGAACGTCTCTTTCCTTCGCGATCGACGTAAGCGGCCAATTGCTCGACAGGTTTCCGGGAACTGCAAGAAAGAACATTATCGATGTCTCCTCGAATGGAACCAACAATGACGGGTTGCCGGTGACGGAAAGCCGCCGGCGAGCGGTTGCCAAGGGTTACATCATCAACGCAATCGCAGTGGAGCGAACCGAGCCCGGCGTTATCACCGACCTTCCCGGCTACTTCAGGGAGAATGTCATCGGCGGGGCAGGATCATTCGTCATCGCGCCCGCTTCGCCCGCCGACTATTCGGTCGCCATTCGCAGAAAGCTCGTTCTGGAGATCAGCAGCGCTGCGCCGAGCAATGATCGCACCACTCGGTAGCAGATCCCGCTGTCTCTTCTCTGGATATCCCTGGATCATCCGCCCCGCCGGCGCATTTCGGAAACTGGCGATGATCGTCGCCGATCCTCGTGAGATCCGGTCGCGCCGCTTGCAATACCGTCGGAAGCAGCGACTGTAGAAGTGTAGAAGTCGATGAGGTCTGCTCTTCAGGCGGTTTCTAGCCGGGCAGGCTGTATACCCAGTGTCTCGAAAGGGCATGCGGATGAGCGCGTTTCCCGAAATCCATCTGGTTCGGCATGGCGAGACGGAATGGAGCGCGTCGGGAAAGCACACCGGCCTGACCGACATACCGTTGACGCCAGCCGGCGAGGCGGCCGCCGGGCGGGTCGCTGAGCGGTTGCAGGGGCTTTCGTTCCAGGCAGTCTGGTCGAGCCCGTCGCAGCGCGCCTTCAAGACCTGCGCGCTTGCCGGCTTCGGTTCGGCCGGCATGAAG
Organism: Mesorhizobium sp. WSM4846; assembly: GCF_055811415.1. Classification (NCBI taxonomy): domain Bacteria; kingdom Pseudomonadati; phylum Pseudomonadota; class Alphaproteobacteria; order Hyphomicrobiales; family Phyllobacteriaceae; genus Mesorhizobium; species Mesorhizobium sp. WSM4846. The sequence continues at coordinate 67,625 of NZ_JBVVPZ010000018.1, forward strand.
AAGGCCGATCTGGCGGAATGGGATTACGGCGCTTACGAGGGACTGACCACGAAGCAGATCCTCGTCGAGCGTCCCGGCTGGCGTCTGTTTCGCGACGGCTGCCCTGACGGCGAGGCGGCAGAGGATGTCAGCGCAAGGGCCGATCGGATCGTCAATGAATTGCGTGACGTCAACGGCAATGTCCTGGTGTTCTCAAGCTCGCATTTCCTGCGGGTGCTGACGGCGCGCTGGCTCGGCCTGCCGCCGCAAGATGGCGCGCTTTTCGTGCTGGATACCGCCAGCACAAGCGTGCTCGGTTATGAGCACGACCTTGGCGAGCCAATTATCCGGCGCTGGAACCAGAGGTAGCGGTACAAGCCATTCGAGCCTACCTGATCGCGTCCAGCGCCTGCCGCTGCCGGTGCATCTCCAAAAACACGCGGTAGTCGCGGTCGAACCGGCCGGCGGCCGCCGAATTGGGCTCTCGCGTCTTGCCGCCTTGCTGCATGGCGACGCAGGCGGCGTTCAAATCGGGGAAAAGCCCGGCGGCGGTGGCGGCGATCATGCCGGTGCCGAGCAGCACCGCCTCATCGGCCAGCGGCTCGACCACCGTGCAGCCGGTGGCGTCGGCATAAAGCTCCATCAGCAGCGGGTTCTTGGTGTGACCGCCGGTGACATGCAGCGTGTCGATCAGATAGCCGTTCTCGTTCAGGGCTTCCAGCACATGCCGCACGCCCAGCGCAATGCTGATGGCGGTGCGCCAATACAGCTTGCACAGGCTGTCGAAGGAGGTATCCAGCGTCAGACCGGTGATGACGCCGACGGCATGCGGGTCGGCGAGCGGCGAGCGGTTGCCATGGAAATCCGGCAGCACATGCAGCCTTCCGGCCAGATTTTCGCCCTCTATGGCGCGCAACTCGACAACGCGCCGGGCAATCCTGGCGTGCATGGCGGCGTCCGGCTCGCCGCCGGCGCCGTGCCAGCGGATGATGTGATCGAGCAGCGCGCCGGTGGCCGATTGGCCGCCTTCCGACAGCCAAAGCCGGGGAAGGGCCGCGCCATAATACGGGCCCCAGACCCCGGCAAAGGGTTGCGGGTCGGGCGACATCGCCATGACGCAGCTCGAAGTGCCGGCGATCAGCGCCAGATGCCGGCCGATGTTGGTTTCATCGCCGGCGAAGCCGCCGAGCACGCCGAGCGCGCCGGCATAGGCATCGATGACGCCGGCGCCGACCCGGCATTGTTCGCTCAGGCCAAGCTCGGCCGCGGCTTGCGCGCTCAGCCGGCCGATATCGGCGCCCACCGGGCTGGCCTTGTCAGGCAGATTGCCGTGCTCGAAAAGATCGCCGAGCCCGACGGCTTTGAAGAAGTCGTGCCGCCAGCCGGTCTCTTCATGCGCCAGATAGGTCCATTTGGCGGTCAGCGTGCATTGCGAGCGGGCAAGCGAACCGGTTGCCTTCCAACTGAGAAAGTCGGCGAGGTCGAATAGATAGCCGGCTTCGCTCCATGTTGCGGGCAGGTTGCGCTTCAGCCACATCAGCTTCGGCGTCTCCATTTCCGGCGACATGACGCCGCCGATATAGTCGAGCACGGCATGGCCGCTTTCGGTGCATTCATCGGCCTCGGCAATAGCGCGGTGATCGAGCCAGACGATAGTGTCCCAGCGCCTTTCGCCTGACACCGACACGCTGAGCTGGCCACCATCCTTGCCGCGCACCACCAGCGAGCAGGTGGCGTCGAAGGAGATGCCGACGATATCCTGCGCTGACACGCCGGCTTTTTCGCGGGCGGCGCGCACCGCAATGCAGACCGCCGACCAGATATCCTGCGAATCGTGCTCGGCGTGATCGGCCTTCGGCCGGTTCATGACGATCGGATGCTCGGCGCGGCCGAGCAAGGTGCCTCTGGTGTCGAGAATGCCCGCACGAGCGCTCCCGGTGCCGACATCGACCGCGCAAACGAAACTGTTCGTCAAGATGTTCTTACTCTCGCTCCCAGGCCTGCAATCAGATCGGGCAGTTGCAGCATGTCAGCGAATATAAAGTCCGGCTCACTCGACGCAAGCCGCGCTTTCAGTGCCGGGTTGCCGGCATGCGAGCCGCCGGTGAAGGCCAGGACGCGCATTCCCGCCGCCCGTGCCGCCGCGACGCCGACGGGGCTGTCCTCGACGACGACGCAATTTTGCGGGATCGCTCCCATTTTGGCGGCTGCGTGGAGAAAAAGGTCCGGCGCCGGCTTGCCCCGCGCCACCATGGCGGCGCTGAACAGATGCGGCTCGAGCAGCCCGAGCAGCCCGGTGACGTCGAGCGCATAGCGGATGCGATCCAGCGTGCCGGAGGAAGCAACGCAGCATGGCACGGTAAGCTTCGGAAGAACCTGGCCGATGCCGGGGATCGGCTTCAGCTCGTCGCGAAATTTGCGCATCAGCCCGACGCGCATCTCGCTCAGATGCAGGTCGGTGATATCAAGTCCGAAGTCGCGACCGAGGATTTCGCGAACGCTTTTCATGCTTTTGCCGAGGAAATGCTCATAGGCGGCATCCTCGCTGACACTGCCGCCGGCAAGCGTGATCATGCTAAGCAGCGCCGAAACGGACAGCCCCTCGCTGTCGACCAGCACGCCGTCGCAGTCGAAAATGACCAGGTCAGGCGTCATTGCAGGGCCCTCATCGGCGGGGACATGCATTGGGCCGATCTTAGAGGTTGCCGGCGAGGTAGCGCGTCAGCGTCGTACGTGCGCCATCGGCCCAGAGCGCCTCGAGCGCCTTGGCAAAGGCCTCGACGAACGGCATCGAGCGGCCGACCTCGCCATAGATGTCCTCCATGGCCAGCCAGGCGGCAGGCGCAGCCTTTGCCGCCCTGGCGGTCGTCTGCAGCCGGTCCCAACTTGGATCATTGGGCTCGATGACCGCGCCTGAATCCGTGGTGCCGAAGCAATAGCGGCACCAGAGCGCCGATTCCAGCGCCAGGCCGGCGACGCCCTTGCCGGCCTTCAGCCGGTCGGCGATGGTCGGGATGATGAATTTCGGCTGCCGGTTGGAGCCGTCGAGGCAAAGCCTGCGAATGGTGTCGCCAATCTTCGGATTGGAGAAGCGGTGCTCGATGAGCTGGTAATAATCCTCCAGCACGGTACCCGGCACCGGCGGCACCGTCGGGATGATCTCGTCGTGCTCCAGTTTTTCGAGAAAACCGCGCACCAGCGGCTCCTGCATCGCCTCGTCGACGAAATGGATGTCCATCAGCCCGGCCGGATAGGCGATGGTCGCATGGCCGCCATTGAGGATGCGGATCTTCATCAGCTCGTAGGGTGCGACATCGCTGACGAATTGCACGCCGACCTTTTCCAGCGGCGGGCGGCCGTCGGTGAAATGGTCCTCCAGCACCCATTGCCTGAACGGCTCGCAAAATACCGGCCAATTGTCGTCGAGCCCGAACTCGCTCGACAGAATGCCGCGCTCGCGGTCGGTAGTGGCCGGCGTGATGCGGTCGACCATGCCGTTGGGAAAGGCGACGTTCTCGCTCACCCAGGTCGCCAGTTTCTCGTCGATCAGCCGCGCGAGCCCGATGACGCCGTCGGCGGTGACATGGCCGTTGTGGGGGATGTTGTCGCAGGACATGATCGTGAAGGGCACGATGCCGTCGTCGCGGCGGCGCAACAGCCCGGCAAGAATGATGCCGAACACGGTCTTCGGCATTGCTCCCGGCTCAGCATCGGCGACGATGTCCGGATGGGTCGGGTTGAACACGCCGGACGCCGGATCGATGAAATAGCCGCCCTCGGTGATGGTCAGCGAAACGATCCTTATCGCCGGGTCGGCAAGCCGCTCTATGATCGCGACCGCGTCGCCCGGCATCAGGAAGTCGATCATAACACCGGTGACGCGGGCGCTCATGTGGCCAGAATCCTGCTCGACCACGGTGGTCAACCAGTCCTGTTCCTGCAACTTGCCGCGGCCGACCTTTTCGCCCTCAAAAACGCCGGCGCCGACAATTGCCCAGTCGTGGCCGACGCCCGCATTGAACAGGTCGTCGAGATAGACGGCTTGGTGCGAGCGATGGAAATTGCCGACGCCGAAATGCACGATGCCGGCGTTGAGCGCCGCGCGATCATATTTCGGGCCGGCGACCTCAGGCGGAAGCTTGGCGAGGATGGAAGAAGAGAGTTTCCCGGTCATCTGCTTTACCTTTTAGCGGGACGGCTCTTCCCCCCGTGGAGGAGACGGGGAGAAGAGCGCCTTCGCCCCCTCAACTCATCCACTGGCCGCCATCGACATTGTAGGTCTGGGCGACGATGTATTCGGCGTCGTCGCTGGCCAGGAACACCGCCATGCCGGTGAGGTCTTGCGCCGTGCCCATGCGGCCGTAAGGCACGGCTTCGCCGACCAGCCTCTTCTTCTCGCCCTTCGGCCGGTTTTCGTACTTGGCGAACAGGGCATCGACATGGTCCCAGTGCTCGCCGTCGACGACTCCGGGCGCGATGGCATTGACGTTGATGCGGTGCTTGATCAAATCGAGCCCGGCAGACTGGGTGAGCGAGATGACGGCGGCCTTGGTGGCGCAATAGACGGCGACCAGGGCCTCGCCGCGGCGTCCGGCCTGGCTCGCCATGTTGATGATCTTGCCGCCCTTGCCAGCCGCGATCATCGAGCGGCTTGCTGCCTGCAGCATGAACAGCGTGCCGGCGACATTGACGGAAAACAGCCTGTCGTAGCTCGCCTTGCTGATCTCGACGATCGGCGCCAGGTCGAACAGAGCGGCGTTGTTGATCAGAATGTCCAGTCCGCCAGCCCTTGTCTCGACCGCTTTCACCGCCGCCTCGATCGAAGCGAGGTCGGTGACGTCCAGTTTCACGGCGTAAGCATTGCCGCCGATCTCCGAAGCGGTCTTTTCCGCAGCTTCGAGATTGATGTCGCCGATGGCGACCGTGGCGCCCTCGCGGACATAGGCTTCGGCGAACGCCCGGCCGATGCCGCGCGCCGATCCGGTGATCAGCGCCGATTTACCCCTGAGCCTCATTGCAACATCGCCTTTCCGTCGGCGCCGAAGCGGTGCAGCTTGGTCTTGTCCGGCGTCAGATAGATCGTGTCGCCGTGATGGGCGGCCAGTTCGCCGTCTGCGCGCACCGTCAGCGGCCCGACACCGTCGGCCTGAACGTGCAGAAATGTGTCGGAGCCGAGATGCTCGGCGACGCCGACCGTGGCTTTCCATTCGCCTGAAGTCGTCGAGATGTTCATATGTTCGGGACGGATGCCGACGGTCTTGGCGCCATGTTTGGCCGCCGGCGCGCCTTCGATCAGGTTCATCCTGGGCGAACCGATGAAGCCGGCGACGAACAGGTTCTTCGGCGTCTTGTAGAGCTCCATCGGCGAGCCGACCTGCTCGATGTTGCCGGCATTGAGCACGACGATCTTGTCGGCCATGGTCATCGCCTCGACCTGGTCGTGGGTGACGTAGATCATCGTCGTCTTGAGCTGATGATGCAGCTCGCTGATCTCCAGCCGCATGGTGCCGCGCAGCGCCGCGTCGAGATTGGACAAAGGTTCGTCGAACAGGAAAGCCGATGGCTGGCGTACGATGGCGCGGCCGATGGCGACGCGCTGGCGCTGACCGCCGGAGAGCTGGCCGGGGCGGCGATCGAGATAGTTGGTGAGGTTCAGGATGCGCGCCGCGTCCTTCACCTTCCTGTCGATAGTCGCCTGGTCCTCGCCCGCCATCTTCAGCGGGAAGGCGATGTTCTTGGCCACCGTCATGTGCGGGTAGAGCGCATAGGACTGGAACACCATGGCCAGCTTGCGCTTGGCCGGCGCCTCGCCGGTGACGTCGCGGCCGTCGATGTTGATGGTACCGGCGGTGGTGTCCTCCAGCCCGGCGATCAGTCGCAGCAGCGTGGACTTGCCGCAGCCCGACGGGCCGACGAAGACGACGAACTCGCCGTTTTCGATGACCAGGTCGATGCCCGGAATGATGATCGTCGACCCGAACGACTTGGAGACGTGCTTGAGCGTGATGTTTCCCATGGTTTCCTCCCCGAGGGGTTATTGTCCGTCGTTCATCGCTCGCGGCGGTGTTACTTCACGGCGCCAAACGTCAGGCCGCGCACCAGCTGCTTCTGGCTGAACCAACCCATGATCAGGATCGGCGCGATCGCCAGTGTCGAGGCCGCCGACAGCTTGGCCCAGAACAGGCCTTGCGGGCTTGAGAAGGAACTGATGAAGGCGGTGAGAGGGGCGGCCTCGGTGGTGGTCAGCCGGATCGTCCAGAACGCCTCGTTCCATGCCAGGATGATGTTGAGCAGCATCGTCGAGGCGATGCCCGGCACCGCCATCGGCGTCAGCACATAGACGATCTCGTTCCAGAGCGATGCGCCGTCCATGCGCGCCGCTTCCAGGATCTCGCCGGGGATCTCGCGAAAATAGGTGTAGAGCATCCACACCACGATCGGCAGGTTGATCAACATCAGCATGATCATCAGGCCGATGCGGCTGTCGAGCAATCCGGTATCGCGGAAGATCAGGTAGATCGGGAACAGCACGGCGACCGCCGGCATCATCTTGGTGGAAAGCATCCACATCAGGATGTCCTTGGTCCACTTGCCCGGCGAGAACGCCATCGACCAGGCCGCCGGTATGGCGACGAGCAAGGCCAGGATGGTCGAGCCGACCGACAGGAACACCGAGTTGAGGAAGAACTTGAAGTAGCCGCTCTGCGCCTCGACCGCGGTGTAGCTTTCCGTGGTTCCCGACGGAAACAGGTTGAAGCCCTGGATGGCCTCCTGCTCCGACTTGAACGAGGTGATGATCGTATAGAGGATCGGGAAGAAGATCAGCAGGGCGACGATCCAGGCGGCCCCGGTCGCGATCGTCTTGTGCTGGGTGCTGACTGCACGTGCCATCGTTTCCTCCCTATTTGTCCAGGTTCTTGCCGACCGCGCGCATGGCGAAGAAGGCGACGATGTTGGCTAAAATGACGGCAATGATACCGCCGGCGGATGCCTGGCCGATTTTGAACTCCAGCAACGCCTTCTGGTAGACGAGGAAGGGCAGGTTGGTGGAGGCGTAACCCGGGCCGCCATTGGTAGTGACGAGGATCTCGGCATAGACCGACAGAAGGAAGATCGTCTGGATCAGGATGACGACGGTTATGGCGCGCGACATATGCGGCAGCGTCAGATAGATGAAGCGGCTGACAAAACCGGCGCCGTCCATCTCGGCGGCTTCCTTCTGCTCGCCGTCGAGCGACTGCAGGGAGGTCAACAGGATCAGCGTCGCAAACGGCAGCCATTGCCAGGCGACGATGATGATGATCGCCAGCATCGGGTATTGGCCAAACCAGTCGATCGGCTGCCCGCCGAAGAAACGCGCAATGTCGGCAAAGACGCCGTATTGCGGATGCATGATCATGTTCTTCCACACCAGCGCGGCGACCGGCGGCATGACGAAGAACGGCGAGATGACGAGGATGCGGACGATGCCCTGTCCCCACATCGGCTGATCGATCAGCAGCGCCAGCAGGATGCCGCCGATCACCGTGATCAAAAGCACGCTGGCCACGAGGATAAGCGTGTTGAGGATCGACTGCAGGAATGCCGGATTGGAATAAAAAAGCGCGTAGTTCGAGAAGCCGACGAAGCCGTCGCGGATCGGGTTGAGCGGATTGTACTGCTGGAAGGAGAACCACAGGGTGAATGCCAGCGGCACGATCATCCAGACGAACAGCAGCACCACGGATGGCGCCATCATGAAGCGGGCAAGCGAACGGGTCTGCTGAGTAGCCATGACGGTCACCCTTCAAGGTCAGCCAAATTTTTCAAGGTTTGAAGGTGGCCGCCCGAACTGGGATTCGGGCGGCCCCTGCCGGTTAAGATAGGCAACCGGCTTTCGGCACCGGGAGGAGCCTACTGGATATAACCGCCCTCGGTCATCGTTGCGGTGGCGGCGTCCTGGGCCTGCTTCAAGGCGTCGTCGACGCTGGTCTGGCCGGCGAGTGCCGCCGAGAACAGCTGGCCGACGGTGGTGCCAAGGCCCTGGAACTCGGGGATGGCGACGAACTGGACACCGACATAAGGCACCGGCTTGACGGTCGGATGCGTCGGATCGGCGGCGTTGATCGAGTCCAGCGTCATCTTGGCGAACGGCGCCGCCTTCTGGTATTCGGGGTTGGCGTAGAGCGAGGTGCGCGTTCCCGGCGGAACATTGGCCCAGCCTTCCTTCGCTGCGACGAGCTCGAGATAGGCCTTGCTGGTTGCCCAGGATACGAATTTTTGGGCGGCGTCAGCCTTTTGCGTGCCGGCGGGAATGGCCAGCGACCACGCCCACAGCCAATTGCCGCGCTTGCCCAGGCCATTGTCGGGCGCCAGCGCATAACCGACCTTGTCGGCGACCGTGGAGTTCTTCGGGTCGGAGACGAAGGAGGCAGCGACGGTGGCGTCGATCCACATGCCGCACTTGCCCTGCTGGAACAGCGCCAGGTTTTCGTTGAAGCCGTTCGAAGATGCGCCCTCTGGGCCATTGGCCTTCATCAGGTCGACATAGAACTGCAGCGTGTTCTTCCACTCGGGCTGGTCGAACTGCGGCTTCCAGTTCTCATCGAACCAGCGTGCGCCGAAGGAGTTCGACATGGCGGTCAGGAAGGCCATGTTCTCGCCCCAGCCGGCCTTGCCGCGCAGGCAGACGCCGTTCACGCCATTGGCGCGATCGGTCATCTTCTCGGCGGCCTGCTTGACGAAGTCCCAGGTCGGCGCGTCGGGCATGGTCAGCCCGGCCTTCTCCATCAGGTCCTTGCGGTACATGACGAACGAGCTTTCGCCATAGAACGGTGCTGCATAAAGCGTGCCATCGACCGAGAGGCCACCGGCAATGGCCGGGATGATGTCCTTGACGTCATAGTCGTCGCCGAGCTTGTCGAGCGGCAGCAGCCAGCTCTGCTTGGCCCAGATCGGAACTTCGTAAGTGCCGATGGTCATCACGTCGTACTGGCCGCCCTTGGTGGCGATGTCGGTGGTGACGCGCTCGCGCAGCACGTTCTCCTCGAGCGTGACCCACTGGAGCTGGATATCGGGGTTCTTGGCGGTGAAATCGTCGGTCAGCGTCTGCATGCGCACCATATCGCCATTGTTGACGGTGGCGATGGTGATGGATTCGGCATGCGCGGCGAACGCGAGGGTGCTGGCCGACAACAGACCCAGGGTGAGCGTGCGAAGTTTCATCAAAATTCCTCCCATGGACCAAGCTGAGCATTTGCTTTGGCTGTGAGCAATTACTCACCTCGCGTGATTTATGTCAAGCCGGATTCGTTGCTGCAGTGCAGCACGCAGCCTCGTGCGGGATCTTGCTCCGGAGGATTAGGGCGCGCGAAAATGCCGAATTTCGGTGCTCGCTTGACCGGATGGATTATCGACTATTGGCCGGCGATCTCAGCCAGGATCCATTCGCGAAAAGCGCGGATCTTCGGCACGTTGCGCCGCGCCTGGGGATAGACCAGCCAATAGGCGTGGCCGTCGTCGCCGACCAGATCGAAAGGCTGGATCAGGCGGCCATCGGCAAGCTCGGCCTTGAAAAGAGCGGCCGTTACGATCGCCACGCCCTGCCCGGCGATCGCGGCGTTGGCCTCATAGGCCTGCGCACCCATGCTGGAGCCGGGGCGCTTGGCCAGTTCCTCGACCGGCAGGCCGGCGGCGATAAACCAGTCCCGCCACCAGATGTCGCCAGGGTCGAGGATCGGCAGGCGCAACAGATCGGCTGGCTCCTTCACCCCGCCGATGGTCGCCGCGAGTTTCGGGCTCAGCATCGGCGTGAAGTCCGCATTGAAAAGCTTGTGCACCTCCACGCCCGGCCAGTTTCCGCCGCCCGAACGGATGGCGATGTCGATGTCCTCGCGGGCAAAGTCGACGATGCGGTTCGATGTATCGAGACGCACCGCCAGCGACGGATGCGCGACCTGGAACGAACCGAGATGCTGCGCCAGCCAGTTCGAGGCAAAGGTCAGCAGCGTCGAGACACAAAGTACTCCGTCGGCGCCGCTGCGCGCCGCGGCATAGGCTCCGCCCAACAGGGCGAACGCCTCGCTGACCGCCGGCGCCATGCGTTGCCCGGCCTCGGTCAGCACGATCTGCTTTGGCCGGCGCAGGAACAAAGGCGCCCCGACGCGCTCCTCCAGAAGCTTGATCTGATAGCTCGCCGCCGCCTGCGTCATGCCGAGCTCGCCGGCGGCCTTGGTGAAGGAAAGATGCCGCGCCACCGCCTCGAACACCCGAATCGCCTGAAGCGGAGGGAGTTGGGAGACCTGCCGTGACTTCAGTTCAGGCATAAGCCCTCCTTATGGGCCGTGATCGACGTTTGATTGGCAGCAAGGCCCGATCCAGCCGATATTTGAGGTCGACGATCACTCTCGTCTACAGCGCCGCGCGTCCTTTTTGGACGCGCAAAGGACGCTGTAGCACTTTTGATTTTGCGCATGATCCTTTCCGAAAATCGATCTCGGTTTTCGGGGTCATGCGCAGAGATAACGAAGGCTGACGATCATGACCACGGTACAGGAAAAGCTATTTCTGACGCCAGGGCGAGGCTGGTTTTTGCGGCTGGCGCGGGGATTGGCACGGCACGGAGCCAGGAAACGGGCCTATCTCGACATCAGGGAATTGCCGCCGCATCTGCAGCGCGACATGGGTTTTCTTGACGGCAACGATCCTTGCGGCCGGCGCAAATAGCCTTGCTGGATTTATCGCAAATCAGCCGGCGGCCAGCAAGGCGGCGGCGGTCCGCTCGTCGGTGATGAGACCGTTGACCAGCCGCCGGTTAACAGCCGCAAGGATACCCGGCAGTTTCCGCTCGCCCATGGCGAGCGCTATCACCAGCGATTTTTCACGCGACGGCAACGATGCCGACGACACCCTGTCATTGGTGATGCCCTCGATCATCCGGCCTTCGCGATCGAACACCCAGCCGACGATCTCGGCGACGCCGCCGGCCTTTTGCAGCGCTTTCAACTCACTCTCCGAAATGAAGCCGTCCTCGTAAAGCGGCGCCTTGGGGCCGAGATCGCCGATGCCCACGAAGGTAACGTCGGCTTCCGCGGCAAGCGCCAGCGTCGGTTGGATCATCGGCTGGCTTAGCAGCATCTCGCGCTCCTGCGGCGAGGAGGCGATGACCGGCAGCGGCATCGGGAAGGACCGCGCCTTGACCCTGTCGGCCATGGTGAAGATGACGTTGTAGAAGGCGGCCGAACCGTCGGGCGAGATGTTGCCGGTCAGCGACACCACCTTGTGCTGCGGGCATTCCATCGGCGGCAGCTGCTCGATTGCCGCCTTCAGCGTGCGGCCGGTGCCGATCGCCATGACGATCGGCGTCGGCGAGCGCAGCCGCTTTTCGATCTCGGCGGCCGCCGCCACGGCGACGCCGATGGTGGAGGAGGAAGCAGGATCGCTCGGCACCACCTCGACCAGATCGAGGGCGAAACGCGATTTCAGCCGGGCCGCGAGGTCGAGGCAATTGGCGATCGGGTGGTCGACACGCACCTTGATCAGCCCTTCCGACACCGCAAGCGACACCAGCCGCTGCGCCGTCTGCCGTGAGATGCCGAGCATCGAGGCGATCTGGTCCTGCGTGTTGCCGGCGACATAATAGAGCCAGCCGGCGCGCGCCGCGTCGTCCAGCCTGTTGCTGCCGCTGTCCTGCCGGGAATTCAACTTGCTGCCTCCCTGCCCCCGAGCACCGAGCGGGAGCGCATTTAGTTCTACCGGGGAATGCGCTTGTAAGCAATTGCCTGTTGCCAGAGCAATTGCCTAGGTAAAGCTCCCGATGTGCCTGCGGTGTTTCGAGTGGGTGGTAATATCCAAGCAGATCCCACAATGTTGGTGCAGCCGGCGCGGCGGTTTATCTCCCGAGGCAAACCCTTTAAGGGATTCGGGCAAAGGAGCCTTGCATGACGCCGAAAGCGGTTTTCTGGGACATGGACGGCACGCTGGTTGACAGCGAGCCGTTGCACGAGGCGGCGCTGATAGCGGCGCTGCACAGCGTCGGCATCGCGGCGCCGGCCAACCTGCATGAGCGTGTGCTCGGCATCGCCGCATGGCCGGTCTACGAGATGCTGCGCGACGAGTTCGGCCTCGGCCTGGCCTTCGACGACTGGATCGTGCGCAAATACGACCACTATCTGCCGATGGCCGAGACGCTGAAGCCGCGCCCCGGCGCCATCGAGATCTACAACGAGCTGCGCGCGCTTGGCGTGGCGCAAGCGGTGGTGTCCAATTCCGACCGGCTGGTCGTCGACGCCAATCTGCGCATGGTCGGTCTTTTCTATCCCGGCATGAAGACGATCAGCCGCAACGACGTGCGCGAAGGCAAGCCGCACGCCGAACCGTTTCTGCGCGCCGCATGGCTGGCCGGTGTCGATCCAGCCGATGCCATGGCCGTCGAGGACAGCGTGACCGGCGCCACGGCAGGGCTGGCGGCGGGGATCAGGACGATCTTCTGGCCGGAAGCGCCCATGGCAGGGCCGCCCGGCGCGATCGTCATCGACAGCGCCGACGAATTGCGGGCGGAGCTGGGACTTTAGGCCCGGTAAACCGGCTCCTGCTCGTCGAGGATCGCCTTCAATTCGGACAGGTGCCGTTCGGCCTGACCGGGATAATCTTCCTGCTCCACTGCTGCCTTCTCGGCGATTTCGTCCGACAGGATCCGCAGCGGACGGCCGGTCCACAGCGCCTTGATGTAGGTCTCGGCGGCGCGTTCGAAATAGAACATGCGGTTGAAGGTGTCGGCGACGGTATCGCCGATGACCAGCACGCCATGGTTGCCCATGACCATCACCTTGACCTTCGGATCGGTGAGCAGCTGCGAGCAGCGTTCGCCCTCTTCCTCGAAGGCGAGCCCACCATAATGGCCGTCGACGACGTGGCGGTTGAAGAAGATCGCCGCGTTCTGGTCGATCGGCGGCAACGTCGAGTCGGCGAGCGAAGCGAGCACCGTGGCGTGGATCGAGTGCACATGCATGACGCAGCGCGCATGACGGACATTGCGATGGATGGCGCCATGCAGCCCCCATGCCGTCGGGTCGGGCGCATCCGGGCCGGAGAGCGTATCGGGATCGTTGGCGTCGATCAGCAGCAGGTCGCTCGCCTTGATGCGCGAGAAATGCACCTGGTTGGGATTCATCAGAAATTGCGAGCCGTCATCGTTGACCGCCAGCGAGAAATGATTGGCCACCGCTTCATGCATGTTGAGCCGCGCTGTCCAGCGGAAGGCGCAAGCCAGATCGACGCGTTCCTCGTAGAAGGGCAGGTTGGTCAGCATTTCCTTCTGCAGGCGGGCGATGCTCATGGAAACCTCCGTGAAAGAAGCGAGGATGCCGCGCGCCGCAGATGCGCGCAACCGGTTTCGTTTGGTGCAGGCGAGCGCCGTGCCTTACGCCGCCGTGCTTCTGGCGGCGTCGATGCGCAGCCCGCCATGCTCGACGATAAAATCGATCACCTCCTGCAGGCCCTTGCCGCGCGACAGATCGGTAAATCCGAACGGCCGCTTGCCGCGCATGCGGGCGGCATCGCTCTCCATGACATCGAGATTGACGTTCACATAGGGGGCGAGATCGCTCTTGTTGATGACCAGGAAATCGGATCGGGTGATCGCCGGGCCGCCCTTGCGCGGGATTTCTTCGCCCTGGCAGACCGAGATGACGTAGAGCGTCAGATCGGCGAGGTCCGGGGAAAACGTGGCGGCGAGGTTGTCGCCGCCCGATTCGATGAAGACGATGTCGAGATCCGGGAATTTCCTGGTCATCTCGGCGATCGCCTGCAGATTGATCGAGGCGTCCTCGCGGATGGCGGTGTGCGGGCAGCCGCCGGTCTCGACGCCGATGATGCGATCCTCGGGCAGCGCCTGAAGCCGGGCCAGCATCATGGCGTCTTCCTTGGTATAGATGTCATTGGTGACGACGGCGATCGAGAACTCGTCGCGCAGCGCCTTGCAGAGCTTTTCGGTGAGCGTCGTCTTGCCGGAGCCGACGGGGCCGCCGATGCCGACGCGAAGAGGACCATTGGCTTGTGTCATCCAGGGAACTCCATGATGGCTAACACTGCAAAGCCGAGCCCTACAACCAGGCAGAGCGGCGAATAATAGCTGACATCGAGCCGCGCGAAAGGCTGTTCGGGCGCCAGCCGGCGCCACCACGGCGTGAAGCCGGCAATGCCGCGCCCCAGGAAGACCAGCGCGATGAGCAGCGCTGTCGCGGCAAGCCCGGCCTTGGGAAAGGGCGTGGCAAACACGCCTTCGAGCGCCAGCGGCCACAGTGTCGCCAGGCCGAGGCAGGCGGCGACGGCGAAGCTGGCGAAGGGCGCCGGCATTTCGTCGACGCCGCGAAAGCCGACCACAGCGCGGGCGCAGGAGGCAGCGTCGCTGCCCGGCCAGATGCCGCCAATGCCCCAATAGACATGCAGGGTGGTGATCAGCAGCAGGACGAAGGAGAGCGCGAAGGCGAGGACGATCATGAGCGGAACAGCCGCGAATATTGCGTTTCGTGCTTCATCGCCATGACATCCGAGACAAACGCGCAGCCGCCGAGATCGTCCAGCGTCGAGCCGGCGGCGCGAGCGGCAGTTTCCAAGGCCAGCGGTTCGAAGCCGGCGAGCAGCGCCGTGGCGCCGGTCTGGCCGACGACGCCGAGCCGGATCGCGGCCTGGACGAGGTTGGAAAAGAAGCTCTGCAGGAAGGCCGACAGTGCATCGTGCAGGGCAATGGCGTTGCCACCGGCAGTTGCACCGACGGCAACGCAATAGGCGCACTCGGCCGGCAGACGGTCGAGCACCTGGCACGGCCAGGCCGATGCCGCCTTCAGGAAGGCGGCGCCCTGCAGCATGGTCTCGGCATGGCGCTCGCGCGAGCCGGCCAAGGCCTCGGCGAGGGCGGCGATTTCGGCGAGATCGCCGGCTTGGCGGGCGCGCCGCCAGCTTTCGGCAAACAGCACGGCATCGTTCCAGCCCGAGCCCATCTCGACCAGCGTCTCCAGCCATGCGGCGAGGTCTTTGCTGTCGGCGACCAGGCCGGCATGCACGGCTTGTTCGAGACCATGGCTGTAGGAAAAACCGCCGACCGGGAAGGCAGGCGACAGCCACGCCATCAGCCGCAACAAAGCGACGTTGGAAGGCTGGTCAGTCATGGTCGTGCGAATGGCTGTGGGTATGCGATTCGCCATGGGTATGGGAATGCGACCCGCTGTGCGCATGCGCCTCGGCATGGGCATGACCGTGACTGTGCCCAGAATAGGCGCCGCGCAGCGGCTTGAACGGCTCGGAGACGTCGCTCACCGTGGCGCCCAGGCCTTCCAGCATCGCCTTGATAACGTGATCGCGCAGGATGAGGATGCGGTTAGCCTCGATGGCGGCGGCAAGATGGCGGTTGCCGATATGCCAGGCAAGCTCGGCCAGATGGACAGGGCCGCTGGCACGGATATCGTAGAGCGGTTCCTCGGCCGCGACGATCTCGATATGACGGCCATCCTCCAGCACCAGGCGGTCGCCATCGTTCAAGGCCACCGGCTCGGGCAGGTCGACCAGCACTCTATCGCTACGGGCAGTTTCGATGGCGCGGCGGCGCAGATGCCGCTCGTCATGGGCAAGCACCGCACGATCGTAGGGCGCGACCGCTCCTGCCTCGCCGGCGCTCAGAACCGAGACGGCACGCGGGAATTTGGTGAAATCGGTGCGGATGTCGAGCTTCATGTAAAACTGCCTTTCCCAACAAGCGTAGCCTATCGCATCCGCCGCCCCAATGCTGCTCAAACGATCGTGTCGAAGAGCCGCAGGATGAACGATATCTGGTAGACGAGGGCGGCGGCGACGAAGGTGGTGTGAAAGCGGCGGTCGCTGAAGGACCCAGCTAATCCCGCAGGAAATCGCCCATCGAGAGTGGATTGCCCGGCCAAAATCGTTCATCGAGCGCCTGCTTGCATGTGAACGGAGGTTCGCCTGGAAAGTGAGATTTCCTGAGACCCGTTTCCCTGACCGCGACAAGCAAAGCGTCTTTATATGCCTCGTCGAAAATCTGAACGGGATATCGGCGAAGACTCGGGCTGTCCTTGATGATGTTTCCGATCCAGATGCGCTGTTCGGAAATTGACGACTGCCAACTATGACTTCGATGGCCGGGTTGGAATTCCCATTTCAGGAGATGTGCAAGCAGCACCTCCATCCGACTGCGAATCTCTCGTTTGTCACGTCTCCCCAAGCTCTCGATCTCCTCGGCAAGATTCTCACGATCGAGGTCGGAGAAACGAGCTTCGCGCAACAATGCGCCTTGCTCGGCGCACCACTGGACGTAGTCCGCTTCGTAGGGAGTGAGGGCCCTGAGACGATCAATCCTGTTCATGAGGCCCATCATGCCGCAATTTCGAGACAATCGCAAAACGGCACGAGAGAGCCTTGGACAACTGAGCACCGAATTTGACCTCAGCCGCCAAGGCGACGGTAGGGATCAAAACAAAAAGTACCGCTGCGCCATCGGCAGCACGGTGGCCGGTTCGCAGGTGAGCAATTCGCCGTCGGCGCGCACCTCGTAGGTTTCGGGATCGACCTCGACATGCGGGGTGGCGTCGTTGAGCACCATCGAATGCTTGCCGATGCCGCCGCGGGTGTTGTCGACGGCGACCATCTGCTTGTCGACGCCGAGACTGTCGCGCAGGCCCGCATCGAGCGCCGCCCTGGAAACGAAGGTCACCGACGAATTGGTCATCGCCTTGCCATAGGCGCCGAACATCGGCCGGTAGTGCATCGGCTGCGGCGTCGGGATCGAGGCGTTGGGATCGCCCATCGGGGCGGCGGCGATCATGCCGCCAACCAGCACCATGTCCGGCTTGACGCCGAAGAAGGCCGGGTTCCACAGCACCAGGTCGGCGCGCTTGCCGACCGCCACCGAGCCGATCTCGTTCGACAGGCCGTGGGCGATGGCCGGGTTGATCGTGTATTTGGCGATGTAGCGGCGGACGCGGAAATTGTCGTTGTCGCCGGTCTCCTGCGGCAGCGAACCGCGCTGGCGCTTCATCTTGTCGGCGGTCTGCCAGGTGCGGATCGCCACCTCGCCGACGCGGCCCATCGCCTGGCTGTCCGACGAGATGATCGAGAAGGCGCCGATGTCGTGCAAAATGTCTTCGGCGGCGATGGTCTCCTTGCGGATGCGGCTTTCGGCAAAGGCGATGTCTTCGGGGATCGACGGCGACAGATGATGGCAGACCATCAGCATGTCGAGATGCTCGGCCAGCGTGTTGACGGTGTATGGCCGGGTCGGATTGGTCGACGACGGGATGACGTTGGGCAGGCCGCAAACCTTGATGATGTCGGGCGCATGGCCGCCGCCGGCGCCTTCGGTGTGGAAGGCGTGGATGGTGCGGCCCTTGATCGCCGCCACCGTGTTCTCGACAAAGCCGGACTCGTTCAGCGTGTCGGTGTGGATCATCACCTGCACGTCATAGTTGTCGGCGACCGACAGGCAGCAGTCGATTGCCGCTGGCGTCGTGCCCCAGTCCTCGTGCAACTTAAGCGAGCAGGCACCGCCCAGCACCATTTCTTCAAGCGCGGCCGGCAACGACGCGTTGCCCTTGCCCGACAGGCCGATATTCATCGGGAAGGCGTCGAAGGACTGGATCATGCGCGCCAGATGCCACGGGCCGGGCGTGCAGGTCGTCGCCAGCGTGCCATGCGCCGGTCCTGTGCCGCCGCCGAGCATGGTTGTGATGCCTGACATCAGCGCTTCCTCGATCTGCTGCGGGCAGATGAAATGGATATGCGCGTCGAAGCCGCCGGCGGTGAGGATCTTGCCTTCGCCGGCGATGATTTCGGTGCCGGGGCCGATGATGATGGTGACGCCGTCTTGCATGTCGGGATTGCCGGCCTTGCCGATCGCGGCGATGCGGCCATCCCTGAGGCCGATATCGGCCTTGAAGATGCCGCCTGAGGCATCGACGACCAGCGCATTGGTGATCACGGTGTCGACCGCGCCTTGGGCGCGGGACACCTGGCTCTGGCCCATGCCGTCGCGGATGACCTTGCCGCCGCCGAATTTCACCTCTTCGCCATGCAGCGTAAAATCCTTCTCGACCTCGATGAACAGCTCGGTATCGGCGAGCCGCACCTTGTCGCCGACGGTGGGGCCGTACATCTGCGCATAGGCGGCGCGGGTGATTCTAGCCATCAGCAATTGCTCCCGAAATACGGCCCGAAATACAGCCCCAAGATACAGCCGGTCGAAGCCCGGCCCCACATTGTCGCCATCCTATGGTCACGCAATGACCCGCTGGGCGACACCTTCCGATCCCATTTAACGTTTGAGGTGGCAAGGTCACCCCAAAACGACCGTTTGCCAATCGATGGAAAGGAAGATCCATGCGCAAAACGATATCTCTCGCAGCAGCCGCCACCCTCCTGCTCGCGACCGCTGCCAGCGCCCAGCAACAGCCTGCTCCGCAACCCGGCGAGCCGCCGGCTTCGCCCGCTCCCGCGGCGCCTGGCACCCAGCCGGCTGCGCCGGCGATCCAGACCGTCAACGTCGTCGACATCGAGGAACTGCCCAAGGAAACGCAGACGAAGGTCAACGAAGTGATCGCCAAGCGCGGCGAGGACGGCCTGCAGAAATTGCGCAGCTCGATCGACGCGACCCCCCAAGTCAAATCCGCGCTCGAAGCCAAGGGACTGACCTCGGCGCAAGTGATCGCCGCCAGCATGGACGCCAACGGCTCGCTGACCTTGATCACCAAGAAGGCGAGCTGACGACACGCAGTGGCGGGCCGGCACGAGGCCGGCCTGCCGCATCGGGGAGGGAACCTTCGCAGGGCGGAATACGTTTCGACTTTTTGGCCTAGAACCGAGTCTCGAAAGAGGCTTTGAGAGCGAGCGATGGCGATCACCACCTTCCCCGACACCCGATGGCTGCATATGATTGCCGCAACTGCGTTTCTTGCGGTGAGCGCTCCCCAGGCCGGGCTGAATGCGCAGGGCCTTGAAGGCCCTGAGACCGTGAACAAGATCATCGGCTCGGAGGTCGGCCAGGAAGAGACCAACACGGCTGTCGAGGCCGGCAAAGTCACTACCGCGATCGACCGGACGCGTGAAAACATCGGCGCGGTGCGCAAGACATCCAAGCTCGACAAGGTCGATATCGTGTTCCTTACCGACGCCGCGCGCACGGAAGGCGGGCTGCCGCCGGCGATCGAAAGCAAGGTCGAGCAGCATCAGGAGGAGATTGCGGAACTGCGCGACGAGATCGAGGCGAACGCATTGCTGTTCAACGCCATCGACTCTCGACGCGTGCAGACCGAAGACGTTCTCGCCGTCGAATTCAACGATCCTGGCAAGGTCGTCATCTACGCGGCGGCCAAGCCGCCCGGCTGAGCCGAAACCGCTCGACGCTACTGATCTCACAGTGCGCCCATGATCTTCTGCTGAAACCCGTAGACCTCCCGCTTGCCGCCGAGCGGCACCAAGGTGACGTCGCGCTCCTGGCCGGGCTCGAAGCGCATTGCCGTGCCGGCGGCGATGTCGAGGCGCATGCCGCGCGCCTTGTCGCGATCGAATTTCAGCCCCTCATTGGTCTCGAAGAAATGATAGTGGCTGCCGACCTGGATCGGCCGGTCGCCGCTGTTGGCCACTTTCATGGTGACGGTCGGCTGGCCCTTGTTGAGTTCGATCTCGCCGCCTGCCGTGATGATTTCGCCCGGGATCATCGCCAACCTCACAAAGCGCCGAAGCCGAGGCCGGAGGCGAGCAGCAGGATCGCCGAGAGGGACGTGCGTTTGATCGTTGCGGGGACCATCGATATGCCTTTCACTGTCAGGATCGTGCCGTCACGCGGCGTTGCGGGCCGGGCCGCAGCCTTCGGCCTTGAGGACGCGCTTTGTCGAGGCGGGATATTTGTCCAGCATCGCTGCCGGCCGGATCGGGCGCGCTGAAAAATTGCCGGCGCAATTCGGGCAGACGCCGCCCAGCACATTTGCCGCGCAATCGGCGCAGAAGGTGCACTCGAAGGTGCAGATCAGCGCATCCGTCGCCTCAGGCGGCAGGTCCTTGTCGCAGCATTCGCAGTTGGGGCGCAGCTCAAGCATTTTTCTCACCTCACCTTGTCGGCACTCACCTTATCGGCTCGTGCACGGTCACCAGCTTGGTGCCGTCGGGAAACGTCGCCTCGACCTGGACGTCGTGGATCATCTCGGCGATGCCCTCCATCACCTGCGCGCGGGTGACGACGTGGGCGCCGGCCTCCATCAGCTCGGCGACCTGGCGGCCGTCGCGGGCGCCCTCGACGACGAAGTCGGTGATCAGCGCGATCGCCTCCGGATGATTGAGCTTGACGCCGCGTTCGAGCCGCTTGCGCGCCACGATCGCTGCCATCGCGATGAGCAGCTTGTCCTTTTCCCTTGGCGTCAGGTTCATGCGTTTCCCCGCAATAGCATAGTCAGAATGGCGTAATCGGAATCAGAGTGACCATAATTTGGGCAGACCCGCCCGTCCGTTGAGCAATTCGACGAGCGGAACCAGCCGCTTGCGGAGCTGGTAGCCGTCCTCGGCAAACAGCCTCGCAAGAAGCTTGCCAGATTTCTTCACGCTCCAGACGCTGGCGTCGCCCTGGCCGCCGATGATGTCCCGGGCCGGATCGAGCAAAGCCTCGACCCGCGGCGAGATCATCAGCACCGTCGCCATGGCGATGGCGCCACCGGCCACGGCCGAACCGCCCAGAATGGCGGCAATGTCCGGCCCGATGCGGAAATCCTCGGCATGAACCAGCGCTCCGTCCTGGCTGACGCGCCAGCGGTCGTGGAAATTGCCGTGCGCCGCGCGTTCGCCCATGGCGAGGCGGCCGAACACGGTCGCCTCGAGCACCAGCGCCTCGGCACCGGCAGCAAGCTCCAGGTCGAGCCTGCGGGCAAAAGCCGATCGATCAAAGACGATGGTCTCCTGCGGCAGCCAGGCGATGCGGCCGCCGGCGCCGACGGTCAGCTTCACCCGCACCTCGGCGCGATCGGACGCGGCGCGGTAGACCTTCTCGCAGGCCTGGGTGGTGATGGTGGCGCAGGCGCCGGCGCCGACATCGACCTCCCAGCCGAGGCGGTCGCCGCCGGTCAGCCCGCCGGCGGTGTTGATCAGGACGGCTTCAAGCGGATCGGCCGAGACGGCCGGCATGCGGATCTTGGCGGAACCATCCTGATAAAGCCGCCGAAGACGCGTGCGGCCGCCATTCCTGTCACAGCCGAGACGCGCCGTTCCGGCGACGCGCTGCGCCGGCGGCACAAAGGTCAGGCCATGTTCGATCATATCCATGGTGCCAACGATAACCACAGCGCCGGCTTTGTCGACATATAAGCTTGTTGCTTGACAACGTTTCGGTTTCTATAGAGGAGCCGTCTTGGTACGGTCACACAGCGCTTGGCGGGGATAAAAGGCGACGGTGACTATCTGGACCTGGGGAAAAACAGGCGCCGAGCAGTTGGCGTCGGGAAACGACAAGGGTTGGGGAAGGAACCGAATGGCTGACCAGCTGGCAACGGACATCATCGAGAAGATCAAAGCTCATGCCGAGCCGGGTGGCGAAGAAATCACCACCAGCACCGAACTGACCTCACTTGGCATCCATTCGCTGGAACTGACGGAGATCATCTTCGACCTCGAGGAACAGTATGGCATCGAGATCGAGATGAACACGGTCGATGCCTGGAGCAATCTGAAGAACGTCGGCGACATGGTCGAGGCGGTTCGCGCGCTGATCGCGAAAAAAGCCTGACTGAATGCACAAGCGCGTCGTCATTACCGGCATCGGCGGCCTGTGCGGGCTCGGCACCAATGTGCCGGCGATCTGGGACGAGATGCGCGCCGGCCGCTCGGCCATTGGCCCGATCGTCAATTCGGAGCTGCATGACCTGAAAATCAGGGTCGGCTGCGAAATCAGGACGCTTCCCGAGCACGGCATCGACCGCAAGCAGGCCGTGTCGATGGACCGCTTCAGCCTTTTGGCGACCATCGCCGCGCGCGAGGCCGCGCAACAAGCCGGGCTAAGCCTGCACGCGGCCAACACCTACCGGATGGGCTCCATCGTCGGCGTCGGCGTCTGCGGCTGGGAGGCGATCGAAGAGAGCTATCGCGCCATTCTGCTCGAAGGCAAGAACCGCACCGGCATCTTCACCGTGCCGAAAGTGATGCCGGGCGCTGCGGCCGGCCATGTCAGCATGAACCTCGGCCTGCGCGGGCCGGTCTTCGGCATCACCTCGGCCTGCTCCTCGTCCAACCACGCCATTGCCTCGGCGGTCGACCAGATCAGGCTTGGCCGCGCCGATGTCATGCTCGCCGGCGGCACCGATGCGCCGCTGGTCTGGGGCATCCTGAAAGGCTGGGAGGCGCTGCGGGTGCTGGCGCCCGACACCTGCCGGCCGTTTTCGGCCGATCGCCAGGGCCTGGTGCTCGGCGAAGGCGCCGGCATGGTCGTGCTGGAAACCTACGAGCATGCCATGGCGCGCGGCGCCACTATACTCGCCGAAATTGCCGGCGCCGGGCTTTCCGGCGATGCCTCCGACATCGTGGCGCCGACCATCGAAGGGCCGGAGGCGGCGATACGCTTCTGCCTCGTCGATGCCAGGCTCAACCCGGAAGACATCGACTACATCAATGCGCATGGCACCGGCACCAAGGCCAACGACCAGATCGAAACGGCGGCGATCAAGCGCGTCTTCGGCGATCATGCGCACAGGCTTTCAATCTCCTCGACCAAATCGATGCATGCCCACTGCCTCGGCGCGTCGGGCGCGCTGGAGCTGATCGCCTGCGTGATGGCGATCCGCGAAGGCATCGTGCCGCCGACGGCTAATTTTCGCGAAACCGACGCCGATTGCGATCTCGACATCACGCCGAATGTGGCGCGCGAGCGCAAGGTGCGCGCGGCGATCAGCAACGGCTTCGCCTTCGGCGGCACCAATGCGGTGCTGGCGTTCAAGGCGGTCTGACCGCAATCGGTTGCCCACCTACCGCGAGACTTCTTTGCCACGCGATGCCGCGCGAAAAAAAATCACGCCCAGGAGTTTCGATGACCGACCTGTCCGCCTTTCCGATCGCCACGCGCTGGCCGGCCAGCCATCCCGACCGCATCCAGCTCTATTCGTTCCCGACGCCGAACGGAGTGAAAGTGTCGATCGCGCTGGAGGAACTCGGCCTGCCCTACGAGGCGCATGCGGTGAACATCGGCAAGGACGAAAGCTGGACGCCGGAATTCCTGTCGCTGAACCCGAACGGCAAGATCCCGGCGATGATCGATCCGGACGGCCCGGGCGGCAAGCCGATCGGGCTGTTCGAATCCGGCGCCATCCTGCTCTACCTCACCGACAAGACCGGCAGGCTGATCCCGGCCGACCCGGCGCGGCGTTACGAAACGATCCAGTGGGTGTTCTTCCAGATGGCCTCGATCGGGCCGATGTTCGGGCAGGTCGGCTTCTTCCACAAATTCGCCGGACGCGAGATCGCCGACAAACGGCCGCTGGCGCGCTATCGCGACGAATCGCGGCGGCTGATCGGTGTGCTCGAGACGAGGCTGACGGGCCGCAGCTGGATCATGGACGACGATTACACCATCGCCGATATCTCGATGCTGGGCTGGGTGCGCAATTTGATCGGTTTTTACGAGGCAAGGGAACTTGTCGGCTTCGACGATTTTTCCCATGTCGCGGCATGGCTGGAGCGCGGCCTTGCCCGGCCGGCGGTGCAACGGGGTCTTATTATCCCCGCCCGGCGTTAGCTCAAATCGGCGGCTGGTGCCGCGAACCGATTACTTTGTCTTGGCTTTGGGTTTTGAGCCACCCTTGCCCATGACGGAAGCGGCAAGCGATGCAGCGCCCCTGGCGGTGGCGACAACCGCGCCGGCCGCGACATTGGCCGTCGTCTTGACCGTGCGCATTGCGCTGTCTGCCATCGAGCCACCGCTTGCCGATTTCCTCGGCTTGGTCGGTTTTGCCGTGGCCTTGGCTGCGGTCGGTGTCACTTTCTTCGGTGCTGCCTTGCCGAAACTGGGTTTTGCATCCTTGGAGCGGGCGGCAACGGCCGGGCCAGCACCGGTCTTGGATTCAGTTGCCTTTGATCCAGTTGCCCTGGATCGAGTTACCCTGCCCTTGCCGGGCGCAGGCTTTCTTGCCTTGGTTGCCATCGGAGTAGCCATCGGACAGTTTTCCTCATGTCAGCATCATTGCCGTATCTGAGACAACGGCCGGAAAGTCCTAAGGTTCCAGGCGCGGGCCATCCTGCAAATCAGGCGTGATCGCCGATCACCAGATCGGCGGGGCGGCGGCGGGCAAGCACGCGGTCGATGTTGGGCATGTCGTTGGAGGCGATCCAGGCGCGGGCGTCCTCATCGGAGCGTCCATGCTCGTGCCATCGCTCGAGCAGCCGGCGCTCGAGCTCGGCGCGCGGCACATCGACGAAAACAGAGAAATCGAACAGCGGCGCCAGCCGCGACCACGGTTCCTCGTCAAGGAGCAAATAGTTGCCTTCGACCAGGATGAACTTGGTGTCGGCGGCGATGATCGAAGCGGCCGCGCGAGACAGCTCCATGCTGCGGTCGAACACCGGAATGGCGATGTCGGGCTCGGCGGCGCGGATGCGCTTCAGCAAGGTTTCGAAGCCGGCAAAGTCAAAAGTTTCCGGAGCGCCTTTTCGCGCCCGCAGGCCGCGCCGCTCGAGCACGATATCGTCGTAATGGAAGCCGTCCATCGGCACGATTTCGGCCGCGCCTTCCGGCAGCAGCTCATGCAGGCGGGCCGACAGCGTCGACTTGCCGGCGCCCGGAGGACCGGCGATGGCAACGACAAAGCGCCGCGCCTTGCCGGCGCGCTTGAAGATGGTGGCGGCGAGGTGGGCAATCTCGGACATGCGTGATTCCGGGTGATAATTTCGGCTGCATCTTGGCGACAGTTCGCGGAAATTTCAAACGCGGGATTGAAGATCGCCCAATTGTCGAGGTCGGCGCCGCCCCTCATTGGCCGCGACGTCGGCGCCGCGCTTCTTCCTTCTCCCCTTGTGGGAGAAGGGAAAGCTGCACGTGGCCGCTCGCCCCAGAACTGGACCGTGAGGCGTAATTCAAGTTAAAGCAATCGCCCAGGCCAGCCCAATCAACCAGGAACCGATCGGCCAATCCGCAGGAAATCGCCGTCGAAAGCGACATCCCGCGTCGAACCGTCGGCAGCCGCAAGGCGCATATGCCCCTGCGCTGTTATGATGTCACGCGGCGGCTCGCCGCCGGCTTGTTGGGGCAGTGCGCCGATGACGTGGCGGAACGAGACGTTGCGGCCTTCGCCAAGCGCAAAGGCGGTCGCCACACCTTCCCGCTTCAGCCAGTTGTCACCGAGCGACGCGGCATGGCCGAGCGCGGTGCGGCCGTCCTCGATGCCGAGCACGCCGCGATGGCGGCCGCTCCACGGCGCGTAGTCGCGCCCGCCATTGCTGACCCACAGCATGGTGACCGGCAGCTCGGCCGGGTTTTTCAGCACCACAACCAGATCGGCTTCCGCTTTTCGCGCCAGCGCGGTCCAGCCCGGCCCGCCATGGTCGGCCTCGACCAGCGTGACGAAATCCTCTCGGCCCTGGTCGATGCGATAGTCGGTCAGGTCGAGCGTGCCGCCATCGGCGGCGGGAAAACGCGTCAGGTCGGCGGACCGCGCGGGATAGGCGAAGCGGAAACGGCCGCGGGCCGGATCGGGCTCGAGCGGGTCGTCCGGCGTTGCCGCAAACCGCTTCGGCGAGAAAGCCAGCCTGCCGCCGTCCGTCATCACCGTCATCGGATGATGGGCGACGGAAATGCCGCCGGACCCGCCGGAAAAGACATGTTCCTGATAGAGAAACGGATGATCGTCGCGCAGGGTGAGAATCTTGTCGACCGTCGCGCCCATGACCTTGTGCTGCAGCCTGAAAACGGCCCGCCAGCCATCGGCAGTCGCCGCGGAGGCGACGACATCCCAGCGGCTGTTGGCCGGCCAGCCATGCAAGGGCGCTTCCTCGACATCGCTGCGCGAAAACGGCGCGCATAAAAAATCGCCGGACAGGCGAACGGTGCCCTCGGGCAGGTCTGGCGGCAGCGTCTCGCGCGGCTCGTCGACCCACGGCGCGCGATGCAGCGGTTTTAGTCGGCGCCCGTCGATATCGACGGTCATGTCGGCGAGATGGCCGACGGTGAGATCGACAGTTACCGAAATGCCCTTTGCCTTGATCGTGAGCGTATCCATGGCGCACCTGCTGATTCTGCCGGCGCCAGCAAACCCGCTCGGTGTCGGTTGCGCAAGCTGGGTGACGGGCATTTCATGTCAGAGACGCATTTGCCCGGTGACGTACCCCTAGCCCCGAGGCTTTCGCGCTACGATGTACCCCCACCCCTAACCCCTCCCCACAAGGGCAGCGCTACCGCAGGTAAAGCCGAGGCTTTTGCTCTACGATGTACCCCCACCCCTAACCCCTCCCCACAAGGGGGAGGGAGACTTCCGTTGGCGCTGACCTCGGCAAATTGCCTGCCTTCCGGCGCACCCAAGGGAAAGTAAAGGCGCGCGGCAGCGTTCCCTCCCCCTTGTGGGGAGGGTTAGGGTGGGGGTCCATCGTAGAGCGAAAGCCTCGGCCTTTCACCGAGATAGCCCTGCCGTAAACGGGGAGAAAGAAACTGGCCGCAATGCCGGCAGGGCAATGAGGGGCAGCGCCAACGCCGGGAATTCAACCCGAAGCGATTGCCGTGAAGACCGGCATTAACCAAATGGACGGCGCCATTGGGTTAGGCTAGTTTCCCACTCGTTTCAGCAACAGCTTACCTTCAGAATGTCCAAACCGCGCCACTTTCCGCTCCTCCAGAAATTTGTCGCGGCGTTTGCGCTGCTGGTGCTCGTTGCCGGCTGCGCGACGACGCCGACCGAGACCATGCTGGCGGTGCCGGCGCCGGCGCAGAAATATGCGGCTGTCGTCGTCGATGGCAGCAGCGGCAGGACGCTGTTCGAGGCCAATTCGACGGCGCCGCGCTATCCCGCGTCGCTGACCAAGATGATGACGCTCTACCTGCTGTTCGAAGCGCTGGATCAGGGCCG
This sequence comes from Mesorhizobium sp. WSM4846, assembly GCF_055811415.1. NCBI lineage: Bacteria > Pseudomonadati > Pseudomonadota > Alphaproteobacteria > Hyphomicrobiales > Phyllobacteriaceae > Mesorhizobium > Mesorhizobium sp. WSM4846. The sequence goes on from NZ_JBVVPZ010000018.1 coordinate 94,669, forward strand.
CGTCAGCAAGACGACGCTGATCCCGGTTTCGGCCAACGCCGCCAGGCAGCCGCCGACCAAGCTGCGCTTCCGGCGCGGCGAGACGATCGACGTCGATTCGGCGATCCGGGCGATCACCGTCAAGTCGGCCAATGACGTGGCGGTCGCCGTCGCCGAATATCTCGGCGGCAGCGAAGCTGCGTTTGCCGCGATGATGACGGCCAAGGCGCGCCAGATCGGCATGCGAAGCACCGTCTTCCGCAACGCTTCCGGCCTGCCGGACGGCGGCCAGCAGACGACGGCGCGCGACATGGCGGTGCTCGGGATGGCGCTACGCGCCCGCTTCCCCCAGCATTTCCACTATTTTTCGGAAAGCGACTTCATGTTCCGGGGCAGGCTGGTGCGCGGCCACAACGACATGCTCGGCCGCGTCCGCGGCGTCAACGGCATCAAGACAGGCTATATCAGAGCCTCAGGCTTCAACATCGTCACCTCCTACGATGCCGACGGCCGCCGGCTGATCCTCGTGGTGATGGGCGCCGACAGCGCGCGCCAGCGCAACGACCACGTCGAAGCACTGATCCAGCGCAACCTGTCGCCGGCGTCGAACACGACGACGCGGCTGCTGTATGCCGGGGAGCAGTGAGACTAGGCGACTGCGCTGTCGCTGATCTCGCGGATGCGGCTGACCAGCCTCATCACACGGTCCTCGTCATGGCTGCCGCAGCCCCCCGGCAGACTTTTGGTCAGGCCGCGTCGGCCGCGGCTTGCACCGTCAGATGCACCCCGGTTTCGATCTGCAGGGCGCGGATGACGCCGAGAAGGTTCTCCGCCGTAGGGTTGCCGTCTGGTCCGAACATGCGCATGAGGCTCTTCGGCGACTTGCCGACGATTTCACCCAGCCGCTCGAAGCCGATCGTGGCGTTGATCGCCTCGCGCATCGCCGCGCGGCCGCCAGCGGCATCGCCATCGAGCAGATCCTGCACCGCTTGGCGCAACAACGCCTCCCGAAAAAGCGAATCGCGCTCAGCCCGCGCGCGCACCGTCTCGCGAAACGCCCTCGTCAACGGCATGACTATCTGTCCTTCCTGCTGCCCGCGCGCTTGCGCGCCCTGTAATCGCGCCAGTGTCTCAGTGCGTCTTGTATGTCGTCCTGCTGCCGTCTCTTCGTTCCGCCGCCCAACAGGATCACCAGCGTCGTGCCGTCCCAGCCGAAATAGATACGATAGCCGGGTCCGCGATCGATCCGAAGTTCCGCCGCACCTTCGCCGATCGGCTTCACGTTCGACGTATTGCCATCGCCAAGCCTGGCGAGCCGCGTCGTGACAAGCGCCGCCGCCTGGCCGTCGAGCGCATCGAACCATTTGCGGAACGGGCTTTCATCCTTTTCGGTCAGATACTCTTCAATACGGATCACATGGTGACATTTATGTTACCATTTAGCAAGCAGTTTCAAATATTGAGCGGCATCAGAAATGCGCCCGCCAGGTTGCGGCCTTCAGCAGCACGGATCTGTCCAGCGGTGGCGTAAGTTCGAAGGCGCGCGGTTGGCGCACGAAGTCGAACAGCCGGACCAGCCGGAAGGCGTCCGGCCGCTCCTCCGAGAAGGCCCGTTCGTTCTCCGAAAGCAGGAACGGGGTCTGCTTGTGGCCGGTGGTGGTCTTCACCTCGATCAGCCGCTCGCTGCCGGCCGGATCGAACGAGCGAATGTCATAGCCGGCGCCGGCGCCGTCCTCCACTGATACCCAGCGCACCTTCCGGGCAAGATCGTCGCGCCCTGCCGCGCGCAAGCCCGACTGCTCGGCAAAGAAGATGCGTTCCTCGCCGCTCTGGCCCAGTTGTCTGTTGCGGGCGTCCCGCAGCGCCGGATCGAATTTCCGCACGATCCGCTCCAGCGCGGGCGGCACGGTTTCGAACGCCGCGACAGGTGGCGCTTCGAAGAAAAGGGGCTGAGGCTCGTGCAACCCGGGTGCAGACGCGGCCAAGATCGGGCTCTCAAAGAGCGCCGGATCGCGGGCGATATGGCGCTCGACGCCGTCGACCAGGGCGCGTTGGAAGTTCGCCATCGGCTTGTATCCGGCGATCCACGGCATGCCGAGCCGATAGAGCACCGCACTTATGTTCTGGTGTTTGAATTCGATCGAGCCGCGGCTGCGGCCGGTCAATTCCTGAAGCTGCGCGTTGCGCTGCGCCTTGACGAACGAACGGCCCGCCAGTTCCAGCGACAGCATGTCGAAATAGTCGGCGGTGATGAGGTCGATCTCGCGGTCCGTCCAATCACTGCCGGTCAGCGCGTCGGACATAGTCAGAGCTGGCCTGAGAAGGCGCGGAATTGGAGGGAGGAGAAGAGTGAGTTGGTGTCCCGCAATTGTGTCTCCAATCGCCTGCGCTGATCTCCGACTGATGTTAGAGCAGTCGTGTAGCGACCCTGGCTGTCGGCGTCCGGGATAAGAATGGAGATTGAGGCCATTTCCTTCGCGTTGATATTTGCCATTCCGACGATGCTCTTTGCCATGTTGCGCAAGGTGGCTTTGCCCTGTCGAGAATTGAGGTAGCCTGCAACGTAGTGCGGACTGATTGAATTCTTGGTCCTCGCCCGAACAAGATACCCAGCGAAAGCAAATGGCTCCTCTATTCCAAAAACAGCAGTCTTACCCACAAGATCGACGCTGTTTTTCCGATTGAATAGGATGTCTCCTTTCCGGACCGTGTATTTTTCTACCTCTTTGTCAGAAAGATCGATGAACTTGAGGTCAACCACGACAATTCGACCGTCATTGGTGACATTGCCCATGCGCAGAATCGGAAACGCTCCGGCTTCTCCAGCTTTCGCGCTCGTGCCGTATTGAGTGTCTCCCAGCAGATCACCGATCACCCCACGTTGGAAACCTTTTGGGTTTGTGTCCGGATCACCATGCATGAAGTGGCGGGCGCTGTTCCATTTCTGCGTTGAAGCCCGCCCCGGCTTCAGCTAAGAAGCCGTGGCTGGCCGGTTCACTGGCTGGTTCGTTTTCCGGATTTCGATCCTGAAGGCACCCGTAGCTCAGCTGGATAGAGCGCTGCCCTCCGAAGGCAGAGGTCACAGGTTCGAATCCTGTCGGGTGCGCCATAGAATTGCCTCAGCCCCGCTCGATGGCCGAAGCTTTCTTCCGCCCTACTGGAACCACAGTACAGACGATGGTCGACAGCATTTCCTCAGAAGTTCGCTCGCGAATAATGAGCCTGATTCGAGGCAGGAACACGCGTCCAGAGATTTATGTTCGGCGGATCCTCCACGCTGCCGGCTATCGATTCCGCCTTCATCGTAATGATTTGCCAGGCCGACCAGATATCGTGCTGCCGAGATATTGGACGGCGGTGTTCATAAACGGCTGCTTCTGGCACGGTCACGATTGTAGGCGAGGCAAGCGCCCGTCTTCGAACACGGAATTCTGGGCAGAGAAGATCGACAGAACCATGGGCCGCGACCGACGCAACTTGGAAGCTCTGACGGCGGCTGGCTGGCACGTAGTAACGATCTGGGAATGCCGTCTCGAAGCCGACACCGATGCCCTGCTAACAGACCTGGCAGACGTCAGCGGGCGCGCGACGGTTCTATCGAGTTGACAAGGTAGCCTGCAAAATAGCGAGCCAGCTTGGGAGGGACGGCATTTCCGATCATGCGAGCGACAGGCTCGATCTGCTCCGTCGGATAGAAAACGTATTCATCTGGAAAGGATTGCAGGATGGCTGCCTCCCGAAGGGAAATCCCGCGAACTTGGTTGGTATCGAAATGCCCAAATCGCCCGTTTGAAATGCTGTGGCACTTCGTCGTGATTGTCGGCGACGGCCGATCTGGATGCATTCGGGTGTAGACATCGCTGAAGCAGCGGTCGTTGAGACGCTCGTTGACCTTGCGGTGGCAGTCGAGCGTCAGGTCGCCGTATTGGGTGTTTGCCATGTAAGCATTCGACTCTCCGGGCTTGGCGGAAGACAGACGCATGAGGTTCAGCTCGCTCAGCGAGCGGGCCTTGTGGTTGGGGATTTCCGGATGGACTTCGCCCGCGGCCACGGGGGGCAAGTGTCCGATCGCACGGGACACCGAAACCAGAGTTTCGTTCGGATCGGAGTCCGGTACCAACAACTCGGTTTCCAAGAGATCGGCGAAACGCTCCTCGCGGACAAGGTCGCGTCGAACCGCTATCAGAATCGACCGTTTGCGGAATTGAGGGATGCCGAAGTTCGAAGTGCACACCACCTTCGAGCCGGTCACGTAACCCAATTGATTAAGGCGCACTCTGAAATCTTCCCAGATACCTCCGTACTTGGCATCCTTGATACCTGCAACATTCTCGGACAACACCATTTCAGGCTTATAGCGGTCGACATATTCGGCAGCTTCCGTCAGCAAGCTACGGTCCTTCTCCCTTCCCAATCGACGCTTTTCGCTCAGTTTCTTCCGGGAAAGGCGGGTGAATGGCTGGCAGGGCGCACAAATGGCAAAAAGTACGGGAGTGGCTGGAGCTTTCGACCGATAGTAGCCCAGCAGCGAATCAAGCTCCGCACACAGTTCTGCCTGTTGCCCGCCTGGGTAATCCTCGGTTGCGGGGAAAACGTCGTAGTGGAGGAACCTTGAGTTTGAATGGTCGACCGTTTCGTTGAAATTGTTCTCTGCGTAGGTAAGGCGGCAGCGATTGTCCTTGTCGATCCCGGCAATCACGTAACCGCCGGCATCGATCAGACCTCGCGTCGTTCCGCCGGCACCGCAAAAAAAATCAACTGCGAGAAAATTCGGCATCTTTGCCGCCTTTTGCTCGTCTTTCTTGCCGACCGAAACACCCATCACAGTACCTTCCTGATGCGCTTGATATCGGCAGACGTGAACACACGCCAACCATTTCTGTCGCGCTTCACATCTTCGATCCTCTTTTCCCGGAACCAGCGCAGGAGGGTGCTTTTCGAGATTCCCAACTCCTTTGCGGCCCCGTCCGTGGAGTAGGTCTTCTCGCGCGACACACAAATCTCCGTGAATATATTCAATCATACTCATCGTCGGAATGCAGTCAATGGCTGCGCAAGAAATTTCGTTGGAGTCACAATCATTTAACGCGTTATCGGTCATCCAAATACGTTGCTCGGAGTGGACCACCTACCTAGCAATGCAACATATTGCTTTTCACGATCGTACATTTGTCATATGTACGGCCTCAATTGCGTGGAGAGCGAATATGGTACGCGAAGAAGACCGGGCAAAATTTATAAGACTGGCATCCACCCGGGTTACCAAGGCGCTAAAGGACATCCAGCTTATCGGAAATCTCGCAAATCGATCGAATTATGACTACACGGATGAGGATATTACGAAGATTTTTAAGGCTCTGAACGAAGAGATCAGCGTTTGCCGGAAACGGTTTGAGCTCTCCGGAAAGAGAAACGGGGCGACCAAGTTCACGTTGGAATAGGGGATAAGTCATGGATTCCAAAAAAGTATGTCTGTCACTTCTGGCTGCCGAGTCCGAACTCGAAGTCGAAAAAATTCTTGCTTCAGTCCCGGAGATGCAGGACTCCAAAAACTGGAAGCCTCTCGACGGCCGCGAAACCAACTTCAACGTTACTTCCAACCAGGCATCGGACGGCGGGAAGGCACTGACCGAACTGATGACCAACATGGTCGATGCCGTGCTCCTGAAACACGCCTACCTCAAGGGCATCGATCCGAAAGGCAAAAAAGCCCCCGCCACCATGTATCAAGCGGTCGACCACCTCGTTCATAAGATGCACGGCGGAAAGCTGGTGAACCTCGGGCCAAACGATCCATGGCTCAAGAAGTTCGCCCAGAGCAATCTCGCGATCGGTATCACAGGTGCGAAGTCGAAGGCGGAAGGGTTGCCTTGTTATTCATTCGCCGACAACGGTGAAGGCCAGCACCCGGACGATTTTGAAACCACTTTCCTGTCGCTGAGCGCCGGCAACAAGAAATCTATCAACTTCGTCCAGGGCAAGTTCAACATGGGCTCGTCCGGCGTGCTTCGCTATTGCGGCCGTCGCTGGTTCAAGCTCATCGTGTCCCGCCGTTACGATAAGTCGGGTCCGTGGGGATGGACCATCATGCGTCGCCGCCCGACCGACGGCGATCGCATGCCTGTGGCAGAGTATTTCGTCATGCCGGGCGGCAAGATCGCAAGGTTCGATGCCGAGGAGCTGTTTCCCTACCATACGATCGAGAAGAAGCGCTACGACCGCATGCATTTGAATGCGGGCACGATCGTGAAGCTCTACGACTACCAGGTCGGGTCCCGGTTTCTCAGCTTCCGCGGTTCGCGCGATGCGCTTAACGAGAACTTGGTCGAGACCATCCTGCCATTCCGCATCCTTGATCTCAGGCAGAAGCCGGACCCGAAGCGCGGTCCGGACCGCGCATTGGGGGTAGACCCACGCCCGTTTTACGGGATGGAATTCCTGCTCCTCAATTCCCACAAGGAAGAGGGCCTGGAAGGCGAAGACGAAGCCTCGGGCGAAGACAGGGTGTTTGTCGGCAAGTTTTCGCACCCGAATCTCGGCGAAGTGAGCATCAGCGCGATACCGTTGAAGCGCGACATCCCAGGGTGGCTCAAGCCGAACAACTCCAACAATCGTGTCTTTCATGCCGTCAACGGACAGGTCCAGTTCAAGCAGACACGCGGCTATCTCTCCACCACATGCGGATTTCCTGCCTTAAAGGACCGCATCGTCGTTATCGTTGATGCCAGCAATCTGACATTCGCGGCACACAACGAGGTGTGGAAGGGCGATCGGGAACACCTTAGCAACACGCTCGATGGCGAGCGCTACGTCGAAGAGGTCACCAAGACAATAAAAGAGTCACAGGCACTGAAGGACCTACAAGCCAAGATCGCCGCCGAGGAGTTGGAGCGCGCGGCGAAGACAGAGGGCAATTCGCTGTTCCAGAAGCTTGTCGACCGAGATCCCAGTCTCGCCGGCTTGCTGTCGAGCCGCGATCCTTCGATCAAGCTGCCTGCCTCGGGTGGGTCCAAGGCTGGCGGAAAAGAGAGCGGAACAGCCGAGGAGTTCAAGGGATCCTACAGCCCGACCTTTATCCGGTTGGAGGAACGCGTTGCGAAAAACGCTGTCGAAATTCCGCTGGGCCGCAGCCGACCGCTGGGAGCCAGAACGGACGCGGGCAACGATTATCTGCAGAGACCAGACAATCCCGGCCGAGTGATCCTTGACGAAGAGATCCGGAAGAAGTTCGGCGTTCGCGAGCATCTGAAGGACGGTCGACTGACTCTCTACCTTTCTCCGGACAAGGAAGATGTTGATGTCGACGACACATTCACATTTCGGATAGCGTTACAGGACGAAGCAATGCCGCAGGCCGTTGTATCGGAAGAGGTGACCGTGCGGGTAGTTGCCGTGGTCGATGAAGACGACGAGAAAAAAGTAACGCCGAAGCCGAAGCCGAAGCCTGATGTCAGTGCTGGGGATAAGAAAGCAGGCGATGGGGAAGATGCCCCAACCCACGGATTGCCGGCCGTCATTCTCTTGACCAAGGATGGGCGAGAAATGTCCGGCTATCAGACCGAAGAATGGCCGGATGACTTCTCCGAGACCGACGGTGGCCTGATTCAGGATCTCGGAAAGGAGAGCGTTTACAAGATCAACTATGACAACGTCTATCATATCAAATACCGAATAGCGGCGAAGGACGGCGTTGCCCGCAACGTCATTACCGAGAAGTACATCCTCGGAATGCGCATTCTCTTGTTAGGCTGCGAGCACGCGCTTCGCAGCATGCATCCGACCGACAGCTCCGGAGATAATGGCATAGGGGAGTTCATGGACGACTTTCGTCGTATGGCGGCTAGAGGTGCCGCATCCACTGTGCTGGCCTTAGCTGAAAATCTGCCGAAGATCGTCGACGCATCTTCAATTCAGCAGGCAGAGCAGGTGGAGTGAACAGGCACCGATAGATGACAAACTCAAGCTGAATTGAGGTGCCTGAGGATGGGTCGCCGCAGGGTGCGGCGACCGGGCCTTCGCGACCGCCTCTGCCGGAGGAACGGGAGCTATTTTGGCCGAACAGGCCTGACCAAGTTTAAGGGGTTCCGGGACGATCCCGCCCACGTCACCTTCGAACTCAGCGATAGTCTGGAACCCAATCGGCTGCGAATGACTTCTCCGTAGGTAGCCTGAAAGGAGCGCCGCCGTGTCCGCACCTGCCGAAATGGATGTCGTCCTCGAAAAGCTGCCTTTGAGGATCGGCGCCTACGTGCCCGACGACTTGCTGGAAGACTGGTTCGCGCCGGGAACGGGCATGAACCCGGTCAGCAAGGAAGCGCTGGCGGCCGCCAAGACTTACGGATGGCGCTTCGAATGCGAGTTCAAATACTATCCCGAACGGATGGAGGGCGTGTTCTGGAAGTGGGTGCCGGCGATCTGACCCGCACAATTTCCATCGCCCCAACTGCTTGGCTCTTCAGTGATCCAGATTGCCGCGAAATGGGATCGCTGTCTCGATCTTCTCAGCCGCCGCCTATCGGCGTCGTCACCTTTCCGGTTCCGCCGCATTCGGGGCAGGTGCGGCCGTCGATCATGCCTGTCCCGGCGCAGCGGCGACACATATGCTCGCCAGCGCCGGCAGTGCCTGCCGCTTCGGCATTGGCTTTGCCAGATTGCCCGGGTTCGCCTTGCAGCTGCTTTCTCACCCAGGCGACCGCAGCCTCATCGACTTCAAGCGGCTTGCTGCCCGGCAGGCCTTCGCCGGATTGGCCTATGGTCTTGTTGCGCGGCCGGTCGTTCGTGCCTGTCGTTTTTTTCTGAGCCATTGCAGTACTCTTCTTGCGGTGGCGCAGCTCTCAGCTTTTGCGCTTCGAACGCCTCAGTTCCGCAGAGGTTCCGGTTGGCAATCGTCCGCCGGCGGGCGGACGGAAGCGGCAAACGGCCGGCAGCTCGTCGCTCAAGCATCGGGGATCGCTTCAATGGCGCCCTCGCAGCCTTTGCGTCAGCCCAGCCGCTCCGAGCGCAGTTTCACATCGTCGCTCAGCTGCCGCACGATATCGGCGGTCTTGTGGATGTCGGCTTCGTCGAGAGCGACGCCCATGGTCGAGGCGATCGCCAGGAGCTGGGCGTTCAGCTCGCCGTAGCGCGCCGCGCCATTGCGCGTCAGCTGCACAAGCTTCGAGCGCCGGTGCTTCGGATTGTCCATGAATTCGACGAGCCCCTCGGCCGCTAGCTCATCCGCCAGCCGCTGCATGCGCTGGCGGCTGGTGGGCCGCATCCGGGCGATCTGCGGCACGGTGAGCGGGCCAAGCAGCGCGAGGCTTCGCATGAAGCCGAACGAGCCGCCGCCCCAACTGGTGATGAGCCCTGTCTTCTGGCCGAGAGCCCGTATTCTGAAGAAGCACTGGGCCACTTCGAGCATCAGCTCGGCGATCGCCTCGGCCTTGCCGTCAGCGATGGGGTCCGCCCCGGTCCTCTGGTCGTGTCTTGCCGACGCCATCGCTTCCTTCCTTTTGTCTTGCGAATTTCTGCGATTGACACCCTTGTTGTCAACTTCTAGAGTGACACCTTAGTTGTCATTATAGGCAGCTGTGAGCTTCGTAGCCCTCCAGCATTTGCGGGAGCAGACATGGCAATGGACCCGGCTGGGCAAACCGACAGCGGAACCGCAGGCGTCATCGCGAGACCGCCCCTGCTCTTTCTCGCCGCTCTGCTGATCGGCTTCGTGCTGGATCGCCTGCTGCGTTTGCCGTTCCCGGTTGCGGGGGCCTGGATCATCGGCGGCTCGCTGATCCTGATCGGCCTGGCGCTTTTCGCCGCGGGCATTGGCAACTTCATGCGCGCAGCGACGCCGGTGCCGACGAATGAGCCGACGCGCGTGCTGGTGATGACCGGCATCCACGGATGGACGCGCAATCCGATCTACCTCGGCATGTTCCTCATCTATGGCGGCATCGGCGTGGCCGCGCAGAATATTTGGATCCTTGTCCTCACTCTGCCGCTTGCAATCCTGATCCGCTACGGCGTCGTCGCCCGCGAGGAGGCCTATCTCGAACGGCGTTTCGGCAGTGCGTATCTCGACTACAGGCAACGCGTGCGGCGCTGGCTCTGAGCGTCGCAAGAATGCCGACAGTTGCGCACGTCAGGAAACCGCAACGAGATGACCGTTGCCAAGATCCCTCAGGGCCAGTTTCGGCGGCTCTTCGCCAATTTTTCGGGTCGGGCTCGGGATCTCCTGATCGAGACGCGCGAAACGCGGCCGGCGCTTTGCCGGATCGGGCACCGGCACGGCCTCGATCAAGCGCTTGGTGTAGGGATGGCGCGGGTTCGAAAAGACCTGGTCGCGGGTGCCCATTTCGACGATCTGGCCGAGATACATGACGGCGACACGATCGGAAATGTTCTCGACTACCGCCATGTCGTGCGAGATGAACAGATAGGCGATGCCGAATTCGCGCTGCAGTTCCTTCAGCAGGTCGAGCACCCGGGCCTGCACCGACACGTCGAGTGCCGAAACGCTCTCGTCGGCGATGATGAGTTTGGGCCTGAGCGCCAGAGCGCGCGCGATGCAGATGCGCTGGCGCTGGCCGCCCGAGAATTCGTGCGGATAGAGCTCCATCTGGTCGGCCGACAGGCCGACGCGCTCGAACAGCGCCGCCACAAGCTGGCCGCGCTCTTCCTTCGAGGCAATGCCATGGATCAACAGCGGCTCGGCAACGAGGTCGCCAACGCGCATGCGCGGGTCAAGCGAGGCATAGGGATCCTGGAAAATCATCTGCACGTCGCGGCGAACCGCCTTGCGCTGGTCACGGCCAAGGCCCGCCAGATTGCGCCCGCCGATCACGATATCGCCGTGGTAGGGCACAAGCCCGGCCAGCGCCTTGGCGGTGGTCGACTTGCCGCAGCCGGATTCGCCGACCAGCGCCAGCGTCTCGTGCGGCGCGATCGAAAAGCTGATGCCTTCGACGGCGTGGACACGGCGGTTCACTTGGCCGAAGAAGCCACCGCGCAGGTCGAAATGGACATGCAGATCGTTGACCACCGCCACGCTTCCGGGCATTTCCGCTTCGACGGAACTCCGGCGGCCGGCGCCGGTACCGATGCGCGGCACGGCGGCGAGCAGTTCACGCGTATAGTCGGCTTGCGGGCGGGAAAAGATATCGGCGGCTGTTCCCTGCTCGACCATGCGGCCGTGCCGCATGATGACGACGCGATCGGCCATTTCGGCAACCACGCCCATGTCGTGGGTGATGAGGATGACGCTGGTGCCGTGTTCGCGCTGCAGATCGCGCAACAGTTCCAGCACCTCGCCTTGAACGGTGACGTCAAGCGCCGTCGTCGGCTCGTCGGCGATCAGCACATCCGGTTTCAGCGCCAGCGCCATGGCGATCATCACGCGCTGGCGCATACCGCCGGACAGTTCGTGCGGAAACTGTTTTAGCCGGCTTTCGGGTTCCGGGATGCGGACGGCCTTCAGCGCCTCGATGGCGCGCCGGCGCGCCTCGGCGCGTGACAGGCCGGTATGGGCCTCGATGGACTCGACCAGCTGCCGGCCGATCGACAGCACCGGATTGAGCGAGGTCATCGGCTCCTGGAAGATCATCGCGATGCGGTCGCCGCGAATGTGGCGCATCCGGCGCTCATCGAGCAAAGCCAGATCGATGTCGCCCCGATCGATATCGCGAAACCGGATCGCGCCGGATTCTATCCGGGCGGCGGGCTGCGGAAGCAACTGCATGATCGCCAGCGCGGTCATCGATTTGCCGGAACCGGATTCACCGGCAATGCAAAGGGTCTCACCGCGTGCAATCGAGAACGACAGGCCTGATACCACCGGCCGCTCGCCGTCTTCGCCGCGCACGCTGACGGTCAGGCCGGAGATTTCCAGCACCGGTCCAGCCGTGGTCGAAACGGCCGGGGCAAAAACCCCGGTCCGCTTTTTGCCTGCGCTTTTGCTCATTCGAAGACGCAGCGCGGGAAGTAGAACGACACCACCCAGTTCGGCATGTCGACGATCTCGCTGATCCGGAGATCGCCGCAGACCGAAACCAGCATGTAGGCCTCGACCGGGTCCATTGCGTAGCGGCCGGCAAGCAGGTCGATCATCTGCGAGACCGCTTCCCTGGCGCCCGTCATCAGGTCCGGTCCGATGCCGGTCGTCACCTCATAGCCCTTGGCATCGAGATGGCGCGTCACCGGACCCGGCGTGGTGAAGCGCGGCGTCTTCAGCCGCGCATCCTTAACCAGGTCGAGCTTGAGCACGACATCCATCGGGCTTTCGATCGCCGTGCCGCACACTTCGCCGTCGCCCTGCGCGGCATGCGTGTCGCCGACCGAAAACAGCGCACCGGCCACCTCCACCGGCAGATAGAGCGTGGTGCCGGCCGCGAGATCGCGGATGTCGAGATTGCCGCCGACGCGCCTTGGCGGCACCACCGAGTGGAGGCCCATTTCAGCCGGCGCGTTGCCGATGGTGCCGGCAAAGGGTTTCAGCGGCACGCGGGCATGCTTGCCGAACAGCGCCGGCTCGAGCGAGGCGGCGTCGTATGTCCAGATGTTCAGCGCCGGCTCCGGAAAATCGTCGGCGAGCAGCCCGAACCCCGGAATGTTCGCCGTCCAGCCGAAGCCGGACGGCCTGAACATCTCGATCGTCACCTTCAGTGCATCGCCCGGCTCGGCACCTTCGACATAGATGGGCCCGGTGACGGGGTTCACCTTGGCGAAGTCGAGCAAAGCGACGTCAGCAACGGTGCTGTCGGCCTGAAGCTGGCCACCCGACGAATCGAGGCACTGGAACTCGATCGTCGAACCGGGCGCCACCCGCTCAGTCGGGACAAAGGAATTGTCCCAGCCGAAATGGTGATGGCGCCCATGGATGGTGTAGTCGCAGTTATTGCACATCGGTCACATACACATTGTCATAATTGATCGGGATATGGACGGGGTCGACATAGAGATTGTCGGCGCCACCCATCCGGGCCGATTTCATGGTGAAACGCTGCTCGTTGAAGACCGGCGCCCAGGGCGCGTCTTCCATGATCTTGCCGTAGATCGCGCTCCACATCTCGGCACGTTCGCCTGATTTGGCCGGATCGACGATCGAGTCGGCCTCCGCCGCCTTGGCGTCGAGATCCTTGTTGCAGTACCACGACCAGTTCCAGCCGCCCGGAACCGCGCCGGCGCAGCCGAGGATCGGCCCGTAGAAGTTCGACGGATCGGGGAAATCGGCGATCCAGGCCATGCCGCCGGACCAGATCATCGGCGCGCCGGCCTTGTCGCCGCCGGCGGCGATAACATTGGCCTGCGCGAGCGACTGGATGCTGGCCTTGATGCCGACTGCCGCCAGATCCTGCTGGATCGCCTGGGCGATACGCGGGTTGGGATCGGTGTTCATCGCGAACAGCTGCGTGTCGAAACCGTCGGGATGACCGGCCTCGGCAAGCAAAGCCTTGGCCTTGGCCACGTCATAGGGATAGCCCTTGAATTCCTTGTCGTAGCCCGGCATCGACGGCGGCAGCGGCTGATTGGCCGGCACCGCACGGTTGTTGATCAGCTGGACGATACGGTCCTTGTTGATCGCCATGTTGACCGCTTGCCGCACCTTCACATTGTCGAAGGGCGCCATGGTGGTGTTCATGGTGATGTAGCCGGTGTGCAACTGGCCGCCCTCGACGACGCGGGCCTTCTGCTCGGGATCGGCCATCACCTCCTGGAACTTGGCCGGCGGAATGCCGTCGCCGGGAATGTCGATCTCGCCCTTCTGCAGCCGCAGCAGCGCCACGATCGGCTCCTGGCCGATCTCGAAGGTGACCTTGTCGAGATGCGGCAGGCCCTTGTGCCAGTAATCCGGGTTACGCTCGAAGACGACGCGCTGGCCGAGCGTCCATTCGGCGAACTTGAAAGCCCCGGTGCCGACCGGATGCTTGCCAAAATCCGCGCCGTATTTCTCGACTTCCTCCTTCGGCACGACATGCGAGAAGTTGATGGCCATGACATGCAGGAAGGTGGCGTCGGGCCGGGTCAGCTCGAACTTGATCGTGTAGGGATCGACGACGGTGACGCCCGCCAGCCTTTCCGCCTTGCCGGCAGCGACTTCGTCATGGCCCTTGATCGAGCCGAAGAAGCCGGCGCCCGGGCTCTGCGTCTTCGGATTGGTGACGCGATCGAGCGAATATTTCACGTCGTCGGCGGTCATCTCGCGGCCATTGTGGAACTTCACCCCCTGGCGCAGCTTGAACGTGAAGGTCTTGCCGTCGGGCGCAATCTCGTAGCTCTCGGCGAGGTCGGGACGCAGATTGGTGGTGCCCGGCTCGTAGTCCATCAGCCCGTCGAACAGGCTCTTGATCATCGACCAGTTCTGCCAGTCATAGCCAATGGCCGGATCGAGCGTGGCGACGTCGTCCTTGTAGGTGATGGTGATCGCGCCGCCCTGCTTGGCGTTCGGGTCGACGGCGTCCTCGGCGCGGACGCTTGTCATGCCGAGCATCAGCGCGAGCGCCGACACGGCCACGCTGGAGGTCAAGAATTTCTTCATCTCATGTTCCCTTTCTCTGGTTGTTACCGGTCTTTTTTGGCTTTCATCTGAGCTTGATGCGCGGATCGATGAACGGTGCGACGGTGTCGGCCAGGAGATTGCCGAGCACGATGGCGAAGGCCGAAACCAGGGTGACACCCATGATGATCGGAATGTCGACGCGCTGGATGGCCTGCCAGGCAAGCTGGCCGATGCCGGGCCAGCCGAACACGCTTTCGACCACCACGATGCCGCCCATGAAGATGCCGATGTCGATGCCGATCATGGCGATGACCGGCAGGATGGCGTTGGGCAGCGCGTGGCGGAAAATGATGGCGCTGCGTGCAAGGCCCTTGGCGCGGGCGGTCCGCATATAGTCCTGGCGCAGCACGTCGATCATCGACGAGCGCATCATGCGGGCGTACCAGCCGGCGCCGAGGATCCCCATGGTCAGCGAGGGCAGCACCAAATGGCGCCAGGTGCCGTAGCCGCCGATCGGAAACCAGCCGAGCCGCACGGCGAATACATAAAGGAGCAGCAGGCCGACGACGAATTGCGGCGCCGAGACGCCGACAAAGGACGCGACCATCAGCGTCTGGTCGGTGGCGGTGCCGCGCCTGACGGCGGCAACAAGGCCCATCGTCAGGCCGATCGCCAGCTCGCAAAGGATGGCGCCGACCATCAGCAGCAGGCTTGCCGGCAGTCGCGAGACGATGAGCTCCGTGACCTCGGAACGCTGGATGTAGGAGCGGCCGAGATCGCCGCTGAGCAGGCTGATCAGATAGTGCCAGTACTGGATGAAGAAGGGCTGATCGAGGCCGAGCTGCCGGCGGATGTTCTCGACCGTTTCGGGCGTGGCACTGCGGCCGGCGATCTGGCGGACGGGGTCGGCGGGCAGCAGGTAGAGCAGTGCAAATGTGATCAATGAGACGCCGAGCAGGATGAGCACGGACTGGATAACGCGGCGGCCGAGATAGGCGATCATGCCCGGCCCCTTTGCGTCGGATCGAGGATGTCGCGCAGCGCATCGCCGATGAGGTTGAAGGCCAGCGCCAGCGCCAGGATCGCCGCACCAGGAAAGAAGACCAGCCAGGGCGCTGCCTGAAAATATGTCTGGTTCTCGAAAATGATGTTGCCCCAGGATGCGGTCGGCGGCTGCACGCCGATGCCGAGATAGCTGAGCGTTGCTTCGAGCAGCACTGTGGTCGAGATGCCGAGCGTGCCCCAGACGATGATCGTCGGCAGCAGATGCGGCAGGATATGGCGAAACAGGATGCGTGGCGCGCTGGCCCCGATCGTACGCTCGGCGTCGATGAACTCGCGCTCGGCCAGCGAGCTGGTCTCGGTGTAGATGACCCGCGCGGTCTGCACCCAGTTCACCAGAGCGATCACCATGGCAACGATCCACAGGCTCGGCTGGAGCACCGCCGCCAGGCAGATGGCGAGCAGCAGCGCCGGAAAGGCCATCATCAGATCGGTGAAGCGCATCAGCGCGCCACCGATCCAGCCGCGGAAATATCCCGCGGTGACGCCAACCAGCGTGCCGATCAGAAGCGCCACGCCGTTGGCGACGATGCCGATGATCAGCGAGGTGCGTGCGCCGAAAAGGATGCGGGTCAGCAGATCGCGGCCGAGCAGATCCGTGCCCAGCCAGAAGCTGGCATTCGGCGGCAAGGGCGCGCCTTCAAGCGTCAGCCCGTCGAACATCTGCTCGTTCGGATCGTAGCCGGTCAGCCACGGCGCCAGGACGGCGCCGGCCACGACGACGGCAACGATCACCAGGCCGATCAACGCCAGAGGACGCTTGACCAGGCGCCGCCAGACGCCGGCGCGCGGCCTGGCCGGCATGCGCCCGGTTGCCGGAAGATCAGGCGCGATGGGATTGGTCATCGCCGCCTTCTTCCGTCATCGCCACGATCCTGCGCGCGGCCTCTTCGACACTGATCTGCCAGCTCATCGCCAGCGACCGGAGCTGCGCATAGGCGCGGCCGTCCTCAGCGCCTTTGGACAAGGCCTCCACCGCGCGCACGATGGTCTGGCGCTCTGCGACGCGCAGGCGAAGCGACGATATCTCACTTGCCAAAAGCTTGCGCGCCTCGAAACTCTGCCGCGCGATCAAAAGGGCGCTGTAGACGCCGGCATTGCCGACCGGCTTCAGCAACTGGGCGTCGGCCTTGTGCGACAGCGCCCACTCGATGCGGCCCGGCGCTTCGGAGCCGATCAGCGCGACCAGCGGCATCGGCGCCTCACCCGGCGTCCACGGGAATTGTTCGTCGAAGCCGAGATCGGCATCGAAGAAAACGAAGTCCGCCGCCAGCGCCTCGGCCGGCAGTTCCGGCCAGCAGCCGACCGTCTCGAGGCCGATGGCCGACAATTGCCGCGTGATAGCTAGCACCGTCGGATGCGGACGATGCAGGACAAAGGCCGTGGCGCCGCCGAGATTCGGGATGCGCGGGACCCTGCTCACGACACCACCCTCAAGCGTGGGCGGCCGAATGTCTCGGTCCGGTCATAGCGGGACAGATAGGGATCGGGCGCGACACCCTTGGTCAGCGTGACGGTCTTGAACGCGGTGCCCTCGATGCGCCCGATCTGCACCGGCAAGGTGGCGTGCTGGGTTTGCGGATCGATGGAGATGTCGCCGAACGGGGTTCGAAACGAGGTTCCGGCAAAGGCCTGGGAAAGATCCGGCCATTGTGCGCCGGGATTGCAGGCGAGGATTTCGGCAAGCGTCCGCACCGAGGCATAGGCCGCCGCCTCGAAGGACGAGGCAGGCATGGTGGAGGGCGCCGAATCGCCATGGCGATCCGCTGCCGAGATATCGTGAAAGTATGGCCCGACGGAAAGGTGGCCATTGCCCGCCCCGTTGAGCGCCGGCAACTCGCATTCGGTGAGATTGCAGGACAGGATCGGGCAGCGCTCCGGCCTGAAATGCGGGTCGCGTTCGGCAAGTTTGGCATAGGCCGCAATGAAGGCGTAGGACGAGGAACCGATCAGGTTGTTCAGGACGAAATCCGGCCGGGTCGCCTGGATCTCGGCGATCAGCCTGGAGACATCGACCTCGCCGAGCGGCAGATAGCGCTCGCCCAAAACCTTGCCGCCGGCATCTGCGATCAGGTCGCGGGCGACACGGTTGGTCTCCCAGCCCCAGATGTAGTTCGAGCCGAGCAGAAAACCGTTGGCGCCGAAGCGCGGCACGACATGGGCCAGCAGCGGAACGAGATGCTGGTTCGGGCAAGCGTGCATGTAGACGACATGCTCGTTCGCTTCGAAGCCCTCATAGGGACAGGCATACCAGAGCGTGCCGCCGGCGCGCTCGAGGATCGGGATGACCTCCTTGCGGCTCCATGACGTGATGCAGCCAATGATGTGGCGCGCGCCGCTGTTGGCGAGAATGTCGGCGCATCCCGTCGCGTAGCCGTCGATGTTGCCTTGCGGGTCGCGCTCCACAGGAACGAATTCGATCGGGATGGCGGGATCGGCGTTGACATCGGCGATGGCCGTCATCGCACCGGAACGGCAGGATTCGGACAGCAGGCGGTAGTTGCCCGACCGCGAGTAAAGGATGCCGATTTCAATACGCCGTCCCAAGCAAATCCCCAAAATAACAATGCCCCGCAGCCGCCGCCGCGGAAGGCGAGGCATACGAGGCATTTTTGCCGCCCGGCGGTCGGAGCCGGTATTTTCCCCAATAGCGTATTCGGTACGGCGGGTCAGTCAAGCGGGAAAGTGGAGGCCGGCCCGACGATGCTGCTGTAGAAGGGGGAGCGCCGTTCGGGCTTCACCAATTGTCGATGTTGGCGCTCGGTGCGCCTCCGCCTACTCGCCGTAGACGTCGAAGGCAAAATACTTGTCGTTGATTTCCTTGTATTTGCCGTTGGCGCGCAGGGCGTCGATCGCCGCGTCGAGTTTTTGGGCCAACTCCTTGTTGCCCTTCTGCAGCGCGATGCCGACACCCGGGCCATGGATGGCCGGGTCTGGCGCCAGGGTGCCGAGCAGCTTGCAACAGGCGCCCTCGGGCTTCTCCAGCCATTCGGTCAGCAGGATCGAGCCGTCCATCACCGCGTCGAGGCGGCCGTTGACCATGTCGGTACGGGCGTCGTCGCCGGTCGGATACGGTCTGATGGTCGAGCCTGCGTATTTCTGCTCGGCGAAATTCTGATGGATCGTGGCGCTCTGCACGCCAAGCGCCTTGCCTTTCAGGTCCTCGGGCGAGGTGCCGGTGACGGTCGAATCCTTCGGCACCGCGATGGCCGGTGGCGTCTGGTAGTATTTGTGGGTGAAGTCGACCTTCTCGGCGCGTTCCGGCGTGATGGTGATGTTGATGATGGCGTCGAACTTGCCGGCCTGCAGGGCCGGGATCGAGCCGTCGAAATCCTGCACGACGAACTCGCACTCGGTCTTCATCTCGGCGCACAGCGCCTTGCCGAGATCGATGTCGAAGCCGCCCAGCGTGCCATCGGCATTGGCATAGTTGAAAGGCGGATAGGCGCCCTCGGTGCCAAGCTTGAGTTTCTTGTCCTGGGCGGAGGCAGCGCCGGTGGCGAGCGCCATGGCGACGGAAGCGGCAGCCAAGAAACGACCGAAAAGGCGCATGATCCAAATCTCCGTTGATGGGAGAAGTCTACGGGGTTTTGTGGGCGCGGCGGAGACGGAAACGACATGCCCTGCGGCAAGCACGCCGCGGCAAGGCCGATTGGCAGCTTCGGCGGTCAGCCGGCTGCTCGTGCCCGCTCGGTGGCGGCTCGGTCGACTGCCGACCCGTCCGCGGAAAGGGCAACGCCAAATTTCTCGCTGGCCTGTTCGGGCGTATAGTACCCCAGCCTGACATCCCGCAGCACCAGTTCCGGATCGCGCTGCAGGGGATCACCATAGCCGCCGCCGCCCGGCGTGCCGACGCGCACGCGGTCGCCGGCCTGCAGCGCGATGTCTTGCTCCTTGGAGAGGTGCAGCGGCACATGCTCCGCGCCGTCGCGAAAAACGGTCACCGTGTTGACCGCGCCGTCCTTGCCGCCGAGCGCGCCTTGCGGGCCGAAACGGCCATGGTCCATGACGAAGGAGGCGCGGGCATCGCCGCGCAGGATCTCGACCTCATAGGCGAGGCCGAAACCGCCGCGATGCCTGCCGGCGCCGCCCGAGCCTTCGCGCAGGGCATAGTGGCGGTAGAGCACCGGAAACGCCTGCTCCATGATCTCGACCGGCGGCGATTTGGAGATGCCGATGGTCGAGCAGCCATTGCTCAGGCCATCATGACCCGCATTGCCGCCATAGCCGCCGCCGGAGATCTGGTACATGACGTAGTCGCGGCCGCGCGCCGGGTCGTTGCCACCGAGCGCGAAATTGCCGCTGGAGCCGGCCGGGGCCGCCGTCACCTTGTCAGGCAATGCCTGCACCATCGCCGCGAACACCGCCTCGGCGATGCGCTGCGAAACCTCGGCGGCGCAGCCCGATACCGGGCGCGGATATTTGGCGTCGAGGAAAGTGCCTTCCGGCCGCTTGACGATCAGCGGCTCGAAGGCGCCGGCGCTGATCGGCACATCAGGGAAAATGTGGCGCATGGCGAGATAGACCGACGACAAGGTCGTCGCCAGAACGCTGTTCATCGGCCCGGCGCAAGGTTTTGACGAGCCCGAAAAATCGAAGCTGAGCGTGTCGCCGTGTTTCTCGACGGCCAGCGCGATGGTCAGTGGCTCGTTCACCACCCCGTCGGAATCGACGAAGGCCCGCGAGCGATAGATGCCGTCGGGAATGGCCGATATGTTGGCACGCATCTGCTCGGCGGCGCGGCGGCGCAGTTCGGCGATCGCCTCGACGACTGTTTCCTCGCCGTAACGATCCAGGATTCCATTGAGCCGGTCCTGGCCGATCAGCAGTGCCGCCGCCTGCGCGCGGATGTCGCCGATGCGCTGGTCGGCAACCCTGATGTTGGAACAGATGATGGCGTAGATCTCGCGATCGAGCACGCCCTGCTTGAACAATTTTACCGGCGGCAGCCGCAAGCCTTCCTGCTCGACCGCCGTTGCCGAGGCAGAAAAACCGCCCGGCACCGAACCGCCGATATCGGGCCAGTGGCCGGTGTTCGACAGCCAGCAGAAGATTTTGCCGTCGCGGTAGACCGGCATGGCGAAGCGCACATCCATCAGATGGGTGCCGCCGAGATAGGGGTCGTTGACGATGTAGATATCGCCTGGCTCGGGCGGCAGGCAGCGGCCGTCGGCGATCATTTCGATCACCGTTTTGGTCGAATACTGCATGACGCCGACGAATACCGGCAGGCCCTGGCTGCCTTGTGCGATCAGCGAACCATCGACCGCCGAATAGATGCCGTCGGAGCGATCGTTGGCCTCGGCGATAACCGGCGAGAATGCGGCGCGCGAAAACGTCAGGTCCATCTCGTCGCAGACCTGCTGCAGCGCCGCCTGGATGACCGAAAGCGTGATGGCGTCGAGAGTGATCATCCGCGCGCCTCAAGTTGGACGAGGCGGGCGTCAATTTTGCACGCCGAGAGCTGGCATACGGATTCTGACGAAGAGGGACCCCCACCCCTAACCCCTCCCCACAAGGGGGAGGGGGATTCTCGTTGGCGCTGAAAGCAGCAAATCGCTGCGTGTCGATGCCAGGAACTGGTGGCTCGACCAAATCCCCCTCCCCC